>WRNE01000019.1 GCA_009776725.1 Coriobacteriia bacterium
TTTTTCGTGCATTTCCGCCGGTTTTGCAGACGATGTCTGGTGCGTTTACCCTGGATATGCCATATTTTTGTTATGTGGTGCGATGAGTTTGCGAATTTACCTTGATTTTTTACTCTCCCGATAAAGGAAGTTCGGGGTCTCCCTGACAAGCCATGTCTGTTATGCGGTGATAGCCGTATATACAAACAATATGCTTGCCTAAATGATAAGGTAGTAGACGCATGGGATTCGGTGGTACGGTAATATACTCTTGAAGAGTATATTACCCGCTGTGACACTTTCGTCAAGCCACAAAGTACTGTGGGGTGACGACGAGGATTGATGGGAAATCGTTGTTTTTCAGCGGGAAAAATGCTACACCTGATTAGAAATCTCTTTAAGGATTTAAACAAATCAGTTTATTAGTGGAGAAATATAATGTTATTTGAACTAACAAACGAGCAACGTTATTACTTAGGTTTGACACAAGTGCATAAATCATGGGAACGAATAGAATTTGATGAAAATACCTACTTATATTTTCATGACGATAAATTAGTCAAAATAATCAATGTTTCTGAAAACATGTATTATGAAAGCGAATTGAACGAAACAACAGCAGAAAACAGAACATTGATATTACCCAAAACAAGTAAAGGCAAGATTAGGAAATTAAACCAGACAGCACTTCGGTCTTTGCGCGGTATCGGTGTTTATTTTTACTTCGGTAACGGTGATATTCAGATTAGTAATTTCACAACACAAACAACGTTTTTTTCATCAAGATGGGGAGAAGAAAAAATAGATAACCTTGAGGGAATGCAAAAATGGCTGAATTGGTGGATTAGCGATACAACTGCCAATGATATAAACGATATAGAACTCTTTAAGCTGTCTACAAGACAACATTGTAAATATAGAGAAGGTGATTTTTTCGCTTTCAAGACCGGCAGACGACAATATGGCTTTGGTCGCATATTGTTGGTAATTGCCCCTATAAGAAAAGCTGTAGAAGAAGGCAAAGTTGATGAAAAGCATTATGGTTTAATGAACTTAATGGGTAAGGCATTAGTTATAAAAGTGTATAAAATAACAAGCGATACAACAGATATGGATCTTAATGAACTTAAACAATGCGAGGCTTTTTTATCCCAATACATTATGGATAATGTATTTTACTATGGCGAATATAAAATCTTGGAGAACTTGCCACTTGAACCGTTTGAGCTTGAATTTCCTGTCTCATATAGCAGAAGCATCAATGCTCTTGATAAAGATACTGTGTATCTTCAATACGGACTGATTTATAAAGAAACACATATATCAAAATATAGCAAATATCTAACCGACCCGAATAATGAATTCATGGGCGTAAATAATCCTTTTAGAAATTCCTCCATAGGTTTTTATGTAGATACTTCCCCTTATCATATGGAGTTGGATTTACGAAGCTTACATAATGCGAATATAAAGCATGAGATATTTGATTTTTTCGGTTTAGATGCAAACAAGAGTTATTATGAAAATTATCTAGAATACCAACACACAAAATAAGCATTGTTGACAACAACAAAAGTCAGGTGAACCCATATAAAAGCTGTATTTTACGCGCGATACAGCTCCGATTCCCAAAATGAAAGTAGTATTGAGAGACAAACTCCACGAGTGTTCAGAATACGCCGAAAGCAAGGTTATACTGTCTTAAATATCTACAGGGCGATATTGAAGAGTAACCTCGTAAACGTGGTGTCTGTCAAAGAAAGCGTCTCAAACGGACCGGGAGCATTATTCATGAATCCCTGCTTGAGGGAATGGCAGATTATTATTCCGCTGAATTTGGCATTAACGTCAAGAGTGAACAATAGATAACGCACTGAAATGTAAGGCAACCGACGGCATAATTCCTTTTGGCTACATCATCAGCTCTGAGCGGTATTACGAAATAGACTCGCTGATCACCCCTATTGTCCATGTGATCTTCGCGCTCTACGCCGATAGACAAACCAAGGGCGAAACCAGCTAGGAATTAAACTGTTGCTCTCTCACAAATGATTTGGTGAGAAGGGTATGGAATGCCTGATTAGGAACATCGGGCACATGAATGTTCTTATCCCTGTTTTACAAATTGTTTAAATCCAGTACAATGGCAGACAGGTTTTATATGTTTGATTGCTGACAATACTAGCATCAATCGTTAAGGGAATAGAATTACCGGGTTTTTTCAAGCGTGCTTTTATAATGAGAGGGAGTCGCTGTGAGTGTTAAATCCAAGAGGTATTTGGCTTTTCGAAGTCTTTCGTGTTTTTTGCTGGTTTTCATATTAATGTTTAGTGCGGGTATTATTCCTGCAAACCAAGCGCGTGCAGACGAGCTGATCGAGGTCTTAGACGACATCGCAACCGTTAAAAACGCCTATGTCAACGGGTCGTCTTCTACACAAAACGGCACAGCTAATAACCCTGTCAACGTAGCGCTTGACGATCAAATCAGGTACACCATAACCACTAGCAATGTCAAAGAAGTTGGTACAACCAGTGCCGAGTACGACATTTTATTTGTGTTGGACTGGTCGAACTCCATGAGCGCCTATATGAACAGCTCCAACCAGATGGCTCGTTTATACCAGCGCCAAGTACTTCTGGACATGTGTGATTTTGTTATGGCGAATTACCCTGGAAGCCGCATTGCCGTGCTTGCCCTTAATTCTGCCAGGCCTTGCTACAACGACCCCCAGTATACTAACATCCAGTTCCAAACTGATTTCATTACTTCTGCACAATACAGCACAGAGCGCACCACGATATCTAATGCTTTTAATATAAATCCGTCTTACATGAATGATGACAATGCTACCTTCCTAAAAGCAGCTACCGACAAGATGGCTGGTATTGCCTCAAGTTTGGGAGGGCCTGAAACAGGTGGGGCAAAGACTATTATTCCCCGTACCGGAGACAACCTGGACAAGCGCATTCCAGTCATTATGTTAATGACTGACTTTCAAATGCATGAAGAAAACGACTATGCGAATAACTCAGGCCAACCATATTGGTCGGTAGTCATGAAAGGCCATGCTGACCGATTCGACAGCCTGTACCCTAAAGGCGTCTTGCAGATGGTGCGTTTCGACCATATTAACAATAGTAACTACAGTAATGCGACTTTTGACAACTACATGAGAAACAATGTTGTGACAAGCAGCCGTCCACATTGGGGCTTCACGAAAATTCCTTATAACACAGCCTACAACTCAGCTTTGAACAACATTAAGACTACTTTTACCGATACAGTGCCCTTCTATGGCGAGCAGGGAACAATTGTTACCGATGTTGTTCCTCAAGGGCTCGATGTCAATGTGAGCAGCATTAGCCATGCCGGCTCTTACAATGCAAGTACAAGAACGATTACTTGGGATTTGTCCGACTATGACTCTGGCCAAGTCAGCGTTGAGTTTGTGGCAACAGTCAAACAGCAGCCAATGAGCTATACAAACACTGCAACGTCGACCTTCTACGACAATACTTCCAGCTCAAGTAACACTACCTATCATCGGACTTCGCCCTTTGGCGTTACAGAGCGTTTTCGTGAACTAGGCAACGAGGACAATATATTAAGCGACAGCCTTGACAACAATGTCGTTGAACTGCCCAACAACTCGTACTCGCCAAGTACTGGGATCCCTCCTGCAACCCTCACGAAAGGCGGGGTGATTTACTATTATTACGGCTACCGGGCTGGCAGCTTAGCTATCAACACGACCCTTCATTCGGCATTGCCCAGTGTTCTTATCCCCAATGTGACCGCATCGACCACGGTTACCTATCTGTATGTCCAGCGGCCCGTCAAAGACGCCTACATCAACAACTCGCAACAAAGCCAAAACGGCAGTACGAGCATGCCCCAGATTGTCAAACGCGGCGATCTGATCACATATGAGATTGCCATTAGGAATGACGATCCGGACCTTTTAGCGACATCATTTACGGTTGTTGACGTGTTGCCCCTCGGCTTGACTTATGTCAGCCACACCAATGTCAACGGCAGCAGCTTTGTAAACGACGGGCAAACCTGTACTTGGTCGTGGGCAAATCCGCCACAGGGCGAGACGAAGGTCTCCGTGACAGCCAGGGTCGAGCCAGGCAATGAGACTGCTTTTGTGAACTTTGCTACCTATAACCGTGGTTCGCATAGTATTGAGACAAACAGGACATACCATGAGCTTTTGTTAGAACGGGCGTTTGAGTTTTATAAGGTAAACGAGAACGACGACCCGATGGCAAACGTGATTTTTGGCCTCTATACCTGCACGGATGCTAACCCAGCCACCCATAACCATTCCTGGCTAGTTACCAATGAGGCCTCTTGTTGTTGGGGAGACATGCAAACAGCAACCAGCGACTCTGACGGCTACGTAACGTTCACAGGCCTACAGCCAGGCACATACATGCTGGTTGAACTGGAGACTTGGGAGGCTTACCAGCTGCCTCAGGGCCAATGGCTGATCACCATTGACGACAGCCTTGAGCTGACCATTACAGCACATGGCCCAAATCCGACCACCATGCCCCCAGCCTTCAAGAACAGCCTCGAAGACGGCGTGCTCTTGTTGCCCAACTACCCTCAGCTGATGATGCCGGAAGCAGGTGGCGTGAGCATGGTTTTATCCACAGTAATTGGAATCTGCGTCCTAGTTGGAGGCAGCCTGTACGCTTTAGCTCCAGCCAAAAGGAAGCAAGGCGAATTGGCAGTCTAGGCAAGCCTGACGGATAGTTTAAGAAAAGCTTGCTTCAAAGACACAGTCTTTTCCGCCGCTGGCAAAGGTTTCGACAATACGCATCGTACACTTTTTGTCGAGATAGACAAATTGCAGGATACTCTTAACTGACCCTTGGCAGCATTGGCACCAGCTTGTCGAAGGTGGTTTGACCAGGCTGTTCTTAATAATGCTGCAAGCGCAGGCGTCACCGAAGCCAAAGTGACAGACGAGCTTGCCGTCTTGGTATTCGACAAGCTTTCCCACCCGACCGCGGCCGTCGAGAAACTGCGCGACGGCCTTGAGGTAGGCCTGGTCGTCGTCGGGGTACTGGTCGCGAATCTGGGGAAAGTACTTCTTGTTGTAGGCGCTGTATTTGTTCGCCTTAATGCAGGCGGTTTCTTCGCGGATCGTTTTGAAGTCATCGGGAGAAAGACTTGTCTCAAGCCTATCGATAAGCGTTATCACCCAGTCAGCAGTCTCCGTACGCGAGCTCATGTCGTCTTCTAGGCCCTCTATTCCCGCTAGTACCGTCTCAGCGCTGCCCTTGCCAAGGCGGGCATCGATTTGTTTGCGCAAACGGATAAGGTGTTTTTGCGTTGTCTCCATATAACTGCTCCAGTGCTCTAGTGTGAACAAATGCAAGGCTGCCTTTGCCTTGCCTTGCCTTGCCTTGCCTTGCCTCATATTGTAAAGCAAGCGGCTGAGTCAGAGCTTGCGCCTGAAGGTATTGACATACTGTGTGCTACACTATATATTGTTACCTACAATAATGTTAGTCGGACAAGAGTGGTGGGTTTTTCAAGAACAATGTGGGCACGAGCATGAATAAAGACGAATTGGTTTCCGGTTTTATTCTAGAGCTACGGCGAGGCACTGTTGTCTTGTGTGTCTTAGCAAAGCTCAAACAAGCAACCTACGGTTATAACTTGATTCCTACCCTGGCTGAATCAGGGATCGCTATCGAAGCCAATACCCTATACCCCTTGCTGAGGCGGTTGGAGAGCCAGGGCTTGTTGACAAGCGAATGGAACACCGAAGGCCCCAAGCCTCGTAAATACTATCAAACTACTGAAGAGGGGCAGGCGGTGCTTCACGAGCTTGTCAAGCATTGGGAGGCCATCGTTAGTGGCTTGAATACTGTTTTGGGAGAAAACGATCATGAAATATGATTTAGTCGAACGCTATATTTATGCTGTTACAAGGCTTTTGCCTGCCAAAATGCGGGCAGATGTTGAAATGGAGCTGGACAGTCTGATAACCGAGATGCTAGCCGAGCGCTGCGGGCCAATCACGCCGAGCGATAAAGATATCCGCGTCGTCCTCACAGACTTAGGTACTCCTGATGAGCTCGCAGCAAAGTATATTAGCGACGAGCACTCCGCATTGATCAGCGGAACGTATTATTTTACTTACATGCGTCTGTTAAAGATCGTAATGCCCATTGTATGCATTGCGGTCTTTTTCTCCATGTTACTGGCGCAAATCATCGAACTTGTAGCTGCGCCGCCTAACAACGTTTTGTTCATATTCCAATTCGTCGGGCAAGCCATTGGGGCAGCTATAGCTGGGGCTATTTGGGCTTTTGCTGTGATAACCTTTATTTTTGCCGTTCTTGAACGTCAGCAAGCTAGCATTGACACTAGCGATTTTCTAGCCAGCCTGCCATCCATACCCAAGCCGACAAGCTCCATCAAAAGATTGGAGCCCATCATTGGCATGGTCTTTTCTATTGCCGGTGTGGTTTTGTTTATTGGCTTTCCCCAAGTCTTTAGGATATATTTCAGCGATTATGGCTGGCTGCCGGTATTTAATATCCAAACCCTGCAAAGTCTCTGGCTTCCGATACTAGGCAGTGTGGTTTTGGGCCTATTCAAAGAAGCTGTGAAACTGGTGGAAGGCCACTACAACGCGAGGGTGGCAATTTCTACTTGCCTGGCTAATGCGTTGTCCATGGCCTGTATGGGGTATGTCTTATTGAATCGAGGCATCTTAAACCCTGACCTGCTAAGCCATCTGAAGGCTTTACTGGCAGACATATCTGCTTCGGGCGAAGGCATCATCCAAGCCCTCGTTTTGAGTTCCAATGCAATACTGTTTGCTATCATTTGCTTCGCTTTGATACTGGAATGCGCCACCGCCTTGTTTAGAACATGGAAAAACCGGATATGAGAACAGACGACTACATGGGACAGCCATTATGATCGAGTTAACAGGCATCAATAAGACCTACCGGGTCGCCAAACGGCAAGCTGGACTGGGGCGTGCAGTAAAGGCGCTCTTTGCCCGCGAATTCGAGCTTGTCCGCGCCCTGGACGATGTCAGCTTCCGTATTGGCGACGGCGAGATGGTTGGCTATATTGGGCCAAACGGGGCTGGCAAAAGCACCACGATCAAGATCATGTGCGGGATCTTGGTCCCTGACAGCGGAGCCTGCATAGTCAACGGCTACACTCCATGGCTCGACCGCAAGTCCTACGTGCGCGAGATCGGTGTGATTTTCGGCCAACGCAGCCAACTGTGGTGGGATGTCCCGGTGATCGACAGCTTTGAGCTGATACGCGACATCTATGCAATCAACGACCAGGCCTACCAGCGCAACCTCAGCGAGCTGACAGAGTTGCTCGACCTTGGAGAGATCGTCAAAACCCCGACCCGCACACTGAGCCTCGGCCAACGCATGCGCTGTGAGATAGCAGCTTCGCTTCTGCATGACCCCAAAATCCTCTTTTTGGACGAGCCCACCATTGGCTTGGACGCGGTTTCGAAAATTGCCGTCCGCCAGTTTATTAAAAAGCTTAATGCGGAGAAGGGCACGACGGTGATCTTGACTACCCACGATATGCAAGACATCGAGGCTCTGACTGAGCGTATCATCCTCATCGGCAAAGGGCGGATCTTGCTCGACGGGAGCCTTGACGAGTTGAAGAAGCGCTCGTCTGAACGCAAGACTTTGGTGGTTGAATACAGTGGGGGACTTCCCGCAATCATCGAAGGCATGGTGGTCAACGAGTCCAAAGAGGGGCGTTTGGTCCTTGAAATTGATCCTTTTACATTGCCTGTATCAGACGCTATTACCTACCTCGCCTCTCAGACAGAGTTGACTGATGTTTCGGTAACTGGTGCTACCGCCGAAGAGATGGTTGCTGCTTTGTACCGGGAGTACAGTATATGAGCGTGAGGTTACAGGCTGCGCAGTGCCTGGCATCATGGCCAGCGAGTGCCTGATATGAGAAAGTACCTTTCTATATTTCGCATTCGCTTCATTAACGCGATGCAGTACCGGGCAGCAGCGGCAGCGGGGATCAGCACGCAATTCGCTTGGGGCTTCATGGAGATTTTTGCTTTTGCCGCCTTTTATCGGTCCGATCCGTCTGCCTTTCCGATGGAGTTCAGCCAGACCGTCTCCTATATCTGGCTACAGCAAGCCTTCCTGGCCTTATTCATGATGTGGTTTTGGGAAAACGAGATTGCTGCTTCGATTGCCGAGGGGTCGATCGCCTACGAGCTCGTCCGCCCCCTTGACCTTTACAGCCGATGGTTTTGCCAAGCCTCGGCAAACCGGCTTGCCCGGTCCCTGCTGAGATGTTCGCCCATCCTGCTGGTAGCTCTCGTCGTCCCTTCGCCTTTCCGTCTGCTGCTTCCTCCAACTCTTGGCCAATTCGTACTCTTTGTCGTTTCTATGGCCTTGTCGCTTGGGGTTGTGGTTGCTTTTTCCATGCTGATGTATATATCGCTCTTCTATACCATCTCGCCTACCGGCATGAGGCTCATCGTTGGCAATTTGACTGACTTTCTAGCTGGTTCGATCATCCCCCTGCCCTTCTTCCCCGACTCTATTCGGAGGCTTGTCGAGTTACTGCCTTTTGCTGCTATGCAAAACATGCCACTGCGCATCTATAGCGGCAATATCAGTGGAAACGACACGCTCACCGGAATCCTGCTACAGCTATTTTGGCTGGTAGCCCTGGTTTTGGTCGGACGTCTTGCTATGCAACGGGCTTTAGGCAAAGTCGTCGTGCAAGGAGGCTGAGCAACAATGGGGCTATGGCTATACCGGCTTTGCCGCAACACGGACGAAACAGGCTTGAGATGAAGCTCTTCGGCAAGTTCTTCTCCATACACATAAAAAGCCAGATGCAGTACAAGTCATCCTTCTTTTTATCGGTAATCGGCCAGTTCTGTACAGCCTTTGCGACTCTTTTGGGCGTTTATTTCATGTTCACCCGCTTCTTCAGCGTGGAAGGGTTCACCTTCGACCAGGCCTTGCTTTGTTTTGCCACGATGATGATGGCGTTTGGTCTGGCGGAAATGATCGGCCGGGGCTTTGACCTTTTTCCGCAGATGCTCGGCAATGGCGAGTTCGACCGTATCTTGGTCAGGCCGCAGGGCTTGGTCTATCAGGTCGTCGCCTCGAAAATGGACTTCACCCGCCTCGGCCGGCTCAGTCAGGCCATCCTCGTCTTCGCCTATGCTATTCCTAGCAGCGGAATTGCCTGGACTCTCGACAAAATCGTCACCCTGATGCTCATGGTCGTTTGCGGCAGCCTGACCTTTTTCGGCCTCTTTTTGATATATGCCGCCTTCTCTTTCTTTACCGTCGAGGGGCTGGAGTTTATGAACATCCTTACGAACGGCGGCCTGGAATTCGGCAGGTACCCCTATGTGGTGTATGGAAAGAACATCCTGCGCTTCTTGACTTATGTGGTACCCCTTGCCTTGGTTCAATACTATCCCCTTTTGTACCTGCTAGATAGGGAGACAAACGCGCTCTACATGCTGGCGCCTTTGATCTCGCTGGTATTTCTCATTCCATCCTATGTCTTTTTTCGTTTTGGTGTCAGCAGGTACAAGTCCACTGGATCATAGAAAAAATGCTTTCTGACCGGTATGGTTTTTATGCATCAGACATTATCTGGGTATTAATTACTACAAAGCCGTTTCGTTTTATGGCATCATGTTTATCGTTACAATTGGAGAGATGGCTGAGTGGTCGAAGGCGGCGGTCTCGAAAACCGTTGAGCGTGTACTCCACGTTCCCAGGGTTCGAATCCCTGTCTCTCCGCCAATTATCAATTAAATGAGACCTTGACACATATAGTAAGCTTGTTGTTACTATAATTAACACATAAAGAGATCTGCAACCAGTCGTACTTTGTAAAGAAGGAGAAGTCTGATGGAGGATGCATCAGGAACCAAAGAGCAGATTTTTGATGTATTTGTAGAGATGACAGCCGAGCTCGGCTTTGAGAATGTAAGCATGCGAGACATAGCCAGGAATGTCGGTATTAACCCGGCATCGATTTACTACCACTTTAAGAACAAAAGCCAAATGCTGGAATTGGCATATGACTATTATCAAGACCACCAGTATGACAACCGTTTGTCGATCGACGAGATGAAAAGAATCATCAAGACCGCTGATGCGAATCAAATAGTCCGGTCGTTTTTATATACCCACGAGTCCGAAGACCAAAAGAAGTACGTTCGGATGGTCCAAGTGATCAAGATTGTCTATATGCGCTTATTCCAAGATCCCATTGCGAACTCGCTTTTTCGGGCAACTAACGACGACAGCGCAGTATATATGATCGAGATTTTAGAGTATGGGAAAGGAATCGGCCGTATAGACCCTGCATTCGATATTAAAACCTATGCTGAGATGTTTATCGGCGCTATTGCCATTATGGGCATAAACTCTTTTGCCAACCCAGACTATGTAGTCCGGCAGCTAGACGAGGAGATCGATATCCTTGCTCTGCTAGCACGCCTTTTGGCAACTGCCTTGTTGCCTCTAGAGTGAACTTATTATTCTTATAGCTTTATAGCGTTAGTTGGTGTTCTGGGTTATGGCGTGGAGGTGCGGACGAAAGTTGGGTCTGGCTTGCTGCAGATTGACGTTTGTCTGCAATTTTTACGCTGCTCGAATAAAAGCCGTTTTGCAAAAGCCCTGGTCAGAAATTTGCTTAGTCGGAATAACATAATTTTTCACCCGAATTTCCCCTGCCAAAATTGCAGACAATCGTCGATCTGTAGCACTTACCCTAAAAGAGAAGCATGTAATACTTGCCGGCCTAGTCGTTTTGCAATCGATGGTAACTCGATTTAGAATGTCCTTGATGGTTTTTTGGCAGCCAGTCAAGGCCAACAGCAGCTAAGAGCATAAAGAAACTAAGAAGGTCGTCATGTCAACAACAATCAGCATCCCCGTCGGGGGAATGACCTGCGCAGTCTGTGCCCAACGGGTTGAAAAGGCGTTGCTCAAGGTAGCAGGAGTAAGCGAGGCCGCAGTCAACTATGCCAGTGAGAAGGCGATTGTCACTTACGACCGCAGCCTGGCCGATATCGCCCAATTTCGCGATGCCATTGAAAAAGCCGGTTACGAGGCACTCTCGACGTCGCTTTCTGACTCGCTGGAGGCAGACCTGACCTATCATAGGCAAGAGATCCGCAAAGGCTGGATCAAGTTTGTCCTTGCTGGCCTGGTGACTATACCCTTGCTCTACATAGCAATGGTGCCGATGCTGGTCAGCCCGGGAAACGCCAGCTTGGTCCTGCCTTACCCTGGCTTTCTTCTGCCTGGCACTTATCCGTTGACCAACGCGCTGGTCCAGCTAAGCCTGGCTATCATAGCGGTGGCAGTCGGCTACCGCTTCTATATCGACGGCATCAGGGCCATCGTCACCTTGTCCCCCAATATGGACAGCCTGATCGCCTTAGGCACAGGGGCTGCCTTTATCTACAGCCTTACCAATACGGTACTCATTGCCCTAGGCAACCACCACCTTGTGCACAACCTCTACTTCGAGGCTGCCGCGACCATCATCACCTTGATTTTATTGGGACGTAACCTCGAGGCAATGAGCAAGAGCCGGGCCGGCGAGGCTATCAAGTCTTTGATGCGCCTTGCCCCCCAGACAGCGATCGTCGTCCGCGACGGCCAAGAGGTCGAAGCCCCGGTTGACACCCTTGAGCCGGGCGACTACTTGGTCGTTCGGCCGGGCTCGCGCATTCCAGTCGACGGACTGGTGCTTGAGGGCGTCAGTGCCGTCGATGAAAGCATTTTGAGCGGAGAGAGCCTGCCTGTGGATAAAAGCCCGGGAGACACTGTCTTTGCTGCAACCTTAAACACTACAGGGGTCCTTCGCTTCGAGGCCACGAGGGTAGGCACTGACACAGCGCTCTCGCAAATCATCACGGCTGTGGAAGAGGCTCAAGGGAGAAAAGCCCCCATTGCCCGCCTCGCTGACCGGGTCGCCGGGATCTTCGTCCCCATCGTATGTGCGATTGCGATCCTCTCCTCGATTGCCTGGTACCTAGCACTAAGCTTCGGTGTGGCCAGCCTGCCTGCCAATTCCGATATCTGGTCTTTTACCGTAAATATCTTGATCTCTGTATTGGTCGTCGCCTGTCCCTGTGCGCTAGGCCTGGCAACCCCGGTGGCGATCATGGTTGGCACTGGCAAGGGAGCCGAGCTAGGCATTCTCATCCGCAGTGGCGAGGCCCTGGAAAAAGCCGGAGTGATTGATGCTGTAGTCTTAGACAAGACCGGGACAGTCACCAGCGGACGGCCGACCCTGGTCGATATTGCGCCTGTCGGGGGCTTCTCCCCATTTGGATATTTGGAGCAAACTGAAATGACTGCAGCCGATGCATTGCTCCTGGTCACAGCTTCCGCCGAGCATGACTCGGAGCATCCCTTGGCCAAAGCAATTGTCCAAGCCGCTGAAGACAAAGGCTTAAATCTGCTTGGCGTAGGCTCGTTTCAAGCGATTCCTGGTTTGGGGATAAAAGCCGTGCTTGACGGCCAGTTGGAAGTGCTGGTCGGCAACACCACCTTCTTAAGGGAGGCCGGGGTTGATGTCAGCGAGCACGACGGCTTGCAAAACGAGTTTGCCGAGGCTGGGAAGACCACCGTCCATGTGGCGATCTCTGGGGACTATGCAGGAATGCTCAGCCTTGCCGATGCTTTGAAGGCGAATTCGGTACAGGCTATCAAAAAGCTGCAGGACGAGGGCTTTCAGGTAATGCTTCTGTCCGGAGACAACCAGCGTACAGCTCAAGCCATCGGGCGCGAACTGAACATCGAGAAGGTCATCGCCGAGGTCTTGCCGCATGAGAAGGCCAAACAGATCCAAGCCCTCCGCGAGGACGGCTTGAAGGTAGCTATGGTCGGGGACGGGATCAACGATGCTCCAGCCCTCATCGAGTCCGACCTCGGGCTGGCCATTGGCAGTGGCACCGACATCGCCATCGACTCGGCAGACATCGTCTTGATGCACAGCGACCCGCTAGACATCCCCCGTGCCATTGAATTGTCCCGGCTCACGCTGCGGGCGATCAAGCAGAACCTTTTTTGGGCCTTTGCCTTTAACACGATCGCCATCCCGGTGGCTGCCGGCCTCTTATACGTCTTCGGTGGGCCTTTGCTAAACCCAATCATCTCGGCCATGGCGATGAGCGTCTCTTCACTGGTGGTCATGGCCAATGCACTGAGGTTGAAGGCCAAACGCATTTGATAAAAATCTTACTTGACGGGAAGGAATAAAATGGACGACCAGCAAAAACCTGATCTACCAGCTAGCTATATAAACAGTTACTCAGACACACGCGGCCAAACAAAGGCCCCTTTGCCCTTCTCTTCGGTCATTATCCAAGGCTTGGCTGAACAGGGAGGCCTCTTTGTCCCAGACCGCCTTCCCCACATAAATCTTGACGAGATCGTGGCATTGGCCGGTCTCCCTTATGCCGAAAGGGCAGCTCAGATCTACTACCGGTTCGGCGTGGACTTTGCACTCGACGAGACCCAGGCCTTGATGGGCCTGGCATACTCTGGCACCTTCAGCTCGCCAGACGTCGCACCGGTTGTACAGGTCGCCGACCATACCTACCTGCTCGAGCTGACGCATGGGCCGACCTCTGCCTTTAAAGACCTTGCCCTGCAATGCCTCCCCCACTTTTTTACTGCTGCCCAAGACAAAGCCGCTGGCGACAGCAAGTCGGGCATGCCCTTGAACTTGATACTGGTGGCTACTTCAGGAGACACTGGGTCGGCGGCTCTGGCTGGTTTCAAAGACCGTGAGCACACTGCCTTGATCGTCTACTACCCCAAAGACGGGGTCAGTGAGATCCAGATGCGCCAAATGGCTACCGCTGAGGGGTCGAACCTGGGCGTTGTAGCTGTCAACGGGAACTTCGACGATTGCCAGAATGCCGTCAAAGCGGCCTTCAACGATGCCCGCTTTGCATCAAGCCTAGCCGACCAAAACGTCCAGCTTTCATCGGCCAACTCCATTAATTGGGGACGCTTGCTGCCCCAAGTGGTCTATTATGTGTCGGCCTACGCGCAGCTTGTCGCACAGTCGGCGATCACTGCCGGCGACCGCATCGACGTCTCGGTCCCCACCGGCAACTTCGGCAATATCCTTGCCGCCTGGTATGCCCGCGAGATCGGCACGCCCATCGACCGCCTTTATTGCGCGTCCAATGAGAACCATGTGCTTACCGACTTCCTAAACACTGGATCCTACGATATTAGCGACCGGCCCTTTACCCTCACCCCTTCGCCCTCCATGGACATCCTGGTCTCCAGCAACCTGGAGCGCCAGCTATTCGAGTTAAACGGCAGGGACCCGGAATTGGTCAAGCAGTGGATGGGCGACCTCAGCGAGCGTAAGGCTTTTCATGTGGATAAGACCACCTTTGCGGCCCTGCGAGACGTGTTCAGTGCGGACTGGGTGACAAACAAGGAAAGCCTGGAGACGATCAAGGAAGTCTATGAGTCGCATCGCTATCTGCTTGATCCTCACACCGCAGTTGCCTGGAAAGCAGCGATGCGTTTGCGTCCTTCCTCTGACACGCCAGTACTTATAGCCTCTACAGCCCATTGGGCGAAGTTCGGCTGGGATGTCTATCGGGCACTAAACGACATAGACCCCGGAGCAGACTTGCCCGCGCCGGTATCAGGCTTGAGCTACACTCAGTTGCTAAGCCTCATCCAAGCAGACTATGCCACGGCTCCTTTGCCTATGGCTTTGGCTGGTCTCGAGCAAAAGCCGATCCGTTTCACGGAGGAAGCTGAGGGCACGAGCACAGGTATCGAGCAAACGATCCTAGACTGGCTTGAAAGCTCCTAGGCGTCAGTCAGGAGATTCGGCGCTGCCAGCAAGGCGGCTTGGGTTTATCCCGATAATTTGTTCTTTACCCCAGTATGGCCTGTGCAGATGTACTCGGCTACGTCAAGCAGGCCTTGGTTGGCCTTGACGCTTTCGATGTCTTGTTGGTGTTTCATGTTCATCAACCACAAGAAAGGCAGGATGTTCCCGTTTCGGCCGATGCGCAGCAGGTCGCCGGTTACCAGATAGCGGTTGTCGATAAAATAGATGGCCGATCCGCTGGTGTGGCCAGGAGCGATATATAAAGAGATGCTGGTATTGCCGATAACCACCGTCTCGCTGTCTGCTAGCAATTGATAGTTGTTGATGCGGCTGTTATGCGTCACCCCTCGACGGGGGGTCGTTCCGTCGATCATTTGCTCTTCGGCTGTAGACATGAAGAGCTCGGCTTGGGGAAAGGCAGTGCGTCCCCCGGCATGGTCGTAATCGGTATGGGTCAAAAAGACATGGGTCACGTCGTCGGGGACGATGCCTACCTTGGCCAACTCCCGCTTGGCAAGGTTGGGGTTGATGCCGGTATCGAAGAGCAAGACGCCTTGATCGGTCTGGTAGGCGTAAAAATTCACAAAGACATTGCGTATGGCAAAAAGGCCCTCGTTGATGCGCATGGTTGGGCTAGGGCGAAAACGACTGAGGATAAACACAAGCAAGCCAAGCAATATGATTTCGAAAACATAGATCATCTTTACTCCTCCGAGCAGCTTTGAAAATTTGAGTTAATTTGCGTAGCTTTAATAGCAGTTTAGCATCAAGCCGGCCTAGACTCAACAGCAAAGCGACCGGCTGTTTTAGTGTTCCGGTCGCTTTATTTAACTTACTTATTGTGTTATTAGTACCTAGCTTCACAGCCAGATACAGTCAAGCATTCTTTAAGCTGCGTCAGCGGCAAGGGCCTCACGCTCATTGATCTCTTGTTGCATCTCAGCAACCTTGGCTGGGGTCAGGCGAAAACCGATGTGCAGGATCAAAGCATTGATCAAGCCGCCGATGGCGGGCAGGGTGAAAAGCATCATAACGATGCCCTGCTTCATTTCCATCGTCACGTCCGCTGCCAAGACATTGGGGTCAAAGCCGGAGATGCCTAAAATCAGCGGCACTAGGATGCCGCGCAGCATCAGGCCGATTTTGATCGGGATCGTTTGCGAGCCCATGACAAAAGCAGAAGTCTCCTTGCCGGTTTTCCATTTCGCGTAAACGACACAGTCGCTATAGAGGACCTGCATATTGACCATGGAGAGGCCAGCGATCAAGCCGCGGATACAAATGATCACGATCATCCCGATATTGCTAGGAATTGCTACAAAACTTGCAATAAAATTCAATATTACGCTTGAATACGAGCCAACCAATACAGCCTGCTTCGCCCCTATCCGCTTGCCCATGGGGCCAGCAAGATAAGAGGTGATCACACCGATAATCGAGCCTAGCAACAGCTGCAGCGGGAACAAGCTGGGGTTACCGATGTAGGTGTAGTAATAGGTCGTGGAGCTGATCGCTCCAGCATTAAAGCAGCTCGATATCAATGCTCCTCCCAGTATTACCAACAAGTAGGGGTTCTGCAAAGCGCTTTTCAGGATGTCCATTAAGGTGATCTGTTGGGCTGCCGACTGGGCTTGTGCTTTTGCAGCCTCGCCGGTTGCCTCGTAACCTGAAGTCGCCCACACCGTCACCCAGCACATCAACATGTAAAAAATGCTGGTGATTGCTGCTAGGAAGGTGTAGACCATTATCTCAGGCATTGCCCGTTCCAGCACAGTGATATTCGGGATAACTGCATAAGAGTAAATCAAGCCTGCAGCTGCCGTCCAAGTCGCCCGCCTGGATGCGAGTATCGGCCGGTCGTCCGGTGTGGACGCCAAGACATTCATCATGTTCAGATTCGACGTCCAAGTAAACGTCCTAGTCAAGTTGGTAAAAAAGAGCATCGAGCCGCAGATGATCAAAGCAAACCATTCAGGCCCGATTTTGGTGAAGCACAAGACGAAAGACAAAACCACCAAAGGCGGGAAGAGTAGAATGTACGATCGGTTCTTGCCCCACCTCATGGGTTTTAGAGCGCTGATCAAGCCAGCATAGATAGGTTGCCCGATTGCGTCCCCAGCATATGCCAAAGACGTAGCGGTGGCTATACCGCCCAATGGGAACTTCGCTACATTAGTCAGAAAGAACATTAAATAGTAGTTCTCGATGTTCGCCATAAACGAAAAGGCGAAGTCCGAGATACCGTATAAGTTCCTTGCCTTGCCCGTTAGGGCCTTCTTTTCCTCCATAAACCCTCCTCCTGTCTAATAGACTAAGTTAGACAGCCGAAAATTAACTGCACTTTCAGTTATAGAAAGTTTTACCGTATCTGTCAACCTCTATGTGCAAGACTTCGTTCCAATGCTCGGTCAAAGGGTCGTTCGTACTCATCGGCACATAGCCAGAAGCCCACATGAAACCGCCGTTCCGGGCATACTTGTCAATGGCCTCGCGTGCTGAGGCACGGATCTCCTCGTCAGTGACGTCCAGCTCGGTGAGGCGGCCTCTGCTCTCCCAGCCCCCACATATCACGAGGTTGCGACCGAACCGGGCTTGGAGCCCTTCAATGTCGTTAGACAGCTGTACTGGCTCCCAGCAATTGACTCCGATACGGATCAGGTCGGGGATGAAGGCCTCGCCGTGCCCGCAAAGGTGCATGTCCAAAGGCAAGCCTCTTTCTACGGCTAGGAAGGAATACTCCCTAAAGATGGGGATCAGGAACTCACGGTACATAGCTGGGGAAATGAAGGGGTTCTTCTCTGTGGCTGCGTCATCGCCTAAGCCGATGACATCAGGATTGATGATGTCGATGACCTGCTTGGCAATCGGCATGTAGAAGTCAAAGAAGAACTGGAGCAGCTCTTTGACATAGTCAGGCTCCTCAAGCATTGCCGAAAGGCCAGCCTCAAAGCCCATCAGGTTCATCAGCTGCAAGAATGTGCCGCCGCCTGGGCTGTACCATAAAGAGGTAGTCTCACGGTCAAAAGGCAGGTTCTTCAGCTCTGCTTCAGCAACCGCCTTCCAGTCGACGTCCTTTACCCGGTCAGGGATCTTGATGTAGTCTCCCCATTTGGTAATGTCTTTTAATATGAACTCGTTAGGAGTCGGCAACGATGTGCCTCCAACCTCTTCTACCGATGTGTAAGGGACTCCCCAAAGGTCGGTAAACCCGGCTTGTGACCGGTCGCCGAAAAGCGGTGACAGGCGAAAGCCCATGTTTGCCGGAGGGCCTTCGACCCCTGAAGTTGCTCCGAAATACGAATAGATCGGCACCCATTCAGGCATTTGCCCACGTAGTACCCTCATCATGTTCTCTTTAGGCGTCAATGTCGTCATATATGGCTCTTCCTTTCTTTTACTTGCCTGGTAAAAGGCATTTTTAAAGCTTAGGGCTATTTGTAGAAACTCTTTCCGTATCTGTCGACCTCGCTGAACAAGACTTCGTTCCAGTGGGCAGTCAGCGGATCGTCAGTGGCCCGGGCAACATAGCCTGTCGCCCACATGAAGCCGCCGTTCCGGGCGTACTTATCCATAGCCTCACGTGCTGAGACACGGATCTCCTCGTCAGTAACGTCCAGCTCTGTGAGCCGGCCTCTGCCTTCCCAGCCCCCACATATCACTAGGTTGCGACCGAACCGGGCTTGGAGCTCCAAGATATCGTTAGACAGCTGCACTGGCTCCCAGCAATTGACTCCGATACGGATCAGGTCGGGGATGAAAGCCTCGCCGTGCCCGCAAAGGTGCATGTCCAATGGCAAGCCTCTCTCCACAGCTAAGAACGAGTACTCCCTAAAGATCGGGATTAGGAACTCACGGTACATGTCAGGAGAGATGAAGGGGTTCTTCTCTGTGGCTGCATCGTCGCCTAATGAGATGACATCGGGCTTGATGACGTCGATGACCTGCTTGGCGATAGGCATGTAGAAATCGAAGAAGAACTGGAGGAGCTCTTTGACATAGTCAGGTTCTTCGATCATCGCCGAAAGGCCGGCTTCGAAGCCCATCAGGTTCATCAGCTGCAAGAAAGTGCCGCCGCCTGGACCATACCATAACGAGGTCGTCTCGCGGCTGAAGGGCAGGTTCTTTAAGGCATCTTCAGCTGCTGCCTTCCAATCGACGTCCTTAACCCGGTCAGGGATCTTGATGTAGTCTCCCCACTTGGTAATGTCTTTTAGTATGAACTCGTTAGGAGTCGGCAAGGCAGTCCCGCCTACTTCCTCGACTGCCGTGTAGGGCACTCCCCAAAGGTCCCTAAACCCGGCTTGCGACCTGTCTCCCATAAATGGGGCAAGCATTGTCCCCATGTTCCCTGGAGGGCCTTCTACTCCGGGCCGTGGGCCGAAATACGAGTAGATCGGGACAAACTCCGGCATTTGCCCGTGCAGTACCCTCAGCATGTTCTCTTTTGGTGTTAGTGTGGTCATTGGTTTTCCTTTCCATTTTAAAAACGCCAACTCAAACTACTCAAATACACTTGTTCTTCCATATCTGGTTTTAGATTCTAACAGCGGTATTTAGTGTTGTTTTGCTCTTCACTCTTTTGCACAAAATTAGCATTTGGATATTGTTGCATTCAAGCACCATTCCCAATAACGAGGTTTGGCCACTGTGGGATAATCCCAGGTATATTGGATTGTTAAACACACATATACAGACAAAAGCAGACAAAAGGAGTGGTTTTAAGTGAGCAAAGTCATAGTTTTTACCTGTAGCCCGCACAAGACCGGGACTACCGCCACAGTGCTGGCCGAGGTGGTCAATGGAGCAAAGGCCAAAGGTGCAGAAATCATCGAGTACAACATGAATGCTGCCGGCATCAACGGCTGCCAGGCCTGCAACTCCTGCAGTGCAGAGGACGCAGAGTGCCAATGTGTGCAAAACGACACATTAAAGCCGATGTACAAAGACCTCCGCGAAGCCGACGCCCTTGTCTTCGGCTCGCCTATCTATATGGGCAACCTGAACGCCCAGGCCTGGCTGCTGCTAAACCGCCTGCGTCCGACTTCCGGGCCGAACTTCACTCCCCGCATACCCGGAAAGCGCTTTGTCACGGTCATTACCCATGCCAATGCCGACGCTAATTCGTACAAGCCCGTCGAGGACACGCTGAAAGCCCAGTTCGAGAGGCGGGGCTGGGTGCCTGTGGGCAACCTGATCTGGGCAGGAGCAGGCGGCGAGCTGCCTGAGGATCTCAAGAGCCAGGCTTTTGACGCTGGCCAGCGCCTGGTCGACTAGCAGCTTTATTATGGGGAGAAGTCCTCGGTCGGCAGTTCCACGGCCGCGGGCTTCTCCCCATAAGGCCTTTAATAGCCGTGGTCTAGGTCGTCATCGGTGATGCGGCCGCGGAACGTGCGGTACAAAACCACATGGTAGGCTAGCACCAGCGGTAGCCCAATACAGGTAATGACAGTCATGACGAGCAGGGTCAGCTCGGAGTTGGCCGAGTTGAAGATGGTCAAGGACAGGTCAGGTTGGGCCGGGCCGGGGACGACAAAGTAAGTGAGCACCCCTTGGGGGTTGGCAGCCGCAGGTATCAGGTTCGGGAATAATGATGCTGCTGTTATCCCGATAAGTGCAATTGGGATGACGTTCACCGTCAGAAAGCTCAGCAGGTCGTGCTGCTTGTTGATGAAGACCCGAGCCGCCAGCCAGCCGGCCAATAATATGACGGCGAAGGCATAGGCCATCGGCAAGCCCACCCGGTCAGATCCGAACTGAGGCATCACGAAGATGAAGAAGAAGGCGCTGACGCAGGCAAAGGCCACCAGTTCGAGCAGGTTGAACACAGACCGCAGGCGTACCGCCCGCTGGTAGAGCTCTGAGTCAAGAGGCGCTTTGAGCGACAGCCAGGCTGCTCCTTGGGTGAGGAAGGAAACCAGGCCCATCACAGCGCAAAGCAAGGCGAAGGGGTTTAACAGGGAGAAGAACCCGCCGCGGTACTCTCCGGCTGCGTCCAGGGCAACGCCTTGGATGATATTGCCGATCGCTGCCCCGAACAGTATCGCCGGCAAAAGGCTGCCGATAAAGAAGCATTTATCCCAGAACGTGGCCCACTTTTCATCCAGCTTGGACATCTCGACTGCCATTGCCCGAAGAATCAAGCCGAACAAGACCAGCATTATCGCTAGATAAAAACCAGAGAAACTGGTTGCGTAGGCAGGCGCAAAAGCAGCAAAGAGGGCGCCTCCCCCGGTAAGCAGCCAGACTTCGTTACCATCCCAAAACGGGCCGACGGCATGGCGGACTATGGACTTCTCCCGATCAGTCTTGGCAATAAACAGGTAGAGGATGCCAGAGCCGAGGTCAAAGCCGTCTAAGACGAAATAGCCAACAAGCAGTATGCTGATCAGTAAAAACCAAAGTACTTGCAAAAATGCGTACATTTTATGCACCTCCTTCACTTGTTGGGCTTATATCTGAGGCCGGTTCGCTGTCAGGGCTAGGCTCGGCCCCTTCGGCACCTTCAGCCTCGACGACGGGGCCGGTGCGGATTATTGACAGCACCACCCGCAGCCAGGATATAAAAAGGACTGTGTAGAAAAGCACGAAGAGCAGTATTGTTATCCAAATCTCGAAAGCGGACACTACTGGTGAGACCGCCTCGCTCGTTAGCAGCAAATTATAGACGGCCCATGGCTGACGACCGACCTCGGCGACCATCCACCCAGATTGGATGGCTAAAAAGGGCACGATTGGCCCAAACACCAAAAGCGTCAGCAGCGGCTTGCTGAACCTGTCCTGGCGGGAACGGGCCAGGGCAATTGCTGCAAATACCAGCCAGAGGACCAGCATGGCATAAAGGCCTACCATGAGGTGATAGGCCTGAAAAGTCGCGTTGACCGGCGGGATGCCGCCATGATAATAGTCGGGTTTGACGCCATCGTAGTCGTTCGTGTCCTCCAGCCCGTCTTCTAGGTTGTTCAAGCCAGGATACACAGTCTCGGTATTGCCCGAACCGAGGAAGCTTGCTCCCCCAGGGATGCTTAACGATTTTGTCTCCCCCAGCTCTTCATTCACCCAACCGAGGATGGAAAGGTCGACAGGCCCATCCTCCCAATGGCCTTCCATCGCTGCCAGCTTGGCTGGTTGGTGCTCGGCAACCACGACCGCCTGCATGTGAGCGAAGGGGAGCATCAAGATCACTGTGATGATGCCGACTCGCAGGCCCATCTGGATAAACTGTTGCCCAAAACGCTCGTTTCTCCCTTTAAGAAGGTACCAGGAACCGACAGCGATCACGCAAAACGAGCCCAAGATGAGCAATGAGTCGACTGTGTGCAGATAACGGGCAATTGTCGAGGGGTTAAAGGCAGCCTGCCAAAAATCCGTGATCACCGCTTTGCTGCCGTCTGACAAAACCACATAGCCGGCCGGCGTTTGCATCCAGGAGTTGGCAATAAGAATCCAGAGTGCTGAGAGTGCTGAGCCAATAAACACCAGCCAGCAGGAGACCAGGTAGGCTTTCGGGGAAACGCGGTTTCTGGCAAATAGGACGATCCCCAAAAAGACGGATTCCAAGAAAAACGCCAGCAAGGCTTCGGCAGCCAAAGGAGCCCCGAAGATATCGCCTACGAAGCGAGAGTAGTTTGCCCAGTTGGTGCCGAAGCTAAACTCCATGGTGATGCCGGTCGCTACTCCGATGATAAACGTCGTGGTGAAGATCTTTACCCAAAACTTTGTTGCCGCCTTGTCATGCTCGTCCCGCGTCTTGTAGTAACGCATTTCAGACATTGCAACGAACAGGCCCAGGCTGATCGACAAGGGGACGAATAAAAAGTGGAAGATTATCGTTATTGCAAATTGCAATCGAGCCAATATGACGACATCTGTTAGAAACTCCATACACCCTCCTTAACACTGTTTTGAACACATCCAGGCTGCTTGACCGGTTTGGTTTGTTGACTGCCTTTGTTGGTTTGGCAAGCCTCAGCCTTGACCACCCTTATGTACTCCCTAAGCCCTTTATTTTGTTACCGTTTCGGTAACATATCGTAATATTAATGATACTCCTTTGATCAGGTTTTTTCAAGGGCTTTTTCATGAAGACTTTGGTGGGCGGCTATTGGCTGCCCTTTAACTGCCCTTTGGCTGCCCTTTAGCTGCCCTTTAGCACTTGATTCGGGTTTGAAACGAAACTCGTAATTGGTCGTGTCTTAAAGTCATTGCCGTCCCCTTTTTTATCCACATTGCCTTGTTTGTTCACTTGGTTGCCAGTGTTCTCACCAAGCAAGACAAGCTTCCAGTCATAGATTCTACATCATGTCCTATATTCAGTGTTTGGAACCATCCCCCCATCTATTCCTTGGCACTTTCTGCGCATCAGTGAAAGCCCAATGTATCGACAAACCAGCTTTTGCAGCCGATGGTTATTCCAGGCTTATCCGAGCTGGCCTAGACTGCCTCGTCCTCGACGTCTTGTTGGCCTATCTGGTAATTCTCGTCCCGGGTAACTAAGAAAAGCGAGATTCGGTTGCGCCTCATATTCTGGACTTTGAAGGTATAGGCCTCTACCTTGTAGCTATCGCCGATTTCGGGAACGCTGTCTATCGTGTCTAGAAACCAGCCCGCGATCGTCTCATAGTCATCGTCCTCTTCGACCGGAAAGCCCAACTCCCGCGCATCATCGGTAGGCAGGCGACCGTCAATCAGCCATTCGTTTTCAGAAAGCTGCGTCTGGTACTTGTTGTCTGGGTCGAACTCGTCTGATATCTCGCCGACAATCTCCTCCATAATGTCTTCAATCGATATCAGGCCAGCTGTCCCACCGTACTCGTCGACCACAATGGCAATTTGTTGGTGCGACGACTGCATCTCGCTGAGTAAGGGAAGGATGTCCTTTGTCTCTGGAATGAACATCGGCTCGCGTAGATAGTCGGTTATTGGGTCGTTTGGACGGTCGTCGATCAATGGCGCCAGTAGATCCTTGAGCATGGCAATACCGACTATTCGATCGGGGTTCTCATGAAAAACAGGTAATCGGGAGAAGCCCGTGCCGCGCATGCGGTTGATGGTATTCGTCACACTGGCATCGTCTTCGATCGAGATCATATCGACTCGAGGAGTCATCACCTCCCGCGCGACTGTGTCGCCAAGGTCGAAGATCTCCTGGATCATCCGCTTTTCCTCATCAAGCAGGCTTTCTTGCTCTGTCACCAGGAACTTGATCTCTTCTTCGCTGACATTTTGTCGGTCATCGGCGCTTTTAATACCAAAAAGCCGTGCGACTAGATCCGTCGAAGCACTGAGCAAAGACACGATTGGGCGGGCGAAGCGCCCTATTGCATTGATAGCCCCGATCGTCCGCATTGCTGTGGCCTCAGCATTGGCTAGTGCGATTCTTTTTGGTACCAACTCTCCAACAACCAAACTGACATAACTGATGATCAGGGTAATCCCGACTACAGACAAAGGTTTCGATATTAGCGTCAACCAGCTAAGCCCAAAGCTGTCCAACCATTCCGCAATCGGTGTAGACAAGCCTGAAGCAGCCACAACCGAAGCCCCTAGGGACAGTAAAGTGATAGCTACTTGGACGGTTGCTAAGAGGCGGTCAGAGTTGGTTGCTGTTTCTAGGACTTTCGTGGCACGGCTTGATTGGCCAATATCGTCAGACTCGATGATCTGCTGCAAGACTGCCCGGCGAACGCTGACCAAGGCCATCTCAGACATTACGAAATATCCGTTTATTATGATCAGAAATAGTGCTAAGAAGATGCTGAGCAATATATCCATTGATTAATCTACAAACTCCCCAATTGTTATTCGTAGCGAATGGCTTAGATTGTACCTTACTTGGTGTTTTCGATACCATGATGTTTATATTGTTTGGCTGATCGCAATGATCTCGCAGCTTGTTTAATGTAGTTTTGCCTTTCCATGCACTAGCTTTATATTTTATTTTGCCTAACACGTTATTTAAGGCTAAGTGCTAAAGAATTGCGATTGTCTGCGATTTTTTCGCCGCTTAAAAATTAGCCGTTTTACAAAAGCCCTGGTCAAAAATTTGCTTAGTCGGAGTAACATAATTTTTCGCTCGAATTTGCCCGAATTTGCCCGAAAAAATCCCGACCTATCGTCAATCTGCAGCAGATCAGTGCCAACTTCTCGTCTGCAGCCCTCTGATGTTAGGTTTTCGGGGCTGGCACAGCAACCCAATTCCTCTGATTGGGGGCTTTCGGCAGGGGCTAGCACGCCTGGACTGGCGCAGCTGGGTCTGGTTCGTTACATATCCCTAAGGATTCGAGTCATGCGAATCGTTTTTAAACTGTCCACCCTGGGTGCCGTACAGTGTCACCCTCTTTTTGCCCGAACCGGTGCTGTCCTGGCTTCGGCTGCTCGATATCAAAGCGCTTTCGTAGACTCCGGGGTCTTCTCCCCATTTAAGGCCTTGCTTGCTGTTTAAGCTTTTTTGCATTGCCCGGACTGTTGTGGCAATCTGCATGATATACAAGCCTAGGAGTATGAAGCTCCATCTGTCATAAAAGATCCGATTGCCTTTGAAGTCTTGGGAGAAGGCAAACAAGAAGATCACCAGCATCGTAATGATCGCCGAGCCAATCATCCAAGGCAAAGCCTGGCTAAAGAGTAGGATCGAGTCCGTTTGCTGGCTTTCGGTCCTTTGGGAGCCGGTGTCGGTCTTGTCCGTTTTATATGCCTGTTTGTTCTTAAAGCTGCTGTACAGCATGACGACAGCGAGCAGCACGAAGGTCAGAAAGGCCAAGCAGACAACGATCAGGTTCAGTACAGACCAGGCTCCGGTATCAAAGACCCCGGCCAAGGGCACCTGCTCGTCAGGGATGTCTATTTTGTTGGAAAGCAGTTGAGAAATAATAATCAGCATCTTTGTCATTACGGGGGCGGGCATTGGACTATCCTTCAATTTCACGAATTGATATCGGAAGTATATCAACTAGGTCACGGGGAGTTACGGAGCGTCTACTGCCGTTCATCTCGGCAAAACGACCAGCTAGACCGTGTATTTGCACCCCCAAGGTTGCAGCGTCCCAGGCAGTTGCGCCTTGAACACGCAAGGAGGCAATGATTCCAGCCAAGACATCGCCGGTCCCTGCCTTCGCCAAAGCTGCTGTCCCGTCATGGTACGCGTAGACCGAGACGTCAGGGTCTGGGGAGAAGACATAGGTCTCGTGGTCCTTATGGACGAGCACCGCTTCTAGCATCTGGGCCAGGCTGGCAGCCGATTGGGCGCCTGTTGATTCCAGCAGACGGGCCAACTCACCGCTATGGGGAGTCAGGATGGTGCCAGCTGGCAGGCTTTGCCATAAGGGCTGCCCTTGCTGGTCGTGCGCCGACAAGAGGTTTAAGGCGTCAGCATCCAAGACCAAAGGGCACGTTGCCTGTGAGAACAGCTCTTCAAGCAGCAACGCCGTAGACTTTGTCACTGTCAGTCCGGGGCCTATAAGTATCGTGTCAACATGCCTTAAGCCAAGCAGTATGTCATGAAGGGCATCAGCGGCAAAGCAGCCCTCTGTCTCAGCAGCCGCAACGACAGGCACACTGAGCAGATGGGCTTGGGCCACCTGGACAACCGATTCTGGGACGGCCAAAGTGGTGTAGCCCGCACCGGTGCGCTCTGCTGCCATAGCAGCCAGGACTGCCGATCCGGGAAAGCGCCTTGAGCCTGCAATGACCAAGAGGCTTCCGCGCGTGTATTTATTCGAGTTAGGATCGACTGGCGGCAAGCTCATCCCAATCCCCCTTACAAGTCGCTTTCCAGCTCTGCCTGCATCTCGTCCAGCACAGAGCGCAGCTCCTTGAACTGACGCATCAGCTCAGCCTTGCTGTCAACCACATCGGCGACCGTTGGACGGTCCTGCTTGCGGATAGCTACAGCTGAAGCCACTCCTACCTGATGAGTATAAGACAATGAAAGCTCGATTGCGACAATCCCCTGCCGATTAGCCTCGGTTTCTGCAGCTCCTGTCAGATGTGGATAAGGACGCCCGTTTTTGGTATGGCGCACTTCGACATCGGTCCATCCCATTCCGGCAAACCCGGTCCCTAATGCTTTAAGCACAGCTTCTTTCGCAGCAAAGAACAGGGTGTAGTGCACTATGGGACGGGCCCTGGCCTCGATATAAGCAATCTCTGCCTCGGTGAACAAACGCTCGCGCATCGTCGGCACTCGTTGGAAAGCCCGTTCCAGGCGGCCTATCTCGATGATGTCCACGCCCAAGCCGGCCAGGTTCGAGGCGTCTGGGAGGCCGTCGGCGGGGAGGCCTGCGCCAGGAAAGCCGGCGTTTGGAAGGCCGGCGTCAGGGAGGCTGTCGCCAGCATCTGCGCTGGTCGGGGCTGCGTCTGCGCTGGTCGGGGCAGCCTCTGCGCTGGTCGGGGCAGCCTCACCAAAAACTGGTTCTTCCTGCTTGTTTATATCTTCAGGCACAATGGTTTTCTCCACATAAAAAATGTCAGTTGCCGTCTTGGTTGACGGTTACGGCTTTGCTGAGGTAGCGGGGGTTGTCGATGTCCCGGCCTAGCAGCAAGCCGACTTCGTGGGCGAACAACTGCAGTGCCACAACCGCTACGAACGGCATCTGCATCTCGTCTGCCGGGGGTAAACTGATGGTTTGGTCGGCGGTTTCGTTTAGCTGTTTGTTTTCGGTGTCGGTCAATGCTATCAACTTTGCACCATAAGACTTTACCCTTTCCGTGACGCCGAGCATCGCAGCGTCGGGCTGTCCAGGGGGGAACAGGGCGATGACCGGAATGTTGTTCTGCCCGTCGACCAGTGCAATGGGGCCATGCAGGAACTCCAATGCCGGAAAAGCCTCAGCGTGGATATAGCTGATCTCTTTGAGCTTCAAGGCAGCTTCTTGGCAGGTGACCACCCCGTTGGTGCGGCTGAGAAAGAGCACACTGGCAGCATCGGCGCACTCTTGCGCTGCCGCCTTGATCTGCGTCAGGCTGGGAGGCGACAGAACCTGCTCGATTTTATCGGGTATGCCCATTAGCCTTGTATAGAACGCCTCGACCTCTGCTTTGTTAAGCCGCCCTATTTCTTGGCCGAGGTAGATGGCGAACAGCGTTAACAGCGTCAGTTGGGCCGTGTAGCTCTTGGTCGCCGGGACAGCCAGCTCGACATCGGCGTGCACGTAAATGCTGGCGTCGGCAGAGCTAGTGATCGGCGAGCCTTCGACGTTAGTGATTGCCACTATGTAGGCACCATTTTGTCGGGCGATCTCTACGGCTCCCAACGTGTCGCTGGTCTTGCCTGACTGGCTGATCGCGATGACCATGGTGTCGTTTTGATGTGGGGTTCTGCGGAAAACGAACTCTGATGCAATTTGCACTTCGACCGTCAAGTCAGTCATTGTCTGGATAAGATCCCGGGCAATCAAGCCGGCATGCGAGGACGTCCCGCAAGCTACTATATAAATATGTCTGATTGCCTCTAATTGCTGCCGCGTAATGGCAAGTTCAGGAAACACAAGCAGCCCGACTGCCAGGTCAAGCCGATTGGCTAAGGCGTTTCGCACGACTGAGGGCTGTTCGTATACCTCTTTGAGCATATAGTCTGAGAACCCGATGCTGTCTGCTGCTGTAGCATCCAGCCTACCATCGCTACTGGCTTCATTTGAAATAGGTTCGGTAGCATTGGTAAAATCCATAATATTCTTCTCCTGATCGTCGGCCCTTGGCCGAGGCTTTCATTCATACCTTGATTATCGATTACCTTCGTTCCTTCGTATAACCGACTGGTATCTGCTGTTTATGGTAGCAGCAACTCGGCGATTTGCACAGCGTTTAGGGCTGCGCCTTTGCGCAACTGGTCAGACACGCACCAAAAGTTAATGCCCCACATGACGGTCGGGTCTTTACGGATGCGCCCTAGGTAAACCGGGTCTGTCCCGCTTAAAAGACCAGGCATGGGGTACAGGCTCTCGGCTGGATTATCCATAACCTCGATTCCCGGAGCAACGCTTAAAGCCGCTCGCGCCGTATCGACATCCATGGGCTCGGAGAACTCAACGTTTATCATCTCCGAATGGCTGCGCAAGACAGGCACGCGCACACAGTTGGCAATGACTTCCACGCTCTTATCCCCAAGAATCTTCTTCGTCTCGACAACCATCTTCCATTCTTCTTTGGTGGCCCCGTCGTCCATGAACGAGTCGATATGCGGAATCAGGTTGAAGGCGATTTGGTGGGCAAAATGCTCAATCGTCAGCGGCTCGTCGTTTAGAAACTCGCGGGTCTGCTCGTATAGCTCGTCCATAGCCTCGGCCCCTGCCCCGCTGGCAGATTGATATGTGGAGACGACCACTCGCTTGATCTTCGCCAGTTTGTGCAAGGGTGCCAGGGCGATAACCATCTGGATGGTGGAGCAATTGGGGTTGGCAATGACTCCGGAGTGGCTATCGACTGCCTCGGAGTTGACTTCGGGGACGATGAGGGGCACATCGTCATCCATCCGAAAAGCCGAAGAGTTGTCGATCATCACTGCCCCCGCGCCAACGACTGCCTCGCGGTACTGTAGCGAGATGCTTCCGTCTACGGCAAACAGGGCTATATCGACGCCATTGAAGCTTTCCGGGGTCATTTCCTCGATGACGATCTCTCCTCCTTGGCCGCCTGCGAAGGGCAAGGTTTTCCCGGCACTACGGGCAGACGCTAATGCTTTGACCTTACTGGCTGGAAAAGCCCTCTGCTCGAGTACTTTTAGCATCTCCAGGCCGACAGCGCCTGTGGCTCCGGCTACGGCAACCACTGGTTGGGCAGGCATTGGTTTTCTCCCTGACATCTTAAACACTCCTTTGCATGTTTATTAAAAAACTGCCAACTAGGCCTTACAGGCCAATAAATTTGATTTGCTGCTCACAAAACAATTAAAAGGTAGTGTAGATTATATAGGCTTTTTCTTACATACAAGCGAAAAAAACCTTAAAGCCTTCTATCTTTGTAAAACCTTGGACCTCAGACACGCAGCCTGTTTGCAGCTGCAGCCTCTTGCTTATGGCAAGCTGCCAAAACGGCTCACCTCGAGCCGCCCACTACACCAAACAATTGAACAATTACTCAAAAATACGTTTTGCCCATCGTTTGGCTGCACAAGTTGCGATTTGACGGTAGAATAAACTTGCCAGTCGCAACAGCTATATAGCCCGGAACATGCGCAAAAGGGCAAATCAGACTGCCCAAGCAAGTGTGACCGACAAGTGAGGGAGTGTCTATGAGCAAGCAAATTGCCTCTGAACGTAAGGAATTGATACCCATACCAAAAATGATTGCCGAGGCCAGCGAGCAAAGCAAGGCTTTGCCTTTAGTGGTTGAAATACTGGTTTTCTTCTTGATCATGATTATCATCATCTTTGTCGAGAACGTGCTTTCAGTATTTGCCTTTCTGCCACAGCTGGACTCACTGCTAGCCGGCGACGATGTCGAGCTACCCATAGTCTTCTTCGTGTTCATTACCGCCGTAATGATCATTATCCCCATCATCTATTGCCGGGCAATCGAAAGGCGCAAGCTCCCGACAATGGGCTTTCGGCGCCGGGGCCTTGCAGCCGAATACCTCAACGGGCTGATGATCGGCTCGGTCATGCTGGCTGCCAGCCTTGCTATCTGTTACTTTACCGGTAGCATGATGTTCACTAGCATCAACCCCACGATCCCTTGGCTTATGCTGGGTATTTACCTAGTGTACTACCTCATCCAAGGCATGAGCGAAGAGGTGCTTTGCAGAGGCTATTTCTTGGTGTCTCTAGCCCGCAAGCAGCGGATCATTGTCGCCATCGCTATCAACTCCATTGCTTTTTCGGCACTTCATTTCCTTAATCCGCATACTTCACTTTTGGCTTTCATCAACCTCTTCCTGTTTGGGGTATTCGCCTCAGTATACTTCGTAAAACGCGGCGATATCTGGGGAGTGGCAGCGATCCACTCGTCATGGAACTTCGTCCAGGGCAACATTTTCGGCATCGCCGTCAGCGGAACGACGAATACCACGACTGTGTTCATGTTCGAGCCGACCACGCAAGGCGCGCTGTACAACGGCGGCCCTTTTGGCTTGGAGGGAGGCCTAGCGGTTACCATCGTCTTGCTAGTAGCAACTGTAATCATGCTGTTGACCAGCAGCCGTAACGTCTATACGGCTCCCCCTGCCGTCCAGTATGTGCCCGTCCAGTATGTGCCTGTGGCAAATGCCCAAAACGTTCCATTTTATGGGGAGACAAACGCGCCTCCTACACCTGGCAGCCAAGTCCAGGTCGAATACCCGGCGCAGGTCATCCCGCCAGACGAGACATCGAGCGGGCAGCAGACAAACCCCCCTGCTGGGAATCCTGCAGACAGTCCGCCAAGCTCGACAGAGAGCAAGCCGCCGGACAACTAGACGTAGTGTTTTTCGTCTTAGTGTAGCTAGTATCCTCTACTTGTTTTCTACAATTGAGACCTTTACTGGGCGCCAGTCAAAATGTGTGGTGAGTAGGGTTTGCTAGTCTTTATAGTAATAGGAAATCCCACACCCCAAGCATAGGCCTGGAGTATGAACGCCTTTACTAAAAATGAATAAATCAACATGCTGCGCTTGCCCCTGATCATTTCTAGGATCTTTGACAAAGAAGGAAGATACCTTTTAATCTGCCCCTTGACTATTTGAGAGCAGCTGAAATCAGTGATATTAATTGTATATGCTAGTTTTACAATATTCTTTGCCTAAAACATTTTTAAGGCTAAGTGCTACTGATTGACGGTTGTCTGCAATTTTTCCGCTGCTCTAAAACAAGCTAAAACACAAAAGCCCAGGTCAGGAATTTGCTTAGCCGAGTTACATTATTTTTTGCATGAATTTTCCTCGAAGAAATCGCAGACAATCGTCAATCAGTAGCAGGCCAAGCTCGATTTTTATCCAAACCCTCCATCCAGCTTGACCAAAGGCAAACACATTGACCAATAAAGATATTGGCTAACAGCTAAAGTGCAGGGTTTCAGACCCATGAGGGTGCTTCTAGTCTTGTTAAAGCTCCAGCCATTCGATACTGTCTGGCATAGTCGGCGTGTCAAAAAAGCCGATCAGGGCTTCGACACCGGCTTGGGCATCGACCACGAGGTCGTTGAACACCTCGATCTCTTCGCTGCTGGTATTGGTATAAAAGACTGTAATGCCGTCCGGGTCCAAGCCGTTTTCTATGCCAGAGGAGACGAAGCCGGTGCTAGTGTCGTCTGGAAAGTAGTGCAGGCAGGCATAGCCTCCGACGACCATCATGCTCATGCAGGGATAGCTGGCGTTTTCATGGTTGAGCCAAAACTCGTTGGAGTCGTTCTCAAAGCGCATGCCAAGTAGAGCCTTCAGATCGTCAGCCGAGCTGCATTCTTCAGTTCCCCCAAAGTGTGACACTGCTAGCATTCTTCTTCCTTTCACCATTACTTGAACCTAGGGTTGGTTTTCGGTACTGCACTGTTGCCTGTGTATGTTTTTGGGGCAGCTACAGCCTGTGGGTTGTTTGGCACAGCCGAAGCAGGCGGTATCACTGTCAGCTCCGATCCGTCAGGCAGCAGGGTTGGCAGCATTTTATCGCAATAACCGCATGTCCCATTAGCATTGTTATGGTACACCGTGGCTTGCTCTATGCCGTTTTCCCTCATATACTGCGCTGCTTTGCCTTCGACATGTGACGACGACACATAGTTCGAGTACTGCGGGTCAGGGTCGCCCGATTGTAAGGGTATTGACTTGCCATCGGGTGTCCTAAGCTCCCCATAGGTGGTTTTCCCGTCAAACTCTGGCAGCACCACCTCGCTGCTCGGTATATTCGCCGGCTGATAAAAGCCACTGACATTCCTAGCCTGGTCGAATTCTTGCACACCGAAGCCCACAGCCGTGGCGGTGGCAGCCCCGCTGACCACACCGACAATGTCTGCCACTGTCTCGCTTGCACCATAGTAGAGCGCTATCTCGTGCCCAGCGTAGCCAGCCCCGGCACCAGCGCCAATGGTAATTGCCGTCTTTGCCCCATAGACTGCGACGGCGCGGCCTACCGATGTCCCAGCGTTGGCGGCTGCCGAGGCAGAGGCATAGGCCCCCGCGCCCAGCGAGAGCACAGACGAGGTGACTATGGCTGCCGTGCCGAAGGCGTCCCAAGCCTGCTGCTTTCCGTCAGCGCCGAAAGCCCACTCGAAGACGGTGTCCCGCAGCGGGTTGAAGGCGGCTGTGGAGTAGTCGCCGACAGAGCCGTAATAGATGTCTTGCCCGGCTTCGACCATGTTCATCGAGCCGTAGAGGATGGTGGCCCCGCCAGCAACGGCGCCCGCCACCACCAGGGGGGTGGCTAGCCCGGCGGTGGCGACTATGCAGATGATGCCGCCGACGACGACCAGCCCCCCGAGCAGGAGGTTCAGCCAGCCCTCCTCCTCGCGCTGCTGGGCCCACTCTGCCTCAAGCAGCTCCAAGCGCTGCTGCTCGCGGTTAGCGGCCAGACTGACCTCCTCGGCCAGCCCGGCCCGGTCGTCGTAGGCGTTTTGCAGGGACCGGCACAGCGTCTGGAAGCTGTTTGAGGCTGCGATCGACCCGGGGACGTAGCCCGCGACGCCCGAGGCGCCCCGAAGCAGGTTCTCGTCGATGAAGCCAAGCAGGGCGCCGATCATCGAGTCCAGGTTGGCGAAGTCTGCTAAGACGTGCTCGGACTCGTAGGCGACAATGCCCTCATGCAGCCGCTTCTGGTTGTCCAGCACGGTGTCGTAGGCGTCGCTGACGCCATAGGGGGACGGGGCCTGGGCGCCCATGATGTCGCTGATGCTCTCGGCTATCCGCTGGATGCTGGCATGCCTGGCGTCGAACCCGTTCCGCGAGCTGTCGAAAGCCTGGAAGGTGTCCTGTATCACTTCCTCGTCCAAGCGGGCATGCAGGCTGCTGTCGACCGAGGCCAGGTAGCCGTCCTTGTAAAGCAGGAAACGGGTGTTGACCTCGCTGATTATCTCGCCCAGGCTAAGCAGGACGACAGCATGGACCTCGGACAGGTAGCCCTTCGTGCTGTCGGCTGCCGCGCCCCGGAAGTCGCCCAGCCCGAGGATGGCCTTGACCGCCTCGCCGATGTCTTGCAGCTGGCCGCCCCACCCGGAGGTGAGCCCCTGGAGGCAAAATCCAAGGTCGGTCATCTGGTCGTAGTCGATCAGGTAGGGGCTGCCGCCCCCCTCGTCCGGTATCGCCATCTTCCTAGCCTGCCCTTACCGCACCAGGTTCTGGGACAAGGCCTGGTCGGCCCCCTCCAGCGCCCTTTGGACGCCCCTCATCACCTGGTAGTCCTTTTCCAAAAGGCTGCGGTACGCTCCCATCAGCCTGTCCAGCTCGAGCAGCCTTTGCCGGTACTTGATCAGCGTTGCCGCACGGCAGGTCAGCTCCGGCGGGCTGGCCGGCACCGGGGCCAGGTT
>WRNE01000020.1 GCA_009776725.1 Coriobacteriia bacterium
GACCACATGTCCAAACTTAACGCACCATTGTGCGATTAGTCCGGATATGTGCGATTAGTGGTGCGATGAGTTTGCGAATTTACATACANTTTTAGCGGGTAAAAAATTATGTTACTAGAGATAAGCAAATTTCTGACCAGGGCTTTTGCAAAACGGCAATTTTTGGGCAGCGTAAAAATTGTACCCTACCGCAAATCTGTAGCACTTAGCCTTAAAGAACGTGTTAGGAAAAGAATAATATAATACTAGTACACAGAAGGGCTCAACGGTGCCAGCCTGTCAAAGAGGCAGCAGGGCAAGGGCAGCTAGCTTTTTAGCTTGACTCCCAACAAACGCCCGACCACTATGGAGACCAAAATCGAGCTTACAGTGAACAAGGCACCCATTTTTGCAGCGTCTTGCATGCCTACATCGACAAAAGCCTCTCCTGCTATAAAAAGAGCAACTGTCAAGTCCATTGCAGCTACTAAGCCAGTGACAAAAAGCTCACGCATCCGCATCCCCTCTGGCAGAGAGAAGCCTATGAGGTTCGACAGGTTGCCAAAGATAAAGACACCAAGGGTCTTACCGACAACGAGCGAGAAAAAGACGATCCAAGTCAAGTTGGTTATATCGGAAAAAGAAACCCCAGCGTTCGACAGCCCAAAAGTAACCAAGCCAAAATCAACGAAATGCTTAAATACATCCTCGAAGTCATCTAGGAGCATTTTATGCTCATTGCCCTCGAATGCTGTTAACGTGTCAACTCTCCTACGCGAGCTTTGCATATTTGGGTTTTTTGGTGTGTAGGCAAGAAAAGGAACGATGAAAATCAAGGCTAAAGCAGGGTGCAAGTTGGCATTATGCAAACCCAGCCAAGCTAAAGCACCCCCACCAAAGATATAAGGCACAAATGATCTGACCCTCAGTTTATGCAAAATGAAGGCCAAAGCCATTCCAGCAAGCACTAGAACCAGCCATACAGGCTTGACCGGAGCAAGTGGGTTTGGATAAAAGACACCAATGATCACCAAGCCTATAGCATCATCGACAACTGCTAGTAATAAAAGAAAAGAGACTGCTGGGTGGCCGGCGCCAAAAACAATTCTTGCTACGAACCAAGCTAGAGCGATATCGGTGGGAGTAGGAATTGCCCATCCACGTGCGTATTCTGGTGAGCCAAAAAGGGAGTTCAAAATACTGAATATGACGATCGGTCCCAAAACCCCTCCTGCTGTGGCCATTAGAGGAGAGGCTGCTGTTTTGACTGAGTGGAGTGCTCCTCCCGGAAGGACGCTACGGACTATCTCTGTTCCGGCGATACCAAAAAAGAGCGCCATGAACACGTCGTTAATGATGAAGTGAAAGTCAATGCCTAAGAACAGCTCGGTATGTAGAAAAACCTGATATGTCTGGGGGGATACATTTGCCCAGACCAAAGCCAGCACCACTCCGGCAATCAAGGGAACAGAGTACTCGAGTAAAACACTCCAAAAGCCCTGTATGGGGGGCTTGTCGCTGGCAAGCTCTGTGGCTTTATCGTCAATTGGCATTCTAAGCGCTTTCAATTTCGTGTCTGGTGTACAAAGAAACAAGAATAATCGAGTAGAATCCCTATTGCTGGCGTACTAAATACAACTATATGATTTGCATAAAGAAACGGTTATCACCGTAAAGAATGCATACATGGCTAATCAATAAACGCCGTTTGTCTAAGCTTTCTCGCACATGCAAGGAAGCTTGTCAGTAATCTATAGGACTCTTTCGAGAACACCTAAGTCTACCATAAACTAAAGCCTGCTGGCTCTCTGTTGAAACACACCTAACTTTTTTTTCATCGACTGCTGAAAAAGGCTGCCATAGAATCAACAGCCCAGATTTTTCAGCAAACTGCCCGAATAAGCTTTGTCTATCGGTGTAACACTGATTATTTGTTATCATGAGTTTACATGCCGCTGCCGTAAAACCTACCGTTTTTTGGGTACTTTGCCTCTGCGTCATGTCTTTATGTGGAGAAAACCTATCTCGTGGCTCATGAAAAGGGGTTTAAAGAATGTTTATCAAGTTCATTTGCTGTGATGTTTTTGCCCGAATCGCCTGTGCCTTAGTAGCAGAATCACCGCATATCATCGATTTAGAGTTCGTGCCTATGCTTTCGCATGTCGAGCCGGACAAACTGAGGCTCGAGCTTCAGGAGAGGATCAATAAAGCAGTCGACGGGTCAAACCGGGTCTATGACGCTTTGATACTCGGCTTTGGGCTTTGCGGAAACGTTACTATCGGTCTGGCTTGCCCCATTCCAATGATCATACCCCGTGTCCATGACTGCTGCACTTTGTTTATGGGCAGCAAAGAGAGGTTCCTAGAAGAGTTTGGCGACCGCCTAAGCTCGCGCTGGCTGACAACAGGGTATTACGAACGTACTTATTCCCGTAACAGCGGCTATCCGATGCTCGACCAGCAGGCAAACTACAAGACATCCATCGAATACATGAATTTCCTTGAGCAGTACGACGAAGAGACTGCTGACTACCTATGGCAGACCATGCATCCGATAATCGAAATGAAAGAGGCTGTCTATATCAATATCGACGGCTATGAGCACCCCAACGCTTACCCTGACTATGTAAAGCTGATGAGCCGCCAGGAAGTCGACGTGGTCACAGTCAACGGCGATGTATCAATGCTTAAGGCCTTGGTCAATGGGGACTGGGACAACGAGAGGTTTCTGACAGTTAATCCTGGCAACAAGGTTGTCGGGGTATACGATATGGACGAAGTGATAAAAGAAGCTTGACAGGCGCTGTCAGCCAGTTCGAAGCCGATGTCTTGCAAATATGCGTGCAGCACTCTTTGGGTCTGCACCAGCCGTCCTTTTTTCAACTATAGGCCTGTTTGGCTTGTTCCGGTATTTGTGTAACTTAAAATGAGTTACAAGCAAAAGCAAAGCTTAAGGGTTTCTCCAGATAAGGGTTTCTCCAGATAATAAAAAAGCTTTGCCGGCAGTTAGATAACAAAGTAGTGGATGAATAAAAGGAGGGCTATATGCCGACTTTATCCAAGAAAGAGAACTATTTGCGCTTGTTGAGAGGCGAGCTGCCGGAGTATGTTCCGGCGACTGCAGACGGAATGAACATGACTGGGCCGCGGTTTGGGCCAGACTTAGGCGGTTTGATGGGGGACTGGGGAGACGCAGAGGAGCGGCGGGACATGTTCGGAGTGCCCTATGTGCGCGAGCTGAATGCGAACAACGGGCCGATCCCCAAGCCAGGCGAGTTTATTTTGGAAGATATCACCAAGTGGCGTGACATCATCAAGCGGCCAGCGGTACTCGACAACATCGACTGGCAGTACTTGGCTGACACGCAATTGCCGAACTGGGATCCTGACACTTTTCTCTCTGGGGGAGCCTCGGTTGGGAACGGGTATTTTCAAATGCTGGTGGCTTTCATGGGCTTCGACAACGGGCTCATTGCCTGCTTCGAGGAGCCAGACGAGGTCAAGGACCTGCTGAACTTCGTTTTAGAGCTAAACGTAGAGTTAGCGAAGAACTTCATTTACTACTTCAAGCCTGAGACCGGCGGCGGCGCCGACGACATTGCCCACGAGCGGGCGCCGTTTATCTCCGTCGAGATGTTCGAGGACATCTTCGAGCCTGTCTGGCGTGCCTCCATCGCCCCCTATGTCGAGGCCGGCTGTCTGACCTCGCACCATAACTGCGGCATGTTCGAGCCTTTGGTCCCGCATATTGTGGCTATGGGCTATAACGCCTGGAACCCGGCAGAGACCATGAACGACCTGGTCGGGATCAAGAAGCGTTTTCCGAAGCTGGCCATTTGCGGCGGCTTCGACAGCAACGGCTATGTCTGCTATCCGGAGACGACCGAAGAAGAAGTCAGAGCCTATGTGCGCCAGCAGTTAGACCTTCTAGCACCTGGCGGCGGCTATGCCTTCGGCGGAAACATCATGGCTGCCCCTGGCGATGCCTTCGCTGCCGAGCGCAACGGCTGGATCATGGACGAGTTCGAGAAGAACCGCTATAGCTACTACTGAGCCGATGCCTTGCGTAAACAAGAGACAACCGTATTTTGATTAAAGAGGAGGCTTATATGCCGACATTGTCAAAAAAAGAGAACTATTTAAGGTTATTAAGGGGAGAAATGCCCGAGTATGTCCCTCATACAGCAGACGGCAGCGCTGGCATGGGTGGCGCTCCGATGGGGCCAGACCTAGGCGGCTTGATGGGTGACTGGGGAAGCGACGAAGAGCGCAAGGACATGTTCGGAGTGCCCTATGTGCGCGAGCTGAATGCGAACAACGGCCCGATCCCCAAGCCAGGCGAGTTTATTTTAGAAGACATCACCAAGTGGCGTGACATCATCAAGCGGCCTGCGATACTCGACAACATCGACTGGCAGTACCTGGCTGACACGCAACTGCCGAACTGGAACCCGGAGACAATCCTCTCTGGGATGACGGCAGTCGGTAACGGTTATTTTCAAATGCTGGTGGCCTTCATGGGCTTTGACAACGGGCTCATTGCCTGCTTCGAGGAGCCAGAAGAGGTCAAAGACCTGCTGAACTTCATTTTGGAAATGAACCTCGAGCTAGCCAAGAACTTCATCCATTACTACCACCCAGAAACCGGGATGGGGCTTGACGACATCGCTCATGAGCGGGCTCCGTTTATCTCGATCGAGATGTTCGAGGACATCTTCGAGCCTGTCTGGCGTGCGTCCATCGCTCCTTTCGTCGAGGCCGGCTGTCTGACCTCGCACCATAACTGCGGCATGTTCGAGCCCCTGGTGCCATACATTGTGGCCATGGGCTATAACGCCTGGAACCCGGCAGAGACCATGAACGACTTGGTCGGCATCAAGAAGCGCTTCCCCAAGCTGGCCATTTGCGGCGGCTTCGACAGCAACGGCTACGTCTGCTATCCGGAGACGACCGAAGAGGAGATCAGGGCCTATGTGCGCCAGCAGCTAGACCTTCTAGCACCTGGCGGCGGCTATGCCTTCGGCGGCGGCATCATGGGTGCCCCCGGCGACCCCTTCGCAACCGAGCGCAACGGCTGGATCATGGACGAGTTCGAGAAGAACCGCTACAACTATTATTAGGATTATTCGACCAAAGCCTTGACTTGACCTGATATAAGGCTTGATAAACCTAGATAGCCGATCGCTTGCACTAAAGCGATCGGCTATTTTAACGTTTCAATGATGAATTGGCCCTTACCCGGCATTGTTCAACTATAGTCATCACAATACCGAGAGGTGAGTGGTCAAAGAGTACGAAACAATAAATGGACGGGCAGTAGGCACATGCTCGCAGACAAATGAGACAGGAGTTGTGATGAGAGGAAAAAGCAAGCCTTTTCTAATATTGCTTGGCATTATGCTGGCCTTTGCTATGTCTGGATGTAAAAAACCCGATGACCAACCAAGCAATGGCGACCATCTACCTGACAATTTAGGCAGTACCGAAGCCTTAAGCCTTGAAATCATCGATTCTGGGTACATTATCGATGAGGACGGCTATGTCTATTACGGGATCGGTGTCAGTAACCCAAACCCTGACTATAGCGCAGTCTTCTTTAACGTCCAAGTCATTGGCTGGGACGAACTAGGTCTGGCAGTGTTTGCCGATAGCGAGATCATGACCGGCTTGCCCGCTGGTGAAGAGTGCTATTTTGCGTCACATGCAGGAAACGGGACAGTGCCTGAAAGCGTCAGTTTCGAGGTAAGCGTTGAGACCTATGCTTGGGAAAAGACTGACGGAAGCAACTATGTCAAGTACGAGGTTGCCGATGTGAGCGAGCAAGACACAGGACTCGGGAAAAGCTATCTCGGGTCAATCTATGCCAATGACGAGATTACAGCCGAAGAGATTTCGGTCAGTGTCATCTATTTATATGGGGACGGCTCGATCATCAGCGGGGACAGCGCTATTGTAAATATAGAAACAAGTGGGGAAGCATTTGTCTTTGAGATCGAGGTCATCCATATTCCAGAGTATTATGCGTCATATGCGGTATATGCACACTAATGCCTGCTGATATAGAATTGACAAAGACGCCTAATAAAAGCATGGCTGTAAGAGGCTCTTTTACCAAGAGGCTAGTTTGACGGAGCTAGATTTTATAGAAGCCGGTAATTGTAGGTTTTCTTAGCATTTTATAGACTATAGGCTTGACAGACAGTATTAATCAGGCTATCTTGCATATCCGAGGAATAAAATGAGTACTTACAAGACATACGCCTATTACTATTACAGTTAGCTGCACCTGAGGGGCATCATAGCCGCCACGGGTGCAGGACCTGTGGTGGCTCTAGGTAAGGGAGCCGGCAAATAGTCGGCCTTTTTTATGAAAGAGCCACGTAACAAGCGTGACTCTTTTTTGTTTGGCAAGCTAGAGGACATACGAGGACCGGTTTGTCTGAAAGAAAGGTAGGTAGTACAAGTGGTAATCAAAGTAGCGTTGCTAGTAATCTTTTTCGGGGTGACAGTAACAGTTGGACTGTATTTTCGAAGCAGGGCAGACAGTGTCAGTGGGTTTGTTTTGGCAGGCAGATCGGTCGGCCCTTGGTTGACGGCCTTTGCCTATGGGACATCTTATTTCTCCGCAGTGGTATTTGTCGGTTATGCAGGCCAGTTCGGGTGGCGATTTGGTACCGCGGCAACCTGGATCGGCTTGGCCAATGCCTTTATCGGTGCTTTGCTGCCATGGTTTGTCTTGGGAAAACGGACAAGGCTCATGTCGCACCATTTAAACAGTTCGACAATGCCCGAGTTCTTTGGCCAACGGTTTGACTCTACTCCCTTAAAAATCGGCGCATCTGTTTTAGTATTCATTTTCCTCATCCCCTATACAGCTTCTCTATACAACGGCCTTTCCAGACTGTTTGCGATGGCCTATGGGGTCGACTTTACCGTCTGTATCGTGGCAATGGCCCTTTTAACAGCAGTCTTTGTCATTGCTGGAGGTTATTTTGCTACCGCTGTAAACGACTTTATCCAGGGTATTGTTATGTTGATTGGCATAGTGGTCGTGCTTGGTGCAGTACTCTCGACCAATGGTGGGTTCACTGCTGCGATCACTGGGATGGCTAACGTCCAAGACCCCTCCGTCGCACCAGGGGCATACACTTCGTTCTTTGGGCCAGACCCGGTCAATCTCTTAGGCGTGATGATCCTGACATCGCTAGGGACTTGGGGTCTGCCGCAGATGGTTGGCAAGTTTTATGCCATCAAGTCCGAAAAAACCATTAACATCGGAGCTGTCGTCTCGACATTCTTCTCGTTGATAGTTGCAGGAGGCTGTTATTTCCTAGGAAGCTTTGGACGCTTATACTCCGACAGGATCGATATAACAACAGGCGGCTATGACTCGATCATACCGACAATTCTATCCGAGTTTCCTGACGTATTGATAGGCCTGGTAATCGTTTTAGTCCTATCAGCCTCGATATCGACCCTATCATCCCTAGTTATGGTATCTGCCTCGACCTTCACGCTTGATTTCCTCAAAGGCAATATCATCAAGAAGTTCTCTGACAAAAGCCAGCTGTTGACTATTCGTGTCCTGGTCATTGTCTTTATCACCATTGCCTCGATTATTGCCACTATCCAGTATCAAGGGGGCATAACGTTTATTGCCCAGTTGATGGGAATCAGTTGGGGGGCTTTGGCAGGGTCGTTCTTGGCCCCGTTCCTATACAGCCTCTACTGGAAAAGAACAACGAATGCGTCTATCTGGGCATGTTTTATCTTCAGCACTACAGTCATGGTGGCCAATATCTTCTTTAGAAACTCTTTCCCCACGTTGTTGCAATCACCGATCAATGCCGGTGCTTTTACTATGCTGATGGGATTGGTTATCGTGCCGGTAGTCAGCTTGCTGACGAAAGTCAAAGACACAGAAGCAGTCGAGTCGCATTTCAAGGCGTACGACGACACCTCAGTCGCTAATTAGCAAAACATGAAGGAACCCTGCTGCTTGTTTTCTTTCTAGCAGCAGGGTTCCTTAGTCTATACATTCGTTGCTTTATTCGGTTAGTTACTCAAGTCTAGTTCGTGATGCGTGAATAACCCCAAATGATAGTCTTTATCTCATTATCGTTAATAGTTCCAACGAATGGTGCACTGCCTACCTGAAGCTGTCCTGCGTTATACCCGTCTATTACTAGCGGCGGATACGGGCCATACAGGCCAGCAGGGACATACTCGCTCTCGATGCTGATAATCGTATAGGTGTTCAAGTTGATGTGGATGACATTGATCACAGCAGAGCCTTTACCGTACAGGTAAGTGATCGTCTTGGTTTGTCCGCCAGTGATTGTTCCGGAAGCAGGGTCGCTTGTCTGCAGCCAGACGCCAGCCTTGTAACCGGCAATGTTCTTAGCAGGATAAGGGCCATAGGCGCCAGCGTCTACAGTGAACCGCTCTGACTCGATCAATGCGCCAGTATTGGCATCAACATGGTTGACAACGATATTGGCCTTTTGTGGGATTACTACATCAGGGCCGAAGATGCCTGAGTTGACCCATAGTGCGGGGCGCACATAGTCATAGCCCTTGAAGTTCGTTGAGGAGCTGCACCAGACAATGTTGCCCATTGCGGCAGTGTGGGTACCGACTGAGCAAGCAGAGTAGCTTGTAAAGCCAGGCGACCTTAACCACCAAAAGTCTTGCTGGGCGTTTGACGGCAGCGGGGTCAGTTTGTTGAAGTTGGTCCTAGCAAGGTCCGAGCTTGCTTTCCAGGAAGAAGAGCTCGTAGCATACTGCAAGCTGCAGAAGCTCGCTGCCTCGCCAAAACTGAGCAAGAAAGCCACGTCATTACCGGACTTGCATGAGATCCCAGTGGGTTTGCTGATACCGCCAAACGAGGCGAAGTAGCCTATTTCGGTCAGGGCATTGTGGGTGGTTGTGTAGTTCTTCAACCTTGCTGAGCTGGACAGTGTGTTATTGAACCAGTTGTTGACGATGTTGCGTACATTGGAAATAGAGTAGACGTTGTTAGTGCCACTAGTGGTATAGGCCTGCCAACCGACAGGCAAAACATCTTTACGCAATATCAATGAGTATCCATCGTTTCTGGCTATTTCCACCCAGTCCGATGAATCTCCCGCCTGTGAGGCTGGCAGGACCCTACCGTATACTCCGACCGTGGGGGTATTGAGTACAGCAGCCTCAGCTGTCATGGCAAGTGGCAGTATGGTCGTGACTGCCATCATCAGTACAAGAGCCGTGGTCAGTTTTTTTCTCCAACCAAGCCTCTTTTGAATTTTCTCTCTCATGTTTTTTACCTTTCTTGTAGACATACGTTAATTCGCATCACAACACCACTTGCGGCCCGATAGAGGCAATTCTTCTTATTTGTCTGATAGCATGGGATAACGCATTCATTTGTTGAAAGATAAAACCCCTCTCAGTCTTTTCACTCACTTGTGTTTCTCACCTGAGCATAAACCCAAATTTCGCTTCTTAGGTCTTTTCTTTCAACGAACCTGCCCTATGATGCCGCTTCTTTTATACTTGGACTATTTACCTCCCGTCTGATAAGAGAACTTACCTATTCGAATAAGTGTTTCACTTACTAACGTGAATTATACATTGTCCGAGCCAAGCCAGTTCGGATTATCGATTAAAAATTCCACCAAAAAAACGCTTAATAAACATACTGGTTACCTAATTCAGCAACACAGAAACAACCTTTTTCATACCTATGCTGAAAAGCAGCTGCAATAACGGGTAGAATACTGAAAAGATTGTTTATCGATGATGGGAAGTCAAAAAAAGCATGTGCTGGAGGACGAGTGCTCCATGCCCAGAAGGCCGAGTGCTCCGAGCCTGTAAGCGGCATGCTTTGGGTGCCACAAAGGCTTATCCCTTCGTATTGAATGGAGGAAGTTATGGGTAGGATACAATCGTTTTTATGTGGTGGGGCGATCGGAGTGATCGTCGGTGTATTGATCGCGCCTCGCTCAGGCGAGGAGACACGCGCCCTAGTCGCTGACAAGGTGGACGAGTATTGGGGCAAGGGCCAGGACTTCTATTCAAGGGGAGTCACCCGAGTCCAAACCAGCGTGGCTGGCGTACAGCCTGTCGTTACTCAAAAAAGCGACGAGTTGCGGGATAAGATCGAAAGTGCCCGGAACCTCATTGCTGACCAGGTAGCCAAAAATGCAGCTACCGCGAGAGACGTCATCAATGACAGGATCCCCGTAGCGGCTGAAAAAGTCAGCTCTGTCGTCGACACAGCCCGCACCCAGATCGACAACGCTGCCAACGCCCTAAGGAACAGGGCTACCGAATTCTCCGCTGACAACACCGACAACAACGATCTATTGAGCGCATCTGATGATATACTAGAAACTAATGATACTAGTGTAGACATAAGCGAGCCAAACAATAGCGCTACCAGCACAGCCAGCATCGATACTGCTGCCACTGAAAGCGAGCCAGCTGCATCAAGTACAGCCCCGGCTTCAGATGTGTTGACTCCGCCAGAAGCAAGCATGACCGACCCGATCGATACCGATCCGACCAGTCAAGACTAAAGCCCGAATTGCCGGTCAATCCAAAAGACATGCGTTCGACCGCTGAGTATAGCGGTGTTCGTGTAACAAGCGGCACAAATAAAAAGCGCAGGATCGGCAAGGTCCTGCGCGCTGTTTTTTATGCCGATGACTACCGTCTGGCCGGGTTCATCGTCAAGCGCCCTGACTTTCTCTTTATGTTCAAGCGCTCCGACCGCTTTTTGGCCTGGGACCGCCTTGAGCTCACCGACCAAGGAATTGTCGCTTCCCAAGAGAAGGACAGCTGGGACAAGCAGGCCATAGAGCGCTTGAGGCTTGACTGGGACAGGGCCATGCTGTTGCAAGGCATGCCGGTAGTCGATTATTACAGCCAAAAGATCGGGGCGGTCGACGATGTCTGGTTCGACCCAAAGACCGGCCAATCGATCGACCTGATGGTAAGCACTGGCATTGGGTCTAAGGCCCTCATCGGCCAAATACGGATTCCTGTTACAAGCATAAAAGGATACGAAGACACAAACATCGTCTTGTTGAAAAACGCTTTGGTGCCCCAGCACGAGGGCGGTCTGGCAACAATTGCCGGAAAGCAGGCAGCTATCGTTGGTAACACCTTAAAAAACACCAGCGAGGCAGCTCAAGGCCAAGTCGGCGTGCTAGCCGAGAAGGCTGGCCAGAGCGGTGAGAGGCTAGGCTACCAAACAGGAAAGGCTATCAGCAACGCCAAACAGAAACTGACTCGCAACAAACAGGAAGCCCAAGCCGGCATTGACAGCCTTGCCCATAGCGGAGGCAAGGCTTTAGGCAGGCAGGTTAAAAGAACCAAGGGAATGTTCCAGTCGTTTAAAGACGAGTACAAGAAAGCCTCGAAGGGCTAGGCAGCCATCATTAGCCTTTCTTCTTCTTGCCCTGGTCGGGGTAGAGCTTTTTGGTCTTTCTCTCAGAGAAGGCAGCCACAAGCAAGAACACGACAATCAGCGCCACTATCAAAGTGACAACCCCAAGCTTCGTATTTGTCAGCCATGTATAGATCTCGTTTATGCTCATAACCAGATTTTGTCCAATAAAAAGCCAGACGACAACAACCAATACCCCAAACTATCAACGTAAAGCTTTGATGAATTTCACTTAGCCTGCTGGAATTACATTATACTTAAAAGGACAACAATCTTTTAGAGGGAGAATCACCATGCTCGACACAAAATTCATCCGCGAGAACACCGAGGCCATTGATGCTGCAATGACTGCCCGAGCCAGTACCTGGGACAAAGAGGCCTTTTTATCGCTAGACACAAAGCGGCGTCAGACAATCGGCGACCTGGAGGCCTTACAAGCCTCGCGCAATGTGGCGTCCAAACGTATCGGTGACTTAATGCGGGCTGATGCCGACGACCAAGACACTGCCCTCGAAGTCGATCAAACTAAAGAGAGCGTCCGTGTCATCAACGAGCAGATAACCAGCCTAGAGAACGATCTCAGCCAGTACGAGAGCGAGCTGAACGAACTGGTTATGGCAATGCCCAACCTGCCCGACGCCACTGTCCCGATCGGAGCCGATGAGACCGAGAACGTCGAAATACGCCGTTGGGGCACTCCTCCAGACTTCGACTTTACGCCTAAGGCGCACTGGGACTTAGGCCCTGACCTCGGTGTAATTGACTTTGAGCGGGCGGTCAAGCTGGCAAAGTCCCGCTTCGTGCTGCTCAGCGGACAGGGGGCCCGGCTGGAGCGGGCACTAATCAACTTTATGCTGGAGACCCACACGGCGAGGGGCTACCTAGAGTGGTGGACCCCGGTGCTGGGCAATGTAGAGACCCTGACCGGCACGGGCCAGCTGCCAAAATTCGCCGACGACCAGTTCATGACTACCGACGGGCTCTACCTGATTCCCACCGCCGAGGTGATGCTCACCAACATCCACCGCGGGGAGGTGCTGGAAGCCGAGCAATTGCCGCTTCTATACACCGCCTATACCGCTTGCTTCCGCCGCGAGTCGGGCAGTGCCGGTCGCGACACCCGGGGGCTGATCCGCGTCCACCAGTTCGACAAGGTCGAGATGGTCAAGTTCTCTGACCCCGCTACCAGCTACGACGAGCTGGAACTGATGGTCAATGACGCCGAGAACATCCTTCAGCTGCTGGGCCTGCCCTACCGGGTCATCGTGCTTTGTACTGGCGACCTTGGGTTCTCTGCGGCTAAGACCTACGACCTCGAGGTCTGGCTGCCCTCGTCAGGGACCTATCGCGAGATATCGAGCTGCTCGAACTGTACCGACTTTCAGGCTAGGCGGGCGTCGATCAAGTACAGGGACTCCCGTCCCGACGGCTTTAAAGGCACCGAGCTGGTTCACACCTTAAACGGCAGCGGCTTGGCCGTCGGACGCACGATGGCGGCGATTTTCGAGAACTACCAGACTGCAGAGGGAACCATCGTCGTGCCTGAAGTCCTGCGCCCCTACATGGGCGGGCTCGAGGTGATCGGCTAATTCTATTCGACAATTCTTTATGGGGAGAAAACCGTGCAGATCACACCTGAAGAGGTCTCTGAGACACTGGCCATGATCGCCCAACAGAACCTTGACATCCGCACCATCACGCTTGGCCTGTCGATCCGTGACTGCAGCGACAGGGACATCGGCCGCTGTGCGGACAAAGTATACGAGCGCCTGGTCAGGGCAGGTGAAGGCTTGGTCCCGACTGCCGACCAGCTTGCCCGCGAATACGGGATACCGATCGCCAACAAGCGGCTCTCGGTGACTCCTGTCGCCGAGGTCTGTGCAGCTAGCGAGGCAAACGACCTAAGTCCGGTGGCGGTGGCCATGGACCGCGCAGCAAGCACGGTGGGGGTCGATTTCGTCGGGGGTTTCTCCGCCTTGGTGCAAAAAGGGATGTCCGTCAGCGACACCAAGTTGATCGACTCGATACCTGGCGCCTTGGCTGTCACCGAGAAGGTCTGCAGCAGCGTCAATCTGGCTTCCACGCGGGCCGGTATCAATATGGACGCCGTGCTGACCATGGCCAAGCAGATACTAGCCACGGCCAGGGCGACTGCCGACCGTCACTCGATCGGCTGTGCCAAGCTGGTTGTTTTTGCCAACGCCGTCGAAGACAACCCCTTCATGGCGGGATCGTTCCATGGGTCGGGCGAGGCCGAGGCGGTGGTGAATGTGGGGGTCTCTGGCCCGGGAGTCGTACGGGCTGTCCTGGCGAACATGCCTGACGATGCCAACATCACAGACATCGCCGAGGCCATCAAAGCCACTGCCTTTAAGATCACCCGCGCTGGAGAGCTGATCGCCCGCGAGGCGTCTCGCCGCCTAGGCGTGGAAATGGGCATTTTGGACCTGTCCTTGGCGCCAACGCCTGCCGAGGGCGACTCGGTCGCTGCGATCTTAGAGGCTATCGGGGTAGGGACGACCGGAGGGCCAGGCACCACGGCTGCCCTTGCCCTTTTAAACGATGCGGTCAAAAAGGGCGGCGTCATGGCCTCCTCGTCGGTCGGCGGGCTTTCCGGGGCTTTTATCCCCATCAGCGAAGACGCCGGAATGGTTCGCGCTGTCCAGGCCGGGGCACTCAGCCTGGACAAGCTGGAAGCAATGACCAGCGTCTGCTCCGTCGGTTTGGATATGATTGCCGTTCCCGGTGATACTTCTGTGGAGACGATCGCTGGGATCATTGCCGATGAAATGGCCATCGGAGTCATCAACAACAAGACTACAGCGGTCCGCCTGATTCCTGCCTATGACAGCGTTGCCGGCGACCTTGTCGAGTTCGGGGGGCTTTTGGGAAGCACCGTCGTGATGCCTGTCAACCAGTTTGCCGGCAATGTCTTTGCGCGCCGCGGTGGGCGTTTTCCGGCTCCTCTGGGAAGTTTGCGGAACTAGTTTTAATGATCTGGGACAAAAGAATTCCAAGTTTGACTTGACAAGGCCGCGCTACTTTTCTACATTAAGTACGCGGCCTTATCTGCCTCCCCATGCGCGAAATGCGCAGAAACCTGCTGTGAAGTGAAGGTATAAAGTGACTGGCTGAATGTTTTTAAAACCCTCACTTCACAGCTATATTTGTCTTTTAAGGCCGCTTGGGCACTCGCCCTTTGCGGACAGATAGGTAAACCCCGCCTCCTCCCATAACAGTCAAAACCATTGCGCCAATGACCAACCATGGCCCTATGTCGCCGGTTCTTGGTGTTACAGGAGGAGAGTAGGGGGCTTCGGGAACCTTGGGGGTTTTCGGATTGTCGGGCCCGTTTGGGACTTGCTTTGTGTTGGTGAATGAAACAAGCGTGTCCACGAGTATCTCGATTTCCTCGGTCCGGCCTGTTTCGCTAAGTATCGACGCCCCAGCATTCACTGCATACGCAGTCTCATAACTGCTTTCGGATACCTCAAGAACTACGTATGTTCCTGCTGGTAGACCGATGACTGTCGCTGTTTCACCATGCTTGAGCTGGATAATAGAGGGATATCCCAAACTACCAGTTGCTATCCGGTCTGGTTCGATGCCAGCAACAGCAAACGAGTCGGGATCCGATCCATTGGAGAGAGGCAGGGGGATTCCAGTTGGTAAAGCGAGGTTTTCAGTCTCGCAAATGATCATAAAGGAAAATAGCCGGTTGAGATCCGTGGCATCAGATGTGCCGCTGACTGTCTTGCTTATTTGCAGATTAACAAGGTTGACGTTGACATTGTTAAAAACCAAAAGACAGTATTGGTCCGCTTCGACTACTATGCTACTAGTAGCATAGAGGTGGTTTTCTCCCCAATTTGAATCCTGATCGCTGCTGTGGTAAGTGGACATCCAATCGTCGACGCCGGCATCATAGAACAAGACCCAGGCATAACTGCTAACGTAGCCGTCGCCCAGGTTCAGCTCGGTCACCCGATAAATGAGGCCTGCTTCTGTATCTAGCTCAACAAATGCAAGATCCTTGGAGCTCAAGGTAAAAATGCCATCGTCAGCATTGACGACCGACCCTCCGTCGCTACCAAAGATTCCTGTTAAATTAACTGGGAACCAGGTGGTTCCACTATCGTTAGAGTATTCTAGTAAGAATTCAAAACGATTTTCTATGTCATACTCGATGGGGCTGCCATCGGAGTGGATGGTCAAGGCTGATTTGCCGATGTATAGATGCCCCTTTGCCACCTCTTTGTCATTGACGAACGAGACCATGGCCAGGCCGTCGGCGAACTGGAAGGCCGTTGTCTCGGCGCCATCGGTGGCAGTAGCCACCGGCGAGCTAGCTAGGGGGATCGTGTATCGGGGAAGGGGATTGAAGCCGGGGGGCAGGTCGACCTCCCGGACGATATAGAAGTCGTCTGTGTCAGCCGCCAGGCCTTCGACCAGCACCATCCCGCCATGTTTTAGGCTAAAGGTATTAGCCACCAGGCCAAGGCTTGCGGCATTGTGCACCTGGTGTGCCTTGCCGCTGCCGCTGGCGCTGAGGCTCACCAGGCTCCAAGGCCCGGCAGGCGAATTGGCATGCAGGAGCTGAAACGTGAACTCGGTGTCGAAGTCCAAGGGGGTGGCATTGTCGATGCTCTTTAGGACATACAGGCCGCCAAGCGGGGTGTCACCGGTGTCTAAGGTCGCGTCGCTGTACAAATCGATGCTCATGCCGTCTTTGGCAGCCCCGATGAAGGCTTGGACAGCGTTCCAGTCCATCAAGCCGTTGGCACCGTACATGAAGGTGACCGGGGTGCCGGCCAGCAGTTCGACTGCCCGGGCCATGGCATAGGCGCGGATATTCAACAGATCGCCGATATCGCCGTTTCCAGGGTCACGGCCTGCCGGAATCGACAGGTAGATGTCCCGGCTGACCAGTTTTTCGCCGTCGGTTGCAAAATCGCCTGCCTGAAGGTACTGGGCAACGTTGGCTGTCCCGTAAACACTCTCGCCGGCGTCTTTGGGCAATGGGGAGAAAACCCCGTTATTCTCCACCAAAAACACAATGTCCTCGGCCTCGTTGCCGTTGACGGTCAAGAAGACCTTGTCCAAGGCCAAAGGCGAGCCGGTGTTTTGCAGGCCGGCGGTAACGACAAAGCTGCCAAAGACCTCATATAGCCCCTCTGTCCTAATATGGGAGTAGCCGCTGCTGGAAAACTCGAGGCCTAGGCGAAAAGCCGTCATCTGCCGGCTGGTAGCGCGCTGGCTTAAGGCATCTGCCATCAAGGCATTGACCAGGGCGTCAAGCGACGACCGGCGGGCAGGGGCCCTGTCGATGGAAGTGCGGAGCAATAAGACACTGTTGTCTGTCAGCACTTCCCAAATAGCCAGCTTGGTGGCCATCAAGGCGATGGTCTCGTCAATCACCACAATGCCGGGGTAGCTGGGATTGTTCAGATAGAGGCTTTTCAGGTGCTCGACGCTGGCAGCGCTCTCGGCGTCAGTGGACCGTTTCAAATAGTCGCCTCGGTAGCCGTTAAGCGTCAGCCAGCAGACAGCGTCGTAGTTCTGGCGCAGCGCCGGCGATACCAGCCAAGGCGCAGAGACGGTATATCCGTCTTTGATGTCGACTGTCGCTGCCGTTGCGGCGTCCCAATACGACGTGTCGGCATGCGAGTGGAAGGGCACAAAGGGGTCAACACAGTAGATCTGGCCTGTCAGGCTGCCCATCGCACCGATCGGCAGGTCGGCGTTGCCAGACCAAAGGCCGCCGCTGGGATAAGTCAGGGTATAGGTCAGCTGGACATCGTCATAATAGCGGACTGTTGCCGAATAAGTGTCATCGGTGTTCGCATATGCATTCTTGGCAGATGCAAATGCGAAAGGCACAGAGGAGAACAGCAACATAAGCGCTACTAAAACTGATGGATAAGACCTTTTCATATTACAAAACCCTCCCGGGGTATCTAATATAAACACTAAGCCATTTGCCAACCAACCGTTTGATAGTAATATTATTATCAAACGAACGGTTGGTTGTCAAGGCTGAGTTTTCATCAAAATCAAAAAAAAGTGCAATGTTGATCAGTTTTTACTACGAATCCCTTTAATTTGCCTAAATCGCCTGTCTGAGAGACGTGCGGCTTCCTGCGCGCCGAGCTGTTTTGGCCTTTAAGTCACAGCGCCGCCTTAGGGCTTGGGCTGCCTCTAGCCTAGCTCTAGCTTTCCGTCATGCTCGTGGATCCCGCCTTGTTTTATGATCTGACGATATGCTTGTTCCATCCGGGCATTGATCACGCTGCCGCGCCTTGCCCAGCCATAACTGCGGACAGTGGCCTTGAACAAGCCTTCTTTGTCGATCCCAAAGCTCTGCTGCACTATTTCGAGCATGACGCGCATGAAGTCGCTGATGGGCACTTGTTCGGCGGGCAGGCCTTTGTAGTTGCTTGCCGGCAGCGCAGGGTCGTGCCTCTCCGTGACGTCGAAGTATTCCAAAGGCCCGCTCTCTTCTAGTGCGAGATCCTCGCTTTGTGCCTCTGGGCCGGCGTCTGCACGGGCAGGTCTCAAGGCACCTACTATCGGGGCCTCTTGATAGCTCGCAATGGCCTCTTCGATGGCCTTGACCAAGCGCTGGCCTTCGCCAAGGGGGTCTTTGACCCATTCCGTAGACCAGACACGGTACATCCTCCATCCCATGCTATGCAGGACAGACAGGCGTTGGCGGTCACGGTCCCGGGCAGTCCGGGCACTGGCATAAGACCCTCCGTCGCATTCGATGCCGATGGCGTAACTGCGCGTATAGGATGGGTGGCGGATAGCGAAGTCCAAGCGGTAGCCCGAGCAGCCGACGTTTTTCTCCACCTGGTAAGAATGCGCAGTGAGGAATTGGTAGACCGTGTCTTCGAACTGCGAGGCAGACAAGCCGGCAGCTGCGGGTGCCTCTGCCTCGGAGGCTTGGTCGGTCTTGACGTCGGTCTTGACGGTGCCGATGCCCCCAATGGCGTACTCGATGTAGTCGCGCAGCAGCTTCGGGCCGCTGTAGGTGACCCGTTCGGTAGCAATGTCGTAGGGCATGATCGAGCCGACCAGCTTGATATTGATGCGTCCGCGGGTGATGGCGACGTTCAGGCGGCGCTCGCCGCCCTCTCGGCTAAGCGGGCCAAAGGACATAGGAAAACGCCCGTCTGCATCGTAGGCGTAGCCGATGCTGAAGATGATCGTATCGCGTTCGTCGCCTTGGACGGTCTCCAGGTTCTTGACGAACATCGGCTCGTCGGTGTCGTCCTTGAAGAACTGCTCGAACTGGGGGCTTTGGTGGCGCAAGTCCAAGATAGCGTCCTCGATCGCAGTCTGCTGTCCCTCTCCGAAGGCGACGATGCCCAAACTGCGGTCGGGATGTTGTTGGATATGCGCAAACACCAGCTCGGCAACCTTTTGTGCCTCGAGCACGTTTCGTCTCGAGCGCGGCTCGTAGACGCCGTCTGGGACATGGACGTACTCGACCCCCAAATCAGCGGCTTGGTCAAGCGACGAGGGAAAAGTCGTCAGCTTGCCGCTGTAGAGCTTGGCGTTGGAAAAAGCGATCAGGGACTCATGCTTGCTGCGGTAGTGCCAAAGCAGGTCTTGGGAAGGAAGGAGCGAGGCTTCTTCAAGCAGCGACTCGAAGGCCCCGGCGTCAGGTGCCTCGCTTTGCTCGTCATAGGCGTCGTCGTCGCTGGCAGCAAAGGAGGCTTGAAAGAAGTCGGTAGGCGGCAGCTGCTTGCTGTCGCCGACGATTATCGCCTCCTTAGCCCGAAAAATCGCACATATTGCATCCTCGGTGCGGATCTGCGAGGCCTCGTCGAACAAGACGATGTCGAACTGGTAGTCGTTTCCGCTAAGGTAGGTACTGACCGAGAGCGGCGACATCATCAGGCAGGGCTTAAGTATAGGCAGCAGGTTGGGAAGCTCGGCGATCAGCTTCCGCGCCGGCATCAGCTTGCGTTTCTTGTTTATCTCGCGCTTCAGCTTGCCCACCTCGTCGTGGTCGGAGAAGTACGAGTCGATGGACGGAAGGCGCGAGAGCAGCTTTGCGTACAAGGCGCCCCTGGAGATGTCGAGGTGTGACTTGTCCAGCTTGACAAACGAGTCTACCAGCGCGTCTTGGTTGATTCGCCGAAACGCCAAGACGTGGGGAAAGTAAGGACAGACAGCATCAAGCCAAGCCCGGTAGAAACACTTCAGAAAGGCACTTACGACCAGGTCGGCGGGGAAGGCTGCCACAATCAACTGGTAGACGAAGTCATAGACCGCCAATCCCTTGGCTCTTTCGAGGATTGCCATGTAGTCGACATAGTGCTCCAAGTCGACGATGCTGGCTAGGCACTGGTTGAAGAACAGGACCAGCTCGGAAAGAGGCTTATTAAGGAGCTGCTCGGCGTGGAAAAAGAGGCTGGCCAGCCAGTTTACCGATCCGTTTAGCTGTTCAAAGGCCTGGTTGGCGAAATCCAGGGGATAGACGGCCAGGCCTCCCAAAGACTGCTTGACCTGCATGAAGTGGCCCTCTAGGGACTGGTACTCCTGCAAGGCCTGGGCCAGGGCTTTCATTTCGTCAAAGGAGGGCTTGGCGGCCCTTCTGCTTGCACTGGCGACCCTTGCCCGGTCTGCCCGGTAATTGGAGTTCAATGGCCTAGCCACGCTTTGGTAGCTGCTTAGGCATCGTTCCAAGAGCTCTTCTCCGTTTATGGAGAAGAGCTCGTCTGTGTAATTGGCGCCGAGGCCTTGCCTGATCGTCCTGAGCCTGGCGTCCATTTGATAAAGCGAGGCCATGACACCGAGGTCGACAAGGCTGATCGAGTCAAAAAGGCTGTATGGCAAGCCGCTTTGGGCGTCAGCCGCTGCGACGACTGCCGTGACTCGGCGGGTCTCGGTGCCCAGTTGCTGCCGAAGCTGGTTGGTGACCTCGCGGACGTTGCATCCCCACCAGGGATTGTCAGCCTGGTAGCCGTGCTCGCCAACCATGCGGGAAAACTCGCTCAGCAGGTCGATCCGTGTGGAGAGGTCGTAAGCCGTGTAGGTATTGGCGCCAGCAGGCGTGAAGGCAATGTCTGGGACGGCGTCTAAAGCAGACAGCTTGCCGTTCACGGAGTAGACAGTCTCGTATAACGGCTCGACGGGCGTATGCAGTTCGCGCGAGTAACTATTCAAACGGCTGCGTTGGTCCATCAGCTGGTTGAGTTGGTCGTAGGCGGTTTCTTTGACCGTGGCCTTGCTCTGCGCCAAGTCAAGCGATGCCTCCAGCTGGTTTAAGACATCGCGGCGCTTGGAATCGTGATGATGCAGAGTCAAGCAAAAGTCACCCAGACCGACCTGTGAGAGGCGGTGGTAGACAACTTGCAAGGCGGCCATCTTCTCCGAGACGAACAGCACGCGTTTGCCGTCAGCCAAGAACTCGGCGATGATGTTGGTGATGGACTGGCTCTTGCCTGTCCCCGGAGGGCCTTGCAGTATAAAGCTCGCCCCTAGTTTTGCCAGTAATACAGCATCCTGCTGGCTCGAGTCTGCGTCCAAAACGCTGTAGACCTCAGAGGGAGGCACCGCATCATGGTCAAACCGTGTCAAGTCGATATCCTTTAGGCCCTGGTTCAGCAGACTGGCGTCGCCTGCTATCGCCCGAACCACGGGATGGCTTAAAACGCGTTCTTTGTTGGCTCCCAGATCCTGGTACATACTAAGCTTGTTGAAGTTGAAAAGCGAGAGCTCGACGTCCAAGTCCACAGTGGCCTGCAGCTTCTCGCACGTCTCTTGAATCGCTAGCAGATAGTCAGAAAAACCCATATCCTCCACATAAGCAGGCAACGTGACCGCCGCCTCCGCCTCCAGCTTTTGCGCCAAAGCGTAATTCGGCATGATCTCGTCGTCTAACAAGGCCAGCTTGAAAGGGGAGAACAAGTCGGCCTGGGCCAGTTGCACAGGAACCAACAGCAGCGGCGAGCGTAAGTCCTCGGCCTTCGCCGAGTCATGCCAGTTCAAAAAGCCGAAAGCCAGGTACAGGGCGTTCAGCCCGGTCTCTTCGATATGGGTCATAGCCTTTTGACGCAGGTTGCGCAGCGTCTTTTGGGTCTCAGCCACCGTTTGGTTGGTGATGGACTGCTCTTCGCCGTCTTCATCCTCTGCCCCATGCTCGTTATTATCGGGAGAAACCCGCGCTTCAGGAGCCGGGAGGGTCTCCTGAGCCGGGGCGGCCTCTGGGGCCGGGGCGGCCTCTGGGGCCGGGGCGCCAGCCATGTCCTTCTCCCCATAAAGGCTTGGCAGGGGGAAGGCTAAAGGCTTCTCGTCCTCGACAAATGACGTCCAGAGGGCATCAAGGCCAGGCTTTTTGATGGCGATGGCAACCCGAGAGGCCCGAGTGCTGTTGGATGAGGCAGGAAAGTTGATGAGGCGGTTGCGCTTGCTGAGGTCCAAGAGCTGGTTGCGCCAGTAGTTGAACTTTGCTTCGATGCTGTCTGTGGGTGCTGCTGTATTGTTGTCCACGTATTCTCCTGTGCTTGCTGGTTGTAAGTGGGCTGGTGCGTGTGCGGTAGGATGTCGGATGGGCCGACTGCTCTTTAAAGCCGTTTAGCCACAGCGGCAATTATACATTTTCTGGCTTGCAGCCGAGGTTTGCGCTCATGCCTCACGCAGCGCTTAAGGGGCAGCCTCTGGTAGTTGGGCCTGCATGGTCGGCCCGAAGTGAGGCGGGGTATCCTGTCGAGTCTGCACATTTAGCTTTACAGCAACTTTGGCAGAGTGTTAATTTGTAGGTATGAACGCAGAATCAAAGAGGGCAGAGCGTTTCAGCAAGACAGGGAGCGTGCGTTTATGAGTGGCCTACGTGAGCAGATGCCAAAAGTGAGCCAGCTTGGAAAGCGTGCCCCCAAGCCTTTGCCTGCTATCAAAACTTGAGGAGGAAATATGCTAAGTGCAAAAGAAAACCTGTTGATGTGCCTACGCGGCGAACAGCCCGAGTATGTGCCGGTAGGAGCGATGCAGGACGGAGACCCGCCACCAAGCATGATGGTTGCGCCGCCTTTGCTGCATCCCGAGCGCGACCCTGAGGTCCGCCGGAACCTGTTCGGAGTCCGGTTCGTGCACACTGACTCGACAGGCGGGGCTGGAATGCCGGCAAACGACGAGTTCGTCTTGCCGCTGGACGGAATAAAGAACTGGGGCGACTATGTGAAGATCCCGGACTTCTCAGACGTTGTCTGGGAGCCCTTGATTGCCGAGCAGCTCAAAAACATGAACTACAACCGTGCCGATACAGCCTTAGTCATGGACATTCATATGGGCTATTTCCAATTGCTGATGTCGATCATGGGCTTCGAGGCTGGCATGATTGCACTATACGAGTACCCAGACGAGGTAAAAGAGCTGCTAGACGCCATCTCAGAGTTCTATATCGGTGTGGCCAAAAGGACCATCGACATCTACGACCCGGAGGCCTTGACCCTGTGCGACGATACCGCTGCCTGGTACGCCCCCTTCATATCGCCCGATACCTTCCGCGAGTTCTTCATGCCTCACCACGACAAGTATGCAAAGATCGGCCGTGACCGAGGCTTGCTGATCCAGATACACTGCTGTGGGAAGACCGAGGACTTCATCCCCCTGTATTTAGAGATGGGCATCCATGGATGGTCTGCTGCACAGACCTGTAACGACCTGCTGGCAGTCAAGGCGAAGTACGGCAACGACATGGTGTTCATGGGCGGCTGGGACGGTCGCGAGCGGTTGCTTGACCCCATGGCAAGCCCTGAGAACCCAGGCGGGCTGACCGAGGAGGAGCTGCGCCAAAGCGTTCGGGATGCTATGGATAAGTACGCTCCTGGCGGAGGCTACACTTTTGGCGGTGGCTTCATGGTTGCTGTCGGTGACGAGGAGACCCCGAAGAAGAACGTCATCATCAGAGACGAGGCACGCAAGTACAGCCTAGGCTTCTACAAGTAGCCCTAGACCCTAGACGAGCAAGTCTGACCAGCGGCGGGCAGGCTTGCCAGACAATGCGTTTCGCACTGCAAAAGGCTTGCGCGAAACTAGATTTTTAACGCTTAGCTCTTTTGTAGTGCTTAACGAAGCGGTAGAAACTACAATAGGTTTGCTGCAACTAGAAATGGTAATAGCTAGAAAGCAAGCTATAACTAGCATTAAGAGAAGGAGGCTTATATGCCGACACTGTCACCGCACGAGAACTACAAACGCATGCTAAATGGAGAAATACCCGAATATGTGCCCACGATGATGGACGCTACCCCGCCCAACGGGCCTGTGCAGCTGTCCTTTAGGGACGCTCTTCTCCCCATGGTCGGAGGATGGGACCCAGGCGAAGTCCACCACGACCTCTTTGGCGTCCCATACGTCACCGAGCGTAACGCCAACCTGGGCGCTTTGCCCCAGCCGGGGGTCTTTATTCTTGACGACATCACCAAATGGCGTGATGTGATCAAAAGGCCGGCAGCCCTAGACGAGATCGATTGGGAGTATTGTGCGTCCATTGACCTGCCCAAACGCGACCCTGATGCCCTGTTCTCGGGAGGCCCGAGCATTGGCAACGGCTACTTTCAGATGCTGAACAGCTTCATGGGCTTCGACATGGGGCTGATGGCTTGTGCTGAAGAGCCTGACGAGGTCAAGGACCTGATGAGCTTCTTGGTCGACCTAAACGTCGAGATGGCCAAAAAGTTCATCTATTACTACAAGCCCGACGCTTACGGAATGGGCGACGACATCGCCCACGAGCGCGCCCCCTTCGTGTCGCTTCCCATGTTCCTAGACATCTTTGAGCCAGCTTGGCGCGCCACTGTGGCTCCCTATGTCGAAGCCGGATGCCACGCCTCGCACCATAACTGCGGCAAGCTCGACGAGTTCATTCCCTATATCGTCGACATGGGATTCGACTCATGGAACCCCGCCGAGCCGCAAAACGACCTGGTAGCCATCAAGCAGCAATATGCTGGTAAGCTAGCAATCGTCGGCGGATTCGACGGCAACGGCTTCGTCTGCTGGCCAGAGACCACTGAAGAAGAAGTCCGCGCCTACGTTCGCCAGCAAGTCGACATGTTGGCCCCCGGCGGAAGCTATTGCTTCGGCGGCGGCATCATGGGCGCACCCGATGACGAGTTCGCCATCAGACGCCGCGAGATCATAACCGACGAATTCGAGAAAATCCGCTATAACTACTACAATTAACCATGTGGAGAAACCCGCAGTCTTTGCATGCTGCGGCTTTCGTCGTTGTTTGAGAGATTGATGCGATTCTAGCCTGGCAAATACTGTGCCAGGCTAGTCTCTCTTTACAGCCAACGCCAAGTCCCATTCACTTTCTTTAAAGCCCACCAGGACAAAGCCATCACCTACCAATATCGGCCGCTTTACCAGCATCCCGTCGGTGGAGAGAAGTTGCAGGCACTCGTCCACGCTCATATCAGCCAGCTTGTCCTTGAGCTGCAAAGTGCGGTAGGCCTGTCCGCTGGTGTTAAAAAGCCGCTTGACTGGTAGGCGGCTGATATCCAACCAGGCTTTTAGCTCTTCATATGTCGGATTGTCGCCTTTGATGTCTCGTTGTTCATAAGGCGCGCCCAAGCCATCCAGGTACTTTCTGGCTTTGCTGCAAGTAGTACATTTTGAATAACATATAAAGACCATCATTGACTGCCCCCTTATAGTCGTCTCGATAGCGATTCATGAGATGCATTATAAAGGCTTTGAGTCTTATTTGGATTAGCCATGTGATTGAGCGATTGGCATAGAGCGGGTCGTGAACGATATCAATATATTAACCGGATATCCTACATCAGGCATATGAAGCTATTAAAGTCCAGCTTATGTAAAGAAAGCAAAATCAAATGATAATTCAAACGGTCAAATGACTTGGTTCAGCACTAATAGAAAAAACTAAGCCAAGTAGGTCGAATAAATCCTGTACTCGATTGAAAGGGAACCTTTCCGAGACATGATATATTGCAACTAGAACCAAGATTTTCCGTATGAATTCTTCAAAACTTTTTCTTGTCGAGTATAAAGTTTCGTGATCTTTTATATCTCTATCAGCTCATTATAAGTAGCAAACTGTTATTCCAACCTTCCTCCAAAACACCAAAACAACACCCCAAAAAGAAAGGCCGCACACGAGTGAGCGACCTCCTCCGCTCGCCGCTTCTCAAATGTTCACGGGAGCTCTATCCAGGCTAAGATAAACTATTTCTGGACTATTGTCTATATTAGTTACTAATAATGTGGACAAGTGTCCGGGATGTAAATCTACATCTCGATCGCACCACTAGTCGCATGTATCCGAACTTATCGCACCAAAACGCTATATGGCCTATGTCATACTGATCAACCGGTATACTGAAACTGGCTGGTGTATTCACCCTGGATATGTGCCCTTTATGTTGTATGGTGCGATTAGTTTGCGAATGTCCCGTTAATAATCTCTTGTCGCGTCATATAGACTTGCCTTTTGTGTAAGTGCCGCCGGTATTGTCGTCGTTCAGTGTTCCATCGAGTTCAATAAGCAAGCATTTCACAAGCTCCATGCAAACAGGCCGATGCCGTATCCCTTTTGGAACGATAATCAAATCGCCTTGGCTCAGCGAAACCAACCCGTCTTCAAGCTCAATCGAAAACGAGCCCTCAATAACAAAGAATAGTTCATCGGAATTATCATGGATGTGGAAATCCAAAGTCCGGTTCTCAGCTTGCAATACATTCAGCATATGGTTGTTCAGATGGCCGACTTGAAGGTATTGAAACAAGTCGCCAACGCTGTTTACCTTTTCCAATAGGTTTATTTTCTGTATCATTTGCTACTCCCCAATAATCATTAAAGTACACCCTTGTCGTGTATACCGTTAAATTCCTAATAGAGTATTCACTCCCATGTTTCGAAATCAAGTTTGCTGTTTGTGACTACGACGACAACCTCGCGCCCCATGACAAAGTGTTTCTGATTTTGCTCTCGGCGATCGTAGCTTTTACTCACAGCATAATGTTTATACATGCGTAGTAAGACTTAGTATAGTAATGCTGATCTTTCAGTATGATTTCATAAGTATCAACGCACCCAATATTTCACAGAGTTAAACTCGACCTATTCAAGAGGAGAAACACAAACGCGAACGCCTCATAGACGAAAAGATTCGGATCGGGTTTGCAGATATTACTGTATGGAGTTCGCATGACACCCTAATGGCGGAGAGCCGGGGATTCGAACCCCGGAACGGGTTGTGCCCGTTACTCGCTTAGCAGGCGAGCACCTTCGGCCTCTCGGTCAGCTCTCCACATGGATGATTAAGCATGATACCACAGCAAAGACAAATTGCATTGAAAATGCTTAAGGAGGCAGGATGTTTATGATCAGTCTATTTGTTTTTCCTGGTCAATCTTACGCAAGGTCTCTTGGAATGCCTGCTCTTCGTCGTCGCTATAGCCTAAAAAGAAGACCTGTGCAATTTGGTCGTGGTTAAAAAGGTACATGTATTCCTCATTGAGGTTGCCTTCGGGATACAAGCAAGCAATATAGTCCCATTCCGCATCGTTCGAGACCTGCTTTTGCTTGCGGCCGTATATCATAACCCGCTTTTTGCCTTCATGCAGCAAAACAACTGACCCTATAGGCAGGTATTTATCATCAATCGGTGTTGCTTCCATAGTTTACTTACCTTCCTTCAAAGTCAATGATCTGCTCTAGGAGGCTTGAACGTGAGAAACTCTCAATTACACCATAGTTCCCATCTGGCGATGCGATAAAACGCAGCATTACCTGCAACCGAGGGAGAATCTTCGCCTTTATGCCACCGAGCTTGATGTCTGATGAGCGAACCACGTCTATGACAATGGCATCGCTGCTGTTGACCAGCTCGCTTATCAGCTCGGAAAGCTCAGTCGGGCTCATGTTCAGCTGCTGAGCGTAAGCGTCTAACTGGTCGATCTCGCCGTCACAGCAATAAGCAAGCAGCTTTTCGACCTCGTCCATCTCGTTAGCGTATTTAAAGCTTTCATGGGGATAAGCCCCAGTACTCTCCAAAGAGAAGCCTTTGAGGAATATGTCGTTGCTCTGGCTGATTGTCGGAAACCAGGAAAGTAGAAACTGCGATGCATCGGCTCGCGCCAGTAGGGAGACTCCATTAGTGTCTGCAAAACATAAAACTGCATCATATTCGGGCCCTTGTTCAGTAAAGCGAGCGCTGTGGTAAAGTACCTTCTCACTACTAAAGAGTGGCTGAAGGGCAGTTCCCAAGTCATGGCTGATCTCGACGCTATCGTCAGTAAATGTGATGTTTCCGGCTTTTTGCTGTCGTTCGACGAAGTCTTTGTAATGGGTATCGCGTTCTTCAGGCTCAAGCTGGGCGAGGGGGTCAGCGACAATCGTCGGCAAAGCAGAGCCGACGATCAAGAAGATGAAGACCAAGTCTTCGTCACTTAGTAGAAAAACATTACTCATATGCCACGACACATGGACTGAAGAGGCAGCTTAAACTAGCCATCCGGGAAAAGCTGGTCGTAGTACTGATGGTAGTATTGGTTTCTAGTATAATCGAAAAGCTCGTCGTATAGCTCTTCGGTTGCTTTTGAAAGACCAATAGAAATAAGAATACCAACAACTGGTGCTAGTGGGCCAGCTACTGTGCCAATGGCTTTTCCAGCTACATCTGAGCCTTTTGAAATCAGTTGATCAGAGAATGCTTCATTTGCTGCCATCAAGAGAGCATTTGCTACTTTGACATCCTCCGGTAGATATGGGTTGCGGTTGTACTCTTCGATATAAGCCTGTATTTCTGAGTATAGACTATCTAGTAACGAAGGATTATTTCCTGTATCCAATCCATAAAACTCTGACAGCTTCTCCAAAAATGTAGCTATTTCGAGTGAGTCCTCTATGATAACGCAATCTAAAGTCGCTTGGCTGTACGCCCAAGAGGCGGTGGGGCAGTTGACGCTGTCAAGTTGGTCGTTTAGGTAGTCGCTTTCGTACTTGGGAACGTTCAAATTAACAAACCATCCATTTATAGCAGGGAATACAAATGGGTGGTCGGTGACTGCCTCGGCAGCTTCCGGTAGATCCATATTGCCAAAAATACCTTGGGCGATGCTTTGATCGTAGTTAAAGCCGTCTAAGCCCAATGCAAACAATATCTGCCTGTAGTTAAAATCATCACGGCTCAATAGCTCAAGCATTGGCGGTATGTCTGTTTCGAACTTTTTTACATTGTCAGCATACTCGATGTAACTGCTTTTAAAGTCGCCTATCCTTTGGTGGCTGTTTTCAATCTCCCTGATTATGTCGGAAAAGGACACCTTCAATACTTGGTAGTAGATTGATTTACCCTTCTCCTCGAGGATGGGCAGATCATCTTTTAAGCCACTTAGAAAATCTTGAACAGAGGCTACTTGCCAAAAGTCCTGTTCAGTGAAATAGATTATGTCACTGGGCGGTCCAAACGCAGCGACACTGGCAGCAATCAAGTCATATCGCAATCGCATGATATCAATGGAATTCGAGATTATTCCTAGAAGCAGCTCGACATAAAGCATTTTGTCGTATATTTTCATTGCCTCTTCTATCCAAAACAAGAACATCTCATAAAAAGCAATGCTAGCGCTTCCTAACCATCCATACTCAGAGAGCTCCCGAACAGCTTTATCGCATTTGAGCACCTCTTCATCAAAGCTGGCAAAAAGTTCAGAATGCTTCTGTCTAGCATCTTGTAATTTCGATAATGATATTTTAAATGCCATATCTAGGCTCCGCATGGTGACGATGGTCTTCTCTTCGCAAATACTCTTTGGCTATCTCTAGCGAACTGATATATGAGTCTATCACTTGGTAGGCTTCATCAAAGTTTACCTTTTGGATGCAATCCTTGATATTTGGGATCATATCTACGCGGCTCGGCAAAAGAGCGTCGTCAGCAAGGTTTGCTATCGACTGACAATAATCACGGTATACGTCTAGGTAAAAATCATGCCGCTTCAAGTGATTCTTAATATCCTCAGCAGCATTTATTGCGTTACTGCATTGATGAATCTGGTTACATTTACATTCACTCATGTCTATTCCCATCAAACGTTCTAGAACTCTTTCGGTAAGTCAATTTGCTAGTGCGGTATCTACTGCGTTCATTTTCTCATAGGACTGTGACAAGTCATCAAGTAATACCAACAAGCCACCGTTGAGCTTGTTAAGGTGAGCGGCGAGCGATTGGGACGCTGCCTCGAAGGCGGTCGCGCTCTGACCCTCCCAATCGTCTAAGAGAAGTCCATGTGACTCTAAGAGATCAGTTCTGACTTGTGTAAGAGCGTCAAAAGCTGCATTTAACTTGTTATAAGCCACGCCCATATGTTCTTCGCTATATTGAATTAAATTTTGATCCACAACTGCTCCTCTCAACAGTCAATAGAAACATGTCTCCATGAAATATACAATATGTTACGAGAATCAGATTATATCCAAATGGAGTTAGCTATGTCACTCTACTTTGGCGTGATATGGAATTTGTAGCTTTTTAGACATTAATTGATTGATATACAAAACCCCCACATAATTCCAGGGGGAAGATCAGATCTTTCTACCCTATGCCTGATGTCTGGCGGCTGGTTATGCAAGCACATATAAAGGTTCTAACCAGGAGCACCAAGAGCTCGCTTTCGTTGTTAATCTTATGCCCTAAAGTATGTCTCCGAGAGACTGCCCAAGACGTCTACAATTGGAGGAGCATTTGTGCTTTTATAGGCTCTGACTGGCTATCCATTAGACAGGCGCGTGGCTCCCCTGCAAAAAAAGGGCGGCTTCGTTAAAGCCGCCCAAAGAAACACTTGTGCATAAGACCTTAGTCAAGCTTGACACTTCGGCGCGACCTAACCAGTCCTGCTCCTAGCACTATAAACAAGGCACCTAGCCAAAGCAGCAGGCTGGCTGCATCGCCGGTGGGCGGGGTAGTAGGCTTGGTCGGATCGGTTGGGCCAGACGGTGAGTTGTCAGCAACCCAGACGAAGTTTTCATCGTCGGTGTAGGTCAGGTAGCCGGGCTTGGTAGTAGGTGAAGTGTTGTCGCCAGGGCTGAACAATTTGACATCGATGGAGCCAGAACCAATTATCGAAGAGCCTAAGGCGATGTAGTTGTCCGGAGCATCGATAATACCGTCGATGGTCACAAAGCTCTCGTCATAAGCCAAGATACCGTTGGTGCCAGAGACCACATCGCCTTTGACCCAGGCAGTGCTCTTGTATTCAACCGTCAATGCGTAGCTCGTGCTTTTATCCAAATTGGCTGTAGAAACATTGCCTTCGACAACCAGGTCGCTTTGGGCTCGCACGCCGACTAGCGAGTTGTCACCACTCAGCACAATGTTGCCCCCGACATTGAGGCTGGAGCCAAAAATCACAACTGTATTAGCAGCTCCGGTGACATTGCCGCCGATAGTCACATCGGAAAAGTCAAATACTAAGACAGAGTCGCCAGAAGTATAGCTGCCGGCGCTTACATTCCCGGTTATGTCTACTTTTGAGAAGAACACCATAAGGCCAGACTTACTAGCTATGACGTCGCCTTCGACTTTAACCTTGGCTTGATATGCATAGATTCCTAAATTGTCGGCAAAGACATCGCCTTTGACTGTCACCTCGACAGACGAATCTGCATCATCTCCACCGTCTGCATCAATACCGTTTTCACCAGCTTTGACGTCGCCTTCAACGGTGACCAATGCATTACGTCTGGCGTGGATGCCGAGTCCGTCTGACTCTATGCTGCCGCCGACTTCGACAATCGAGCCGTAATCGGCGTTTACACCCGTGCTGCCGCTCGTGACATTGCCGGTGACAGTAATACTTGCTCCGCCCAAGCCAGTTACACCTGAATTTGCTGCATTAATATTGCCATTGACCAGCACCTCTGCGCCATTTCCGGCCCAAAGCTCGCCGTTATGGAACACCAGGTCCCCGTTGAACACAACCTTGCTGCCGCCTGTCCCGTTATAGTCGATCGCAACCCAGGGCATGTTCAAATAATCCGAGCAGCCATTAAAAGTGACTTCGGTGCCGTCTTCGATATAGAAATAACTTCCAGCAAAATCCAGCGTACGGTTAGCGGCTCCAGGATAAGGGCCGCTATTGTCCAGCGTGAACTGCTTGCCGTTGTTGACCGTCAGTGTGCTGAACAGCGTCAGGTTTGCCAGGAGATTGATCGTCTCCCCATTATCGACAGCTGTTAGGGCGTCATCCAGCGTCATGTAGCCGACACCGGTTCCAACAATCGTGCAGACCGGGGCAGGCTCGAGCTGGATGGTCGCTGTTGCGCCAGCATTGATATTGAAACGAATCGTCCTGCTACGGATATCACCGCCAAGCGCAGGTTGGGCATTGGTCAGCTTCCAGGCGTAGGTGCTGGTTGCATCCCTCTTTCTGACAAAATAGTCATGGCCGTCAGTAGTCGAGGTATTAGCGATCAGCAGGGTGATGTCTTCATCCATGTAGACATCGACAGAACTGGACAAAGCCCGGCTGCCATTGTTGTTCTCAAGTGAGACCGTACCGCTGCCGATCAGGTTGATGACAGGCGTACCCGACATATAGACTGCTGCTCCGTCCATGCCGGTGATGTTGGCTATGCCGTCGACATGAAGATCGAGCTCATGTGACGATTCCAGGCCGCTCCAGCCACCTTCTACATTAAGGATTGCACCGCTGCCGACCCAGATGGAGCTGTTCTCTCCGCAGGAGACACAATCGGCCACGGAAGCCGCATTTAAAGTGGAGGTTCCACCGATATAGAGGGTCCCATTGTTTTGGACGGCGCTGGTGTTGACCGTCGTCATAGCGACCAAAGTGCCGCTGCCGCCAATTGTGAGCTCAACGCCGGCATCGACTTGCAAAGCGTGCCAGCTAGAGCTCGAAAGGATACATGCGCCAGTTATGTACAGTGTGGTATCGGCATTGACCCTCAGAGTGACCCTGTCAGATGCCGATGTGACTTGGACATTGTCAAACCTGACAGTCGCACTGGTTGTGACTTCAATGTTAATGTTGCTGTTGGCTCCGGTGATGGTATAGTCGCCGTTTGCCTGGTTTAGCCGCAGCTGCCTGGTTGCAGCTGCGTACACCCAGCTGTCATCACCGGCAGGGCTGCTTACACTCGATGCATCCAGAGTGCTGACATCAATGCTCGCAGCTGCATAAGCCGTTGCTGGCAAGGCCACAAAAGCCGCCATAGCTAGCACCGTTCCAACTAAAAAAGCCAGCAAGCGCTTCTTTATTGTAGTCATGATCGTCCTTTCCCTCACTCATACCCTGTTCGAGGAATTCCAATTCTAACAGATTGGAAACGGAATAATATCGTCCGGGAGCCTAAACCAAATAGTAAGGGACGACCCATACGAGCCGTCCCAATTAGAACTATGTGGAGAAGCCCTTGTCCGTGCTTTTAGCCGAGCACGCTCCGGCGGCGGGAGATGATCAAGCCGATTCCCAATAGTATGGACAAGGCGCCCAGCCAAAGCAGCATGCCGGCTGCATCACCGGTAGCCGGGGTAGTAGGCCCGGTCGGCCTGGTCGGCTCAGACGGGGAGTTGCCAGCCACCCAGACGAAGTTGGTCTCATCGGTGTAGGTCAAGTAGCCGGGCTTGGTGGTGGGCGTAGTAAAGTCGCCCGGGCCGAACAGCACGACATCGACGAGGTCAGAATCAGGTATCGCGAAGCCTAAGGCGATATAGTCCAGCGGCGCATCAATGATGCCGTCGATGGTCACGAAGCTCTCGTTATAGGCCAAGACGCCGTTGGTACCGGAGACCACATCGCCCTTGACCCAGGCGGTGCTTCCGTAGGCGGCTGTCAATGCGTAGGCCATGACCTCTTCCAGGTTAGCTGCCGATATACTGCCGCCGACGACCAGGTCGCTTTGGAAGCCGACGCCGACCAACGAGCCTATACCGGTCAGGGTGATATCGCCTCCGACATCGAAGCTGGAGTTATAAAG
>WRNE01000021.1 GCA_009776725.1 Coriobacteriia bacterium
TCCTCGTCGAAGTAGTCGGCCGTCGACTCCCTCACCCAGCCGTCGACCAAGGCCTTCATGGCGGTGCCTATCTGGTCCGCAAGCTGCTGCCTGTCGGCAGGCACCTCGGCTTGGCTTGCCTTGTAGGCTGCATATGCAGCTTCATTGAGCTCCCTTTTCTCCTTGTCCCACTGGTCGCGCTCTGCTTCGGTCAGGCCGATAATCCTGTCAATCTCCTCGTCGGTGTAAAACTCGGTGTCCGGCGCATAGCTTACAGGCCTTATCGGGTTGAAGAAGATGAAAGTCTTGTTCTCAAGAATATCGAATATGAGCTCCTTGGGGTAGAACAAGGGTCGAAGGTAGGCGTCCGCCTCGTCCATCTGGGCCTGGCTGTAGCCTAGGATGTCGCCCTCCAGCTGCAGGTAGACAAGGTCATGGCCGTCGGCTGTCTGCATGGGCTTCTTCACCCCGAAAGGTGCGTTTTCGAGCACAGCGTTCATGCCGCCAAGCTTCTCGATGTGCTTCTCCGAGATGACGTTCCCCCAATGCCAGCCGCGTATGTACTGGTCGGCATAACCTAGTATCCTGCCATGGTCGCGGCCCCTAAGGTTATACAGAGTCTCAAGCTGGGTGGAGTGCGTGAATACCAGATTATCAGCGAACGCCTGGACGGCGTCCAGCTCGGCACAGGCCTCCAAGAAGAAGTCGAGCAGGCCCTGCTTGTCGACTATCTTCTCATAGAGCTCTCTATTGACCCCGAAGAAGAAGATGTCGCAGGTGTCGATGCCATAGGGCTCCTCGCCGATGTAGAGGCGCACTGGGTCGATGTCCCAATAGACATAGGCTGAAGGCCTTTTGTTGGCCAGCTCTGGTTTCCCGAATGTGTCGACTGGACAGTCGTAGTGCAGCTCGATAGTGTCCACATCGCACTTCTTTAGCCTCCTCTGGAGGTTCTTTAAGCCCTTCTCGTCGAAGTCGTAGTAGTAGCTGTTCTCCTTGCGTGAGTAGTACAAAAATCTCGACTCGACCCCCAGCTCCAGCCCCAAGGCCTTGACAACGCCGGCAAAGCACTTGAAGGCCAGCTCGGGCTCGTATAGCATCCGCTTCTTGGTCACGATCTGGAAGACCACGCTGTCACGTCTGATCTTGCCTTTCCTTTTTTCCATATATGGTGTCTGCTCCACACTTCGTCCTTTCATAAAAGCTTAAGTTGTCGGCCCTTCAGACCCATCCGGCAGGATGTCAGGTATGTTGTCGAATAAAAACATTCCGATACAAGCAGCAGCGACAGCTATTCCAACAGGCGGGCAAACAACACAGAGAACTACAATGCCAACAACGACAATGCAAACAAACACAACCTCAGCCACTTTCTCCCAGTCGATTACGAAGCCGGGTGCACTGTCTTGACCGCTTGGTACAGGGTCACGGCTGTCGCCTGGTACGATAGCTGGTGATGTAACTGAATCAGGGCTAGGCTCGTAAGCCTCGTTTTCTTGGGAGTTTACTTCAGGGTCTGTTCTCATATAATCGTATATGACCACGCCAGAAGGCACAGGTTCATCAGTGTCTTCCTCTATTCTCATAGCAGCACTATCCACTGTGATCACATAGTCACCCAATTCGATGGTAAAAGGCTCGATGTCATGGCCGCCAGTGACTCCCAGCGGGAACTTTTCTTTGTTGTCTTTATGCTCTCCTGCTCCTTCGTAACGACTAACTTGATCTTTACCATTTTCTTCTTGCCTTCTCGATTTTATCTCCCAGACCTCACCAGTAGAGAAGTTGTAGATGTCCATATAACCATTAGTACCCCCACCGGGCTTGACCCCTCCGTTTTTAATGGATACCTCGGTCTCGCCTCCGGTTTGCATGACAACCTGGTTCTTTACGTAGTCGTGTATAGCCTTATGCTCGAAGATAACTATTCTGATCTGCTTCTCAAAGTAGCCCTGTAATATAGCCCTGATGCTATCATCAGAGGCAAAGCCAAGAGCGATTAGCAGCTCTTCCACATCCGGCAGCAAGGAATCCTCTAAGCCAAGCAGGGTGTCGATATCGTTGGGGTCGTCGAGCAGGATCACTTGGTCGCGGACTAATTGGTCGATCTCATACATCGCTGACCGTATACGTAACGCTTCTTCGAATGCAGGGTCGAACTCGCTTCCGTCAAACACAGCATCGTAGTCGATATCGACGACTTGCTCCAGCAAACCGCTGGGAAAGCCGCTTCTCCAGTCTATTGCTCCCAGTTTCTCACTAATCTGGGTCAGGCTTGCCATGAGGGGCGTATTGACAGCCTCAAGTAACTCGCTGTTGACAGAGCCAGCATAACGTGTCAAACCGTCTCCCTGTAATGTAAGCAGGTCGATCCCTCTGCCCTGGTTGCTGTAATCGATGCCTGTGACCTCGGAGTACGAATCAAGCTTTGCCTGAACCAGGTTAAGCGTGCTGTCCAAGCTGGCTAGTCTAGAGAGAAAGCTAGCCTCTTCGTTGCCGTAAAGTTTCTTGGCAGACTCTTTCTTATCATCCCAAGCCTGCTGCTTCGTGTTCATCCCAGGCATCAGAACACCTCCGCTTCATCTTCGAAAGGCTTGTCAGAGGGGGTAAGCTTTGCAGAGTTAATCCATTCCCCAGAAGGTGTTTCGCCACTTCCTGGCAACCTCGGTACGGCAATAGAAGTGACAATACAGGCTCTTGCCGCCTACCGATGTCTGGAAGAATGCGTTGAACAAGTCATCGCTTGCCACAGCATTGAAGAACTCTAGGTATTCCACGTTTTGCCCGTCGAGCTCAAAGATCCCGCTCTTGTAAATCCTGGTTTGTGGCCCTACTAGTTTGATGGATGACCTGATTTGCTCCAAGCTGTTACCGACCTCGTCTTTTGCGTAGTCGATCTTAGCGAAGTCAATCAATATAAAAACCGCTTTGTCTGGAGACACTAGCACAACCTCCGGAAGCATCGGGCTAGTTGTGCTTGCGGCAGCGTCGATAAAAGAATTGGGCATCATTATGCTGAAGAGGCTGTCATAGTACAGCCTACGTTCCAGCCTCAAGTCAAGGTGCTCGACATACCCTTCGCCTACTTGCTTGGTAGCTTCTGTAATAGACGGCAGCCTAACCGCTGAGTCCTGCATCGCTTTTAAAGCCTCTGCCTCTTGTTTTAACATTCCCAAGAAGACCTCCCTCCTATATGGGATCTGTGATCAAGATACCACTATATATAGCTTGACGTGAATACTTGGAGGAGACCTTGTAAGTAATGCTCTCAGAAAAGCTTCTGTGCTAACGAAAATGTACTTGCTTATTACAAGCTGTTTAGCAGGTGTCGCTCATATATCGACCATCGAAAGGGGTGCAGTGATTTTCATTACCTGTCTTTGAAAGGCTGTATAAAGGGTACAGCTCGAACTTGGCACTCATGCCCAACATCTTGCCTTTTTGAGCGGGCTGCCATAAGGTGGGTTGCTATATAATAGTATTATATTAAACTTAACATAGCACGTTTTTTAAGGCTAAGTGTTGCAGAATTGCGGTAGTCTGCAATTTTGGCGAGTAAAAATTTATGCTACTCAGACTAAGCAATTTTCTGACCTGGGCTTTTGTATTTTGCTATTTTATAAGCGGCGAAAAAATCGCAGACAATCGTCAATCAGCAGCAAGCCTGGCGTAGCTGTCAATTCACATCCTTAAAACCAATCTATAACAATCAGTGCAGGTTAACAATGGATGCAAATAACAACAACAGCACATAAGCCCGCTTACACCCAGTATAGCAATATAGCAAGATTTCTCTATAAGCATAGGCCAACGGGTTTCTCCGCATAAAAAAACACATCATCGGTAGTTGTCATGCCTGCACAAGACTTTCTTGCGTTAGGATAGTGCAAAGAGCTTTAGGTCTGGTTGTTTTAGATTCACGAGTATAGATTTGGGATTAAAATGGCTTTCTTTTACGACGAAGCGTCGCGCACTTTCAACGAATATTTGCTGGTTCCGGGGTACTCGTCCGCGAAATGCGTTCCTGCCGCCGTTGACTTGGTGGCGCCTTTAGTGCGCTACCGGCCTAGTGTCGACGAGGCTAGTCTGACATTGAACATACCGATGGTGTCTGCCATTATGCAGTCGGTCTCAGACGATGTGATGGCGATAGCGCTTGCCAGAGAGGGAGGCTTGTCGTTTGTTTACGCGTCGCAGTCTATAGAGGACGAAGCGGCGATGATCGCCCGCGTCAAGGACTACAAAGCGGGGTTCGTAGTCAGCGACTCGAACGTCTCGCCTGACCACACCCTTGAGTATGTCTTAGAGCTGAAGGAGCGTTCGGGGCATTCGACCATGCCGGTCACCCACGACGGCAGCTCGCATGGGAAGCTGCTGGGGATCGTTACCAGCCGCGACTACCGTCCGTCGCGTACGCCGCTCAGTACCAAGGTGCGGGACATCATGACCCCGCGGTCAAAGCTCGTCGTCGCTGCTGCCAACACCTCGCTGACTGAGGCCAACGATATCATTTGGGACAACAAGATCAACGCCCTGCCGATCGTCAATGCTGAAGACCACCTCATGTACCTGGTCTTTCGCAAGGACTACGACTCCCACAAGCTAAACCCTTTGGAAAACCTAGACGACCTCAAGCGCTACCGCGTGGGGGCTGGGATCAACACCCACGACTATGAGGAGCGGGTCGAGCCCCTGATCGAGGCCGGTGCCGACATCCTTTGCATCGACTCCTCGGAAGGCTTTAGCGAATGGATGCTAAAGACGATCAGGTGGATAAAAGACAAGTACGGCGACGACGTCAAGGTCGGGGCTGGCAACGTGGTCGACCGGGACGGCTTTCGCTTCCTGGCAGATGCTGGCGCAGATTTTGTGAAGGTCGGCATTGGGGGCGGGTCGATCTGTATCACCCGCGAGCAGAAGGGCATAGGCCGTGGCCAGGCGACCAGCGTAATCGAGGTAGCTGAAGAGCGCAACCGGTACTTGGCTGAAACTGGCATCTATGTGCCCGTGTGCTCGGACGGCGGAATCGTCTACGACCACCATATGACCCTTGCCCTTGCTATGGGAGCCGACTTTGTGATGCTTGGCCGCTACTTCGCCCGTTTTGACGAGAGCCCCACCAACAAAGTCAACATCAACGGCAGCTTCATGAAGGAATACTGGGGAGAAGGAACTGCCCGTGCCCGCAACTGGCAGCGCTATTCATCGGGGGGGAACGTTAGCAGCGCTACCAGCAACGCCACACCAACCGCTTCTACAGCACCAACAGCCCTTGCGTTTGAAGAGGGCGTCGACTCCTATGTCCCATACGCTGGCGCATTAAAAGACAATGTTGCGCTGACTTTAGCGAAAATCCGCTCCACAATGTGCAACTGCGGAGCCTTGACAATAGCTGAGTTCCAGGAAAAGGCACGAATCACCCTCGTCTCTTCGACTTCCATCGTCGAAGGTGGGGCGCACGACGTCATGCTTAAAGACCAAGCCACCACAATTGCCACAAGCTACTTGTTGTGATGCGGGTCAGACCCCAAACCGGCTAAGCCTAACTTAAAGCAAACCATGGTGACGCCCGATCTTGTTAGACTGAAGCCCTATTGTCTGGCCCGATACCCTCGCTTTACGCTGCTTGATAAAGCAGTGTTTTGCCGATGCATTGTTTTTTAAGCAGATGCTTGTTTTTTAAGTCGATAAGGAGTGAAAATGCAAAGTTTAAGGACTTATGTACCTCAAGAAATAGAGCCTCGCTGGCAGAATTGGTGGCGCGAGCACCATACACACCAGCTTGAAGGCGCCGCGGCGGACCGTCCGCATTATTACGTGCTTGAAATGTTCCCCTATCCTTCGGGCGACATTCATATGGGGCATGTTCGCAACTATACTATCGGTGATGCTATCAGCCGCTTTAAAAGCATGCAGGGCTATGCCGTCCTGCACCCGATGGGGTGGGACGCCTTCGGCCTGCCAGCAGAGAATGCCGCTATCAAGAACAACACCTCGCCAGCGGTCTTTACTTACAACAACATAGCCGAGCAAAGGGCTTCCTTCGAACAGCTTGGCTTCTCCTATGACTGGAGCCGTACCTTAACGACCTCCGACGTCGAGTACTACCATTGGGGCCAGTGGATATTTCTGAAGTTCTGGGAGATGGGCCTAGTCGAGCGTAAGAGCTCGGCGGTCAACTGGTGCCCGGACTGCGCTACTGTACTCGCTAACGAGCAAGTTATCGATGGAACGTGTTGGCGCTGTAAGTCCCTTGTCGAGAAGAAAGAGCTCGAGCAATGGTTCTTCAAGATCACCAACTATGCCCAAGAGCTGCTTGACGACCTGTCCCTGCTCGACGAATGGCCGGAACGCGTCCGCCAAATGCAAGAGAACTGGATCGGCCGCTCCACTGGCGCCGATGTGGTTTTTACACTTCTGGATAAGACCGGCGGTCTTTCGACCACAGACATCACTGTCTTCACAACTCGCCCTGACACGCTTTACGGGGTAAGCTTTTTTCTCCTTGCGCCCGAGCATCCGCTGGTCAAAGAGCTTGTCGCAGGTACCGAGTACCAGGCAGCAGTGGAACAGGTAGTTGCTGCTGCTGAAGCAGCAGACGCTGTGGAACGCTCCAAGGAGGACCGTGAGAAGCATGGGGCCTTTACAGGGCGGTATGTAAGAAACCCGATCAATGGCGAAGCTGTGCCGATCTGGGTCGCAGACTATGTGCTGATGGACTACGGGACCGGTGCTGTCATGGCCGTCCCCTCAGGCGACCAGCGCGACTATGAGTTCGCCCGTCAGTATGGGCTGCCGATCCCACCAGTGGTGGTCCCTACCGACGATCCGCTCTACGCCGAGCTGGGCTCCAAGCCAGACCGCGTAGTAGACGATGTCCCCTGGGCAGAGGCCTACACCGGCGAGGGAGTGATGGTCCAGTCTGGCCCCCACACAGGGCTTGCAGGCGGAAAAGACTCTACCGGCGCCCAGGCTGTGATCGAGGCCCTTGCGGCAAGCAACAAAGGCAAGGCCTCCATCAACTTCCGACTGCGGGACTGGCTGATATCACGCCAACGTTACTGGGGCAACCCCATCCCGGTCATCTACTGTGACAAGTGTGGGATCGTGCCGGTCCCCTATGACCAGCTGCCCGTCCTTCTCCCCATGGACCTTGACCTGATCGAAGGCGACGCCCTAACCGACCGCATGGACTTCATCGAGGTGGATTGCCCCAGCTGTGGCGGCCCAGCGCGGCGCGAGACCGATACGATGGACACGTTTACTTGCTCTAGCTGGTATTACCTCCGCTATACCGACGTGCATAACACCGAGCTTCCCTTCGACCGCAGCATCGTGGACAGCTGGCTGCCTGTCGACCAGTATGTCGGAGGCATCGAGCATGCCATCCTGCACCTCCTCTACTCGCGGTTTTTTACAAAAGCCCTGCGTGACGCCGGCATGCTCGGATTCGACGAGCCGTTTCAACGGCTGCTTGCCCAAGGCATGGTCAAGCTTGACGGCGAGACCATGAGCAAGTCGCGCGGCAACGTCGTCGCTCCCGAAGAGATGGTCGTCAAGTACGGGGCCGATGCCCTGCGACTCTACATCCTCTTCATGGCGCCGCCCGACAAGGACCTCGAGTGGTCGCAAGACGGCCTCGAAGGCATCTACCGCAACTGTGCCCGTTTTTGGCGGATCGTCTTCGACCTGGTGGGAAAAGCGGGGGAGGACACGTACTACAACCCGGACCCTTCCTCGAATGTGGAGAAGCGCGCAGACCTTGCTTCTGCTCTTTGGCGCGAGCGCCATCGTGTGGCAGCCAAGGTCGAGCATGACTTCAACCGCTTCAACTTCAATACGGCAATAGCCGCACTGATGGAGCTGGCCAATGCCGCTACAGCCTATCTGCATGAATACGACGCTGACAGCCGGCTTGCAAACGCAGAGGCTGCAGCCCAGTGCCGTGAGCTGGCAGAGACGATAACCCTGTTATTAGCCCCGATGGCCCCGCATATGGCTGAAGAGCTCTGGCAGGCAGTCTTAGAGAACCCAGGGTCGGTGCATGCCCAAGCCTGGCCGGTCTATGATGCCCAGCTCGCCCGTCCGGAGGAGATCGAGTACGCAGTCCAAGTCAATGGCCGGCTTAGGGCCCGCGTGCTCTTGGCAGTCGACGCCGACGAAGACGAGATCCGAGAGGCAGCGCTTGCTTCTGTAGAAGGCTTTTTAGCTGACAAGGACATCCAACAGGTTGTTGTTGTGCCTGGCAGGCTGGTCAATGTGGTGATCAAAGCCTGACCTGAGTGATAGCGCACTCATTGAGAGGGCCTGCTTGGTAAAGTTAGGGATTGCCAAGCGGGCCTCTTGCCAATTAGGCCAGGCTGCCTTTCAGTCAGTCAACCGCGAAGGTGCGCTTTTGGCTCAAGTTGACTGTCGAATCTGGCGAGTTTTACGATGATAAGCACCTATGTGAGCTTTATCTGCTAGGGATTGACGATTAGTCGCGATTTTTTGGGGCTTGTTTTTTATACAAAGACGATGACCCTGTAAAGCCGCTGGTTAAAAATTCGTCTATTAAAAGTAGCATATAAAACACAACTCTGAAATCGCGACAAATCGCAAATTACTAGCAGATCTCTCTTCGCAAAAACAGCCAGCCTTGAGTTTTTTTGCTTTCCCAGCGCAAGCATTCGAAATACATGCATAAAACAAACAAATATTTGTATAAACTTAGAGCCTTGCCAGAACCACGCTTGCTTTACTATGTGGATAAACCCACGCTTTTCTCCACATAAGAAAGTCCGGCTGTTTTAGGTTTCATCCTCCATAGCAACTTGGTAATTAAAAATCAAATGTAAACAGAAAGCGAAATGTATGTGTTTTATAAGTCTGCTTTGAAGATATTGGGCATTCTCGTCAACATGAAGCATTTTCAACGCAAAACCAACAAGGTTGTGCTAATTTTGCAATAAGCTAACAGGAATGTGTATTGTTGGCAACGGAATATCAAATCCGAAAGGGTTTGGTAATAACCGGTCACAAAGATCAAGTAACTAGGGGAAATCACAACGAAAACTTATCGCTGGCAAAGGAGGCTCGAAACCCGTATACAAAAATCATTGGTGGCAGTGTGAGCAGATTATTAAAAACAAGAAAAGAAATCTTCTAAAAGAATGGAGGGAGATTCGTAGAAAATGGAAAACGATATTAGTCAACAGAAAAACCTTAAAACCAAGCATTTGCTCGGTTATGCAGCATATCCTTTCTTCTCTTTGTTTGGTGCTTTGACATGGGCATGGAGAAATATGTATTTCGCCTTGATCGGCATCAACATCAACCTCTTGTCGACAGCACAGACGATTGCGCGTTTTGTGGATCTGGCTGTGGCTATCATTGCTGGAGGTGTAATTGAAAAAGTCAGGTTAAGAATATTTGGTGGAGGCAAGTACCGTCCTTGGCTGTTTATCTTCATCTTTGTCATAACCTTCGGTATTATTATCTCGTTTAACGACCTGGCACCGGGCAACGATGCCATCCACTTCATCGTAGTGCTCATTGGTGCCCTTTGCGTCTCTGTCTCTATGACCTTCATCGGAGCAGCCCAGTTTGGCTTGGTTCCGATGTTTGCCGGTGCCTCGCAGGTCGACCGGACCCGTTTGACTACATGGAACTACCGGATCACGACCGTAGCGACAATCTTTACTTCGGCTACCGGCGCATATATGCTGACCTGGTTCGGCACACTGTTTAAACCGCCGATGAACTACACGGTCATGTCCAGCAGCTTTGCCTTCTTTTACCTCGTCGGAGGCTTTATACTGCTGCATACAGCGAAGCCATTCGACCCTCCCCAAGACATCAAGCCAGGAGGGCCAGGAGCACCTGAAGTAAAGGTTGCTGACATGGTCAAAGCTGTTACAACCAATAGCCAACTGTTGATCTACCTGCTTGCCAGTATGTTCAACCAAATAGGCATGCTGATAGGCATGAACATTATTATTTACTTCTGGCAGCTGGTGATTCCGTATACACACGGCATATCCCCTAGTGATTCGTTCCCGGGCCTGTATACGATCGCCCAGACAACGACAACCGTAACCAACCTGGTTTTCTCGATGATTGGCCCTGAGGTTGGTAAAAAGCTTGGCAAGGACAGGGCTTTGTGGGTAGGCATGCTGTTCGGCTCGTTTTCAGCTACCCTGAACTTCTTCTTCGGGTCACGTTATTGGCTGTTTTATGTGGGCATCAATATGATCGGTATGTTTGCAGGTTCCTTGTCAGCCGGCTTTGGTATCAACTACGCCCTTGACTGTGGCGAGTACGGTTTATGGAAGACTGGCCAGGACCACCGCCTGGTTATCATGTCTATGAACACCCTCCCCGGTAAAATCGCTGGTATTTTAGGCGGTTTCGTGATGTTTGCCCTAGCGGCGATCGGCTTTGACTCACAAGCCGTCCAAGCTGCTTCAGCCGCGGGCGGGATTCCTGCTTTTGTCGATGACGCCTTCGTCAGGAACTACATGGTACTGATGATGGGTATTCCAGCGGTCTGCAGACTGATTGCAGCAATCTTGATCAGGTTCTTCTATAAGATCAAAGATGCTGACGCTAGGATGTACGCTGCTGAGAACCAAGCTAGAAGAGAAGCTGCTGCTGCTGCCGCAGCGGCTGCAGCCGGTGGCTCTGGCGAATAACCTGATACGAATAACCTAATACTTATACACGCAATAGGACCGGCTGTATTCATACAGCCGGTCCTATTTAACATACCTGCTCAAAGCTTTGCCAGGCTATAGAAACGGTAGCCTCCGCAAAGATGGGTCGACTTAATCCCATGCGCAGCCAGTATCCGTGCTGCAGTGTAAGAACGGACACCTTGTTGGCAGATCAGGTAGGTGTGTTTGCTTGCATCGATCTCGTCGATCCGGCGACGCATGTCATCAACAGGAATATTGACAAAGCCAAAGACATGCCCGCGGTCGTACTCGGAAGGGGTGCGCACATCGATCAGGTTCACAGTGCCATCTGTAGGCAGCTGGTCTACATCATGCCAATGGAACTGAAGCAGCTTGCCAGTAAGCAGGTTCTCGATCATGTAGCCGATGGTGTTAATGGGGTCCTTGGCAGATGAAAAAGGAGGAGCGTAGCACAATTGCAGTTCGCCAAGGTCAGACCCTGTCATACCAGCCCGGATGGCAGTGGCTAGGACATCGCAGCGCTTGTCGACTCCCTCGTAGCCGATTACCTGTGCCCCCAGTATCTTCCCGGTACTTTTTAAAAACAGCACTTTAAACTGGATATCAGTCGAACCAGGGTAGTAGTCGGCATGGTTTGATGCTGAGAAGTATATCTTGTCATAGTCAAGGCTTTGGCTGATTGCTTGCTTCTCGTTAATGCCCGTCGAAGCCACCGCAAGGTCGAAGACCTTGATTATCTGCGAGCCTTGGGTTCCTTGGTAAGTCGATTCGATCCCATAGATATTGTCTGCGGCTATCCGCGCCTGCTTGGTTGCCGGCCCTGCCAAGGCAATCAGGCTTGGGTTCTGGCTGACATACTCATGGACTTCCACAACATCGCCGACTGCAAAGATCCGTGGGTCAGAAGTGCGCATATGCTCGTCAGTCAATATCCCTCCATGCTCGCCGATGTCTAAGCCAGCCTGGACAGCCAGTGTGTTCTCGGGACGCACGCCGATAGCTGCAATAATAAAGTCGACCATACAGCTACTGCCGTCCATCAGCTCGATGTTTATGCCATCGGCTGCCCTTGAGATGCGTGAGACTGGAGAGTCTAGCAACAAGCTCACTCCCTTGTTGGTGAGCTCGGCTTGAGGCAATATGCTCATCTCTGGGTCCAGCGGCGGCAGGATCTGGTTCGAACGTTGGATGATTGAGACCTGCAAACCAAGGTTTACCAAGTTCTCAGCTGCCTCGATACCGATAAAGCCCCCGCCTAGAATGGCAACTTGTTGCGGTTGCTGTTCTTTAATGAAAACCAAGATGCGGTCCATGTCGTCCATTGTCTGAAGGGTAAAGACACGGTCTCGGGCGTCTGCGTCTGCTTCTGGCACAGTCGCCTTTGCTCCTGTGGCAATAATCAAATTGTCGTAGGATTCGTCATATAAGGCACCCGTAGCCAAGTCCTTGACTAAAACGCTTTGTCCCACCCGGTCGATTGTTTGGGCCTCTTGTAGCAAACGGACCTCGATGTTGTAGCGGTTTAGAAAATCCTCGGCAGTCTTGATGATCAAGTCGTCGCGGTCGCTGATAACACCTCCAAGATGGTAGGGCAGCCCACAATTGGCATATGAGACATATGCACTTCGCTCGAGGATGACGATTTCGGCATCCTCGTCCAGCCGCCTCAGGCGGGCTGCTGCAGTCGCACCACCGGCGACACCGCCAATTATCACTGTTTTATTCATTTTTCTCCCCTTTTACGCGTTAATTAATGCTAAAGCGCCCCTTGGCCAATCAAGGCAGGGCAAGCATTTTCTTTGGACTCGAGTATATAGCAAATATCCCTTGTTATAAAATGATAGTAAGTTAGTATTAGATAACAGGCTGACAGCATAACTGCGGCTATATAAAACCACTGGCGTTTAATCGTGTTTATTAGTAATGCGGACAAGAACAAGCCTTCGTCGAAGTTTGAAAAATCATTATTCACAAGCGAAAAATACGTTATGTAAGTGTTTTGGAAAGTGTTTCATTAAATATTGGGCAATATTGTCAAGCTAAACTGTTTTCAACAATAAGCCAACAAGACTGTGATATATTTGCAACAGCTTTTGCATGTACCTAAATATTTTGAGATCAGAGCACTGCAAAGCGTTTTGTGTTTATTAGGTTTACTGATAGGCGACCGAAAGTGAGGATGTAGCATAAATAGACAAATCGTATGAGGTCGTGTGTGGTATGTGAATACAGTTGGATATAAGTTTAATTATGGACTCTATAAAAAGAATGGAGGGAGATTATCGAAATGGATGTCGATATTAGTCAACAGAAAAACCTCAAACCCAAGCATCTGCTTGGTTATGCGGCGTATCCTTTCTTCTCCTTGCTTGGCTCACTGACGTGGGCGTGGAGAAACATGTATTTCGCCTTAATCGGCATAAATATGAATCTCTTATCCACAGCGCAGACGATTGCCCGCTTTGTTGATCTGGCTGTCGCGATCATCGCTGGTGGAATAATTGAAAAAGTCAGATTAAACATAGGTGGCGGAGGTAAGTACCGCCCATGGCTGTTCATCTTTATGTTTGTCATCACTTTCGGCATCATTATCTCGTTTAACGACTTGGCGCCTGGCAATGACCTTATCCACTTTATCGTGGTGCTGGTCGGCGCGCTCTGCGTCTCGATAGCGATGACCTTTATCGGTGCTGCCCAGTTCGGCCTGGTTCCGATGTTCGCTGGAGCGTCGGCAGTCGACCGTACCCGTCTGACCACCTGGAACTACCGGATTACGACAGTCGCAACGATCTTTACCTCTGCAACTGGTGCCTACATGCTGACCTGGTTCGGTACCAAGTTCGCTCCACCCATGAACTATACCATCATGTCCAGCAGCTTCGCTTTCTTCTATATCCTCGGTGCTGTGATCTTGATTATCACTGCCAAGCCCTTCGATCCACCCACACCAGCCCCTGAGGCTGGCAGGCCGGGTGCGCCGGAGGTCAAGGTTGCTGACATGATCAAGGCTGTTGCTACTAACAGCCAGCTCTTGATCTACCTGCTAGCCAGCATGTTCAACATGATCGGTATGATGATCAACATGGGTATCATCATCTACTTCTGGCAGCTGATCATTCCTTACACCCATGGTATCCCAGCCTCCGAGGCCTTCCCTGGCCTATACACGGTCGCCCAGACAACCACTACTGTAGCCGGCCTGGTCTTTTCGATGATCGGCCCGGAGATCGGCAAGAAGCTCGGCAAAGACAGGGCCTTGTGGATCGGCATGTTGGTCGGTGCCGTGTCAGCCGGATTGAACTTCTTCTTCGGAGCCGGGTTCTGGGCTGCGTTTGTAGGCATTAACCTGCTAGCGACCTTCTCCGGATCGCTGTCCGCCGGCTTCGGCATCAACTATGCACTGGACTGCGGCGAGTACGGCCTTTGGAAGACTGGCCAGGACCACCGCCTAGTCATCATGTCCATGAACAACCTGCCGATGAAGATCGCCGGAATTATTGGCGGTTTCGCCACCTTTGCTCTGGCAGCTATCGGCTTTGACTCCCTGGCAGTACAAGGTGCAGCCGCCCAAGGCGTCCTGCCTTCTTTCGTCGACGACGCCTTCGTCAGGAACTACATGCTCTTGCTGATGGGCATCCCGGCAGTGTGCAGGCTGATTGCCGCCATCCTGATCAGGTTCTTCTACAAGATCAAAGATGCTGATGCCAGGATGTATGCCGCTGAGAACCAAGCCAGAAGGGAAGCTGCTGCCGCTGCCGCTGCTGCCGCTACCGCTGACGAGTAGGGGATAGCCTATATATAGTTATCAAAAACGAGTACATAAGCGTTGCTATGATTTAAAATAAAGAACCTTAGCGAGATTACAAAGTAAAAGAACCGGTCACGTGCACTTTAATACGGGCCGGTTCCTTTATTCGCTTGCTCAGCCGTACCTGAAAGCCCAGCCGTACCTGAAAGCCCAGCCGACTTTACTTTCCTTTTTCTTCTGACTAAGCCTTCTAACACCCATTCGACAATCGGGATAGTGAGGAATACCACCCAAGTGGGGTGGGGGATGCCCATCACCAAGGCTGCCCACAGAAAAAACACTGCACAGGCATACGGGTATAGGCCTTGTAAGAAGCGTAGTATGCTTCGGGTGATGAATGCCTCTACCACCATATAGTACAAAGGAATCAATCCCATCAGAAACAAACCATACTGCCAAGGCGAGACAAGACCGCCGCCCATCCCAATGTCGTCTCCAAAAAACCCTAGTAATAGATAGGCAATTATCACTAGCAAAGGAAAGGGGAAACGGTACCAGCGGCTGTCCTTTCTGCTTCTTCTACGCAGTTGGCGGCTATTGACGGCAACATTTACCCCGTCGTAGCTGCTTGCCTGATCACCCTCGTCAGACCACTCGTACCAGGGGTTAGACCAATCATGGTGGGCATCGCTGGTCTTGACATCAATCCCCCGCCAACCAACATGGACCTCGTCACCTGTCCGACTGTCCCTTACATGCACCCCGTCACGCCAGTTGATATGCACATAGTCCTCGTCTTCTACAGGCTCGGCATCGAAGTCCTGCTCCACGCTGGGGTCTTGTTTCTGTGGAGAAGACCCTGCTTGGTCTTCTCCATATACAGGGCCTGCCTTTGACTCGGAACGGTCGGCTGCCTCAAAGGCCACATCGTCTTCGATGGTCAGGTCGACATATAGCAAATCGTCCAAAGAGACCTTGTACAGCCGGGCAAGGGCTATTAGGTTGTCCGTGTCCGGAGAGGACTCGGACCGCTCCCATTTGGAGACAGCCTGGCGGGTGACCCCCAGTTTTTCGGCCAGTGCCTCCTGTGACAAACCAGCCTCCCTGCGTCTTTTGGCTAGACGGTCTGCAATTTCAACGTTCATTTCCCGCTCCTTTGTTGCAAGTTGGTCAAACGGTACTTAGCTTATGGTTGCAAGCGGAAACAATCTAGCTATTCCAGTTGGAATTTTAAAAGCAACTATTGGTTGCGCCCACTTTGAGCTGCGGTTTTAACCTTCATACAGGGTCACCAAGGATAGATTCGGCTGGCGTTGCCCATTAAAGCAGTTCAGCACGCATTTCCGCAGCACCCATGTCTAAGAGGTAGGCAGGGGCAATATCGAATACGGTTCGGCAGCCAGAGGCGCCTTCTGTTGACAAGCGCCAAGCAGCTCGGGCATAGGCAACCAGGACGCTCGATGTGAACTCGGGGTTTGACTGCAAGGCCAGGCGGTATTCCAACACCTGGGCGTTCTGCCCGTCTAGGCCGGTCTTTCCAACACGAAAAACACTGCCTCCATGAGGCATGCTAGAATGCTCGGATGCCATCTCTTCCTCTGATATGAAGCGTACGCTTGTGTCGTAGTCTGCAAAATAGTTGGGCATTGTGACGATCTCACGCTCGATCCGATCGGTGTCTGCGTCCTTGGCAGCCACCACATAGACCAGGCGCGTGTGCTTCTCCCGGGTCGACAGCTCAGGCGTTTCGCCAGCGCGGACCGCTGCAATTGCCGCCTCGACCGGAATCGTGTATTGGCGGGCATCTACGACCCCGGCGATCTGCCGGACTGCCTCAGAGTGCCCTTGGCTGACCCCGCTTCCCCAAAAGGTATAGTCGGTCCCATTCGGCAAAACCGCCCTGGCCAAAGCCCTGTTCAAAGAGAAAAGCCCAGGATCCCAGCCTACCGAGATAATAGCCACTCGGCCTCCCGCTTTCGCAGCCGCGTCCACTGCAGCAAAATGCGCAGGTATGTTTGCATGGGTGTCGAAGCTGTCAACCAGGTTGAAGTCGCGCGCCAAAGCAGGAGTCATCTCCGGGAGGTCGGTCGCACTGCCTGCACATAAGACTAATACGTCGATCTGGTCTTTCAGGTCAGCAAGCTCATTATCTGGATAAACCCTCGTTTGGGCGAAGAGCGGCGTGATACTGGCAGGGTCGCGACGGGTAAAGACGCCAAACAAATGCATGTCCTTTTGCTGGTTGACAGCCAGCTCGGACCCTCGTCCAAGGTTGCCATAGCCAACGATAGCTACATTTATCTTCTCGTTCACGATGATTGTTCCCTCCTCGATTTTTGCCTATAGAGCATCCCATGGGCAAGAGCCAGCCCAACAACTGGGCGCTGTATGCGACAAGCAAGTTAAAATGACAGTTCCCAGCATAATTACACAATTATAATGAATCGTACTGCCACATGGTAAAACCAATCCTAGACAAGCAGCTAAACCAGCTTCAGCTTCGGCACAGGCTATGTGGTCTAGTCTTTAGGGCCTTCAGCGTCGCTTAAGTCCTCCCGTTGGTCGGACTCTCCCATCCTAGAAGCGAAATAATTCGTCCTTGTCCGCAAAAAGACACCGAATATCCCCGCTGTAATAGCTGCGCCTATCAAATCTGTCGACAAGTTGAAGCAGAAATCGAAAATATCGAAGTTGGCGTTATAGATTATTCCAATTGAGAACGTAACAGAGAAGATGCAACATACTATGACCGTCATTACCACATACCAAACAAACCTTTGCCTCTGGGTCATTTGCTACCCTCCTTAGCAACTTAGCAAAACCGCTGATCAAAGCACAATCAATCTACAGCAAACATTATGGCTGTTCAACTCAAAGTGCCTGCCAGCATCGATAAACGGTTATACCTACAACGCTATGCAATCCGCAAGCTAAAAAATACGCTGCCAAATGACTCCACAAGCATAGGAGAACAAGTTTGCACAGACCGAGAAGAGCAGGGGGTGCTTGAAGCTTCGACCGTACTTCTTGTAATAGTAAGACTCTGTGATCACTGCCAGTACCTCAAGGATGGTTTTTGTCAGCACTAGATCAAACGACGTGTAATAAGCCGCCAGCCAATAAGTTAGTACTACTGCAGGATTGGTGATGATGTTGACTAGTAATACTAGGTAAAGGTCATGCTTGTCCCTCTTTTCCAGCAGTGCCAGCCTATTGAACGGGACAGCTGTGCTTAACAGGCTTGCTAAATGATAAAAACCCGCCTCTAAAACCAGTGTCAGGAGCAAGGACACTGCCAGAGCGTATATCAATGCAACCCCGATTATCTTCAAGCCTCCTAATCAGCTGAACGGTTGGCTGGCAAGGACTTTGACTATATGCTTGCCGACTAATATAGCAGCGGCATACCTTGCCACTCTTCCGGGCTCGAAGCCTTAACAGCCCTTACCGACACAATAGTACAAATCCGTATTTTTGATATTGCGTCATTGCATGGGGATTGCTAACATATGATACGTTATCATCTCGGTATAGGGGAAGCAGGTGCAAGTCCTGCACGGTGCCGCCACTGTGAGCGAGTCGCGAAGTCAGATGACCGAACGGGATGAGGTTGAAAGGCAACGAGCTATTGCCAGTCCAACCAGTGGTCGGCTTCGATCACACAACACGGAAAAACGGCCCGTGACGATTATAGTCACGGGATTTCGTTTTTTTAGAGCCTAAGTGTTAGCAGCCAAGCTGACGCATGGTTAACCAAGGAGGAGAAAAAATGATTAAAAAGAGACAGACGAAGAAGATGCTTGCCTTATTGTTGGCTGCTTGCCTGTTCGGGACCCTTGTGCTTGCGGGCTGCGGGACGACCAACAGCAACAACAATGGCGACAGTCAGGAAGCCGAGGCTTCGGCAACAGTTACCATCACGATCGACATCAGCGCCGCTGTCGACCTTGAGGACCCGACTGCCCTCGCCCTGGCTGACCTAAAGGGCGGTGCAACCTACACGGTCCATGTCGATATTGACGAGGAAGACACAATCCTAAGCGCTACCCAAGGGTCAAAAGACCTTGTTGTTGCAATACGATCAGCAAGTTGGGGTGATTATGTCACCTCCATTGATGGATTAGAAGAAAACGCGGTAACCAACGAGTCCGGGTGGACGGTAACCCTCAATGGCGAGTCGCCGCAATACGGTGCTGACCAGATCCCTGTCAAAGACGGAGATGTGATCGTTTGGATATATGTGACATCTTGGGAATAGTAGCACCAGCTTGGTCTTATCCCCATAAAAAGCGTCAAATAGGCCTGCCTGAAGTAGGGCGAACGAGCCTTATACGTGAGCTTTAGCAACCGTGAGCGAGGACACATCACCGCATGAAAGACCTGCATCCGCTGATATCGTTTAGCTTTTTTGTAGCCGTCATATCGCTGACCATGTGCGCTTCGCACCCCGTTTTAGCTGCACTTTCGTTGCTTGTGGCTTTGGCCTACCTGCTGATTCTAAAAGGCGGGCGAGCGGCTTTGCGTCTGCTTGGAATGTCGCTGTTGATCCTTGCTGTGATCACCGTTTTCAATGCGATATTCGTCCACCAGGGCTTTACGCTGGTGTTTTACCTGTTCAAGAACCCCGTGACTTTAGAAGCCGTGCAGTATGGCATCTCGCTTGGCTGCATGCTCGCCGCTGTGCTGATGTGGTTCCAATGCTATCAGGCCGTCGTCGGGTCCGACCGCTTCTTGGCCCTCTTTAGCTGGGTAATCCCGGTAACCACGATGATGGTCTCGATGATCTTTAACTTCATCCCCCAGGTACTGCATAAGTCGCAGCAGATCAATAATGCCCACAAGGCCTTTGCTTATGGGGAGAAGACCGGGCCCTTGCCTCCGGGCAACGTGCCTCAAGCAGCCACTCCTGCCCAAGCCGGGAGGTTTGGGACGGTAGAGCCGTCCGACGGGCCGGACTGGATGAGGCCGAGCAAGGGCTCATCGGTCCTGGCAAAGCTTAATTGGCCGGTCCGGCTGTCGTCGATACTGATGGGCTGGAGCATGGAGACCGGCCTGGCTACGGCTGCCTCCATGCGGGCCCGGGCCTACGGCTCGACGCGCAGGACGTCTTACCTTCCCTTGTATTGGACGCTACGCGACGGGGTGATGCTTGTGGTCACAGCGGTTCTGCTGGTCATTGCGATTATCGGCGAGTACCAGGTCGTCCAGGGCTTTCTCTTCTATCCCTTGATGAGCGCCCTTAGGGTCACTTGGGCCTATATACCCTATGTCTGTTTTATGGCTTTTCCACTCGTTTACGAAGGGGGGATTCGTCTGAAATGGCAGCTATCGAAGTTTTAAACTACTCTTTTAGCTACCCGGGGTTTGCTGTACCCGACGCTTCTATTCAATCTGGCAGAGACATGAGCAGAGCTCGGGCTGGCCAAACTAGTTCAGGAACGCCGTCCAGCAGTAGCAGTGCAGGTCAGCCTGCCGCCCAGCCATCGACTGGCGATCCCAGTACAGTCATGCCCTATGAGGCCTTGCGCAACATCAACCTGACCGTGGAGGAAGGCAGCTTTGCAGTCCTCGCCGGGATGACGGGAAGCGGCAAGACGACACTGCTCACCAGCTTCAAGCCCGAGCTGGCCGCCCTCGGGAACCGAAGCGGGTCGATCAAGATATTCGGCGAGCAGCTACGGTACGACGAAACACAGATCGCCGCCTCGTCCATCCAGGTCGGCTATGTGCTCCAAGACCCAGCCTCACAGATCGTCACGGACACGGTTTGGCACGAACTGGCCTTTGGGCTGGAGAACCTAGGCACCTCCTTTGACGAGATGCACCGCCGCATTGCCGAGACCTCGAGTTTCTTTGGCATCACATCATGGTTCGAGAAGAGCACTAGCGAGCTGTCTGGCGGACAAAAACAACTGCTCAACTTGGCGGCGATCATGGTCATGCAGCCTCGGCTGCTGCTTTTGGACGAGCCGACCTCTCAGCTTGACCCCCTGGCGACCAGGGAGTTCGTCAATGCCCTCTACCGAGTCAACCAGGAGCTTGGAGTCACCGTCGTGATGATCACCCACGACCTTGAAGAGGTAGCATCGCTTACTGACCAGGTGATCTTTATCGCTGACAAGACGGTCGGTTTTTCGGGCAGCTTCCAGGACTTCATCGACAAATGCATAACCGACTACACCTATTACCTGCCTGCCTTGCCGTCGGCAACGCAGCTGGCGCACCTGGTCGAGCCTGATTTTCGCCCACTGCCGCTCACTGTCCGCGATGGGCGGGACTGGCTGATCCGCCGCTTGGCTTTTAATTCGCAGCTGGCAGGCCATAATGGCACGAGCACCCCGCCGCCTCCTGCCACCCCGCTGCCTCCCGCCACTCCGCTGGCTCCCGCCGCCCCGCAGCCTCCCGCTGCTCCGCCAGAGCTCCTGCTCCAAGCCAGACACATCTGGTTTGCCTATGCCCGTGAAGCCCCCCCGGTGCTAAAAGAGCTCTCCTTAGAGCTCTACTCCGGACGCATCAGCGGCATCGTCGGATCAAACGCCAGCGGCAAGTCGACCTTGCTGGCAATCCTCGCCGGCGTCCGCAAGCCGCAGCGCGGGACGCTCAAACGCGCTGCCAACCTCGTCAGCTCGGCCCTGCCCCAAGACCCCAAGGCACTCTTCACGCAGGATAGTATGCTAGCAGAGTTACTCGACGACGGGCGCGGAGGCACCAACCAGCGCAGCGAGGTCGACTACTGGATAGACCGTCTAAGCCTCAACGGACTTGAGAACCGCCACCCCTACGACCTCTCGGGAGGCGAGCAGCAAAAACTGGCCTTGTCCAAGCTGTTGTTGGCGAAGCCGCAGCTTCTATTGCTGGACGAGCCGACCAAAGGGCTCGACGCCTTCACCAAGGCCGAGCTGATGGGCATCCTCCGCGACCTCGCCGACGACGGACACTCCATTGTCATTGTCAGCCACGACCTCGACTTCGTAGCAACAGTCGTCGACGAATGCAGCATGCTTTTCAACGGATCGTTGGTCGGCAGCGGGCCGGTCCACGAGTTCTTCTCTAAAAACATCTTCTACACCACCGTCATCTACCGCATCACCCGCGAGAGCCTGCCCAACTGTGTCCGCCTGGGAGACGTCTACAACTATGTCAAATAATCCTCATGTGGAGAAAACCTTGCCTGCGGCTCCTAGCCCCCCGGGCCCACCCGCAGAGCCGCGCAGCCGCCTGTCGCGCATCCTGGATTGGCTGGAGCCCTTGCTGCTCATTGTGGTACCCGTGGTTCTAGCCGCTTCGATCATCTTTGAGTTCAAACAGACCGCTCTGCTCTCAGCAATGGTCGCCATGGTCGCCTTGCTGCCGTTCTTCCTGCGCTTCGAGAACACCAGTGTCAAGCCTCGGGACATTATGCCGATCGTGGTCATGGCTGCCTTGGCTGTTGCCCTGCGCATTGTGATGACGCCTGTCTTTTACCTGTCGCCGGTCAGTGCAATGGTGATTATTTCCGGACTAGGCTTCGGCAAGCGCAGCGGTTTCATGACTGGGGCCCTAATAGCCATCGTCTCCAACCTGTTCTTGAGCCAGGGGCCATGGACGCCTTGGCAAATGTACAACTGGGGCCTGATGGGCTATTTAGCAGGAGCGATAGCCGACAAGGAGTTCATGAAGAAACGTTGGCAAGTCTGTGTGTTTGGGGCCATCATGTCCCTTTTCTACAACGTGGTGATGGACACCTACTCGGCCTTCGGCTTCATGGGGGCCTCATCGTCACAAAGCATAGCAGCTGTCTACTTGGCAGGGCTTAGCTATGGGGCAAGCCATGTTTTCTCCACAGTTGTGTTCTTGTTCTTGATCTACAAGCCATGGATGCTCAAGTTTACACGGATCAAAGCCAAGTACGGCATCGGCGAGACTATCTAGTCTTTCTTCCTTCGCAACATTAATATGTGGATAAGAACGTGCCTGGTGCGTCCCAGGTTCTATAGCCGCTGTGTCCTAAGTTTACGGTTGGTACTGCGGATGATTTCAAGTGCCTGCCCATGTACGTCTTAAGGGGAGTAGGCCTCTGCCGGGTAGCAGCCCAAGGTCACCGATCAAAGGGTCCTCCAGCTTTACGACGCTCCCGAACCAAGCACTAGGTTTTGGCTTGACTCTATTAAAGAGTCTTAGCCATGAAGCAAAAAGCCTTCCATCAAAGCTAGCCTACCTAAGCTCCCCACCTCTTTGAGTACCTGTACCGGAATGATTCCCTATACACTAGTATTATATTAATCTTTGCCTTCAACGTTATTTAAGGCTAAGTGCTACAGAATTGCGGTAGGGTACACTTTTTTCTACCCTTGAAAAAGACTTTTTTGCAAAAGCCCTGGTTAGAAAATTGTCATACTTAAGTAACATAAATTTTTTCTCGAAAAAAGTGTACCCTACCGCAATTCTGTAGCACTTAGGGCTGAAAACGGCAATATTGTTTAAGTACATTATAACACTAGCATGCATAGAGAGGGCACGCCAGCACCACGCCTCATGACCCAAGCGCCACACCCCAAGGTCCCTCCCGCACACATCACCCCAAGACCCCGCCCGCCTCCCACATTCACTATACTTAGCAATAAGCATGCCACTGCCAAAAAACCGATTGTCCTGGCAGGCAAAGGAGCATGTCTAACTCTTGGGGAGGTCAATAATATGAATGACTACAATCAGCGGGAGAAGCGGTTCTTAGACGCGGTGGCGCTTCATGAGCCAGACCGCGTGCCGATTATCGAGCCAAGCACCAACTCGTTTGCCTATTACCGTTGTGGTTACACGATGGCGGAGGTTGTATACGACCTGGAAAAGACAAAGGATGCGATCAGAAGGTACCTGCGAGACCTCGACATCGATTCTGGCCACACCTTTGGCGGGATCATGGAGGGGCAGGGCAAGATCAACGAAAAGGCCCAGACCAATGTCTATTACTGGCCCGGCATGCCCGGAAACGCCTTTGACGACAACCTCGTCCGGCAGTTCATAGAGTTCCCTTTGCTCCAAGACGAGGATGTCGAGCTGCTGGCCAGCGACATCACCGGCGCCTTGCTGACAAAGGCCTTGCCAAGCATGAGCACACTGCTGGCACCACTGGCGCAGCTGGCCATAGAGTCGCTGGTCTATCCCAGCCCGAACCTCGATGCGCTAGCTATCGCTGCCAGCCAGCCCCCGGTAAAAGAGATGTTTAAGAACCTCGGCGAGCTAGGCGAGATGAAGGCCGAGTACAGCCGGCAGCAAAGCCAGTTCGCAGCCGAAGTTGAGGAGCTTGGCTACCCGGTGATGTCGGCATTCAAGACGATCGTTGCCTTTGACTCCTACAGCGAGTACCTGCGCGGGACGATGGGCGCTGGTGCCGACTTGTACGACCATCCCGATATCGTCCAGTCCTACCTTGACCGGCACGTGAGGCTGGCTACTGCGGCGATCCGGGCGAACGCACAGCCTGACCGCCTGGTCACCATTCCCATGCACAAAGGCATGGACGGACTGATGAGCGACGAGCACTACGCCTTGTACTACTGGCCCTACCTCATGCAACTGGTCAACGCCATCATCGATGTCGGCATGGTCCCCTACGTCTACACCGAAGGCCCCTACTACACCCGCCTGAAGTACCTCGAGCAGCTGCCACCCGGCAAATGCATCGTGCATATCGACGAGGTGGACATGGCAACAGCCAAGTCCGCCCTAAGCCACATCGCCTGCCTCTCGGGGAACTTCCCGGCCTACTCCCTCAACCACTCGACAAAACAGCAGGTCATCGACCAAGTCAAGGCGCTGCTCGACGTCTGCGCCTCCGGTGGCGGCTACATCTTCGACCTGGACAGCGGCCTGCACGACTACCCTCCTGAAAATGTCGAAGCCATGTTCGAAACGGTTAAGGAATACGGCGTGTACTAGGCCTCTTGCCCCTCAAACAAGCAAGGTAATTATGTGGAGAAGCCCATGTTTAAGGCACCTCCGTGCCGCACTTGCCAGTTGGGTAGCACGACGCCATGGGTTTCTCCACATAAAGGACAATGGGGGTGGGCGATTAAAGGCTCAGCTGAATGGGCCTTTAGTCGGCCTGCCTGATATCGACCACTCCGGAGTCGTTGATGTCCAAAGCGGGGGTACCTCGGTACTCGATTTGTCCGGCCCCACTGGCGTTGATGCTCAATGACCCCGAGCAACTGACCTTGATACTGCCAAAGCCCGACAGATCGATGCTCGTCTCGCGTGTCTGGAGGGACAAGGCGTTGATCGTAGCAGCACCTGAAACGAGGATGTCAGCGGTGTCCGCTCTGCCGGAGAACGTGATATTGTCGCTTGCCCCAGTGATGTTTAGGTAGAGCTTGTCGACATCGAGCTCGGCTGTGGCGTTGGCTGCTCCTGAGACCCTTAAAGAAAAGGAGTCAGATGCAATAGTGTCGTGGGCGGTAAAGGTTCCAGCACCTGATATCGTGACCGCAACCAGGCTTGGAGTAGACACGGTAAGCACCGGGGTCTCGTCAGACCATTGGAAATTCTTTGTCGAGTCGATATATAAGACCCCGTTTATCACTTTTATCTCGATATACTCGACAAGGTTAGGCTGGATCCTCAAAGTGACAGTGTCTGAAGGCTGGGAGTAGTACTCGATGTCGCAAAAAATGCTCGAGCGGACCTCGTTGTATGTATCGACTTGGTAATTCATGTCTGTTGGCGTTCCCTCTCCGATTATCCCATCGGTCATCGATGGTACATTGACTGTAACACATGCGCTTGTCAAAGTGCAGGCAAGCAGGCAAGCGATAACTGACAAAAACGACCGGACAGGCAGGTTTGCCCGGTTAGAGGCTCTCTTTATGCTCATATGTTTATCTTCCTTTCCATAAGCCAGGCCGTCAGGCTGAAAAGCAATACCGCCTCGCCAAATAACAAGATAATGTAGAAAGCGCTTCCGATGTTGCTTAAAGTGATGTTAAACAACAAACCAAAGCGGACAAGCTTGCCAAAAGGCAGTAAAAGCAGGGGAGTCAGGCTGATTATGAACCTAATCGCCAAAGCCAGAAGGACAGTTATCGGGGTTCGGAACTGCTGGTTGTACAGGATGGAGCTGCGGGCAGTAACTGCGAACAAGACAGTCGTCAGCACCGACAGGTAAGAGGCGATGGTGAAAAAAGCCGACAACAGCAAAGCCGCCGGCCCGCCTGAGGCGCTTCCCAGCATCTCCCTGAAAACCTCGTTGCTTAGGGGGCCTGTTAGCGAAAAGGCCATGGTTATGACCCCGAGAATCACCACTGTCGTGGTGATCACATCCATTACCGACATAGCGACGACATTGGCGAGCAAGGTCTTCCAGCGGGGGACTGGGATTAAAGCGATCAGGTAGGCGTCAGGAGTCGCGATCATCCGCCGCATGACCAGGATGTCACTGACTATGTTGACTGTCACCATCACGCCGATAGCGATACCGCTGATGGTAACTGCGATTATCGGGAGCACGAAATTACTATTCAGCATCTTAATTGCAAAAAACAACGCGAGCTCTAATAGGACAATCACGGCAAAGACCACTGCGCGCACTGAAAGGCCTGCCCGAAAAGCATATTTAAATTGCGCCTTCATTGATAAACACCTCCAAATAAACCTGCTCTACCGTTTGGCCCCTCTCTGCACGTAAGGCGTCACAATCACCTGCGAAAACAACTGCCCCCTTGGACAAAAAGAAGACACTGTCAAAGACCCGCTCTATGTCCTTTACTTGATGGGTCGAGATCAGCATCGATGCTTGAGGGGGCTTCATCGACAGCAAGGCATCGATGATCAGGGTCTTCCCGACAGGGTCGATACCGTCTAAAGGCTCGTCTAACATGTAAAGCGAAGTCTCCCGCGACAAGGACAAGGCCAAGACCAGCCGCTCCCGAATGCCTTTGGACAGGCGGTGGATGGGAGTGTCCATAAAGCTTGTCAGCTCCAAGATCAAGACCAGCTCCTCTGCACGGGCAGGCGAGTAGTCAAGGTACATTTCCTGGTAGAAGGCAAAAGCGTCGTTGACGCACATCCATCTGGGAAAAGCCATGTTGTCAGGGCAGAAGCTGACCATTGACCGTGCATTGCTTCCCGGCAAGACGGCAGTCCCACTGCTAGTGGCAGCCCCGCCGCCCCCGTCCCAACTGCACCCGGCAGCTCCGCCGCCCCCTGTCTCAACTGCGTAGTAGCGTACTTCTCCAGATGTAGGCTGGTAAAGCCCGGCAATTGTCTTTAAAAGGGTAGTCTTACCCGAGGCGTTCGGGCCTAGCAAGCCAACGATCTGACCCGATGAGACGGTCAGGCTGGCACCCCGTAAGGCTTCGGTCTTGTTAAAGCTCTTGTGTAGGTTCTCAATCTCAAGCACCTTTGGCATCAGGCTCGCCTCCTCTCAGATAAGCTTGAAGCCGGTCAATGATGTCCTCGTCCTGGTTGCCTAAGGCCCGCATTTCTTCGACGAACCTCTGCATTGACTCTTCAACCAGCTGAAGGCGAAGCCCATCAATCCTGTCTTGGTCCTCGGTCACAAAATAACCCGTACCACGTCTGCTGTTAATCAACTCGTCACGCTCCATTTCTTGATAGACACGTTGAATGGTGTTGGCGTTGACTTTCAGCAGGTTCGATAACTCGCGGATAGAAGGAATACGTTCGCCGGTAAGAATGTCGCCTCGCACAAAAGCCCGATTGAACTGTTGGACTATTTGGCGGTAGATAGGGTACCGGTCGTCAAAAGTCAAGCCCCATTGCTCCCATCGTATCATAGTGTCACCTCCTTAAGTGTACCACCACACTAACACACTATGGATACTTGTCAAGGCCTCAAATGAAAAAAACCCTTGTTTTGCATCTCCAAGTCACTTAGCATACGCAGTAATGGTTTTATGCAAGACAGCGAGTCTTTAAAACAAGATAATAAAAGAAACAGTAGGACCGTTATAGGCAAATAGCTAGGGATCACCTCTAAAGGTTGACAAGCCAGACCGATACCAACTGGAGCATCATGAACACAGCAGCAGATATTATCGTCGAAGGCGGATATCCTATCCAAGGTACCGTCCAAGCCAGCGGAGCCAAGAATTCCGTGCTCAAGCTGATGGCAGCATCGATTCTTGCACCTGGAACCCATCACATCACCAACGTGCCCGACATCTCAGATGTCTTTTTAATGGCAGAAGTACTCAAAAGCATGGGCATCGCTGTCGACTTTGACCGTGCCGGCGCCGCCCTGACCATCGATACCGCCCATCTGACCAGCCTCACCGCGCCCGCCGAGCTAGTCAACCAGATCCGCGCCTCGATCGCTGTGCTCGGCCCCCTGCTGACCCGCTACCACGAGGCCCACGTGGCCGTTCCCGGAGGCTGCCAGATCGGCGAGCGCAAGCTCGACATCCACTTCGCCGCCCTCGAGGCTTTAGGCATGGAGTTTTTCACCGATACCGAGTACATCCATGCCTCAGCACCCGGCGGGCTGACCGGCGCCCCTGTCTACCTGCGCTTTCCGAGCGTCGGAGCCACCGAGAACCTGATGATGGCTGCCACCCTCGCCAAAGGGACGACCATCATCGACAACGCAGCTCGCGAGCCCGAGATCGCAGACCTCGCCAACTACCTGAACTCGATGGGCGCGCAAATCACCGGAGCAGGCACCTCGCACATCGTAGTCGAAGGCACCTCGGCCATGCACCCGGCCGACCACCACACCGTCGGCGACCGAATCGAGTCCGGAACCTTCCTCGTTGCCGCTGCCTTGCTTGGCGGCCCGGTCACCGTCCAAGGGATCAGCCCCGACTACTTTGCCACGGCGCTGCTGAAAATGCAGCAGCTAGGCCTTTATGTGGAGAAGACCGAGTCTTCGGTAACCGTCAGCCGCAACCTGTCGGAGCCTCTTTTGGCAACAGATATCCAGACCTTGCCTTTCCCTGGTTTCCCGACTGACCTGCAGGCTCAATTCATGGTGATGGCGAGCCTGGCCGAAGGCCGGTCCCGCATCGCTGAGAACATCTTCGAGAACCGTTTCCAGCATGCAGAAGACCTTGTCAACATGGGTGCTGACATTGTTACCGAGGGGCACTTCGCATATGTCACTGGAGTCAGCCGTTTGCATGGCACCACAGTGCATTCGTCCGATTTACGGGCTGGAGCAGCCTTGGTCCTAGCCGGGCTTGCAGCCGAAGGCCAGACCCGGGTCACTAACACCGAGCATATCGACAGGGGCTATGAGGGCTTCGTCTCAAAGCTGCAGTCCCTAGGCGCAAGCATCTCTAGAGACTAGGCTAGGACTTGTTGCCTGATGCCCTGGCGTTGGATAAGGCCGAGGTACTTGACGATAGCCATTGCCGACATCAAAGCCAACGGTTAGCGTATATTCTCCTATCGCCTTGAGCGAGATCACTTTACTTAACAGTAGCTAAACGAGCACAACATGCTCGCAGCATATCAGGTAGAATTGGCGTAACTCATTGCAAATAGAGCTTTGCGGTAGGGAGAATGTAGTATAAACGTCACAGTGTGGTAGGTAAAAAAAGGAGATGCTCTCCATGGCTTCGACAAGAACGTCTGTAAGGTCGAATACTAATAAAACTAAAACGAAAAAGAATAGACCCAAGGAAGTAAACCTTGTAACTGCCCGCTCCGAGGTCTTTACTGATGCTACGGCCTTGTCGCGGGATATGTCTGCTGATAATTATGCAAAAACCCGGGCCCGCCGCCGTCGTGGCAAGATCTTGACAACACTGCTGAGTGTCGTCTTGGTCTGTGCGGTTATCTCTGTGTCCACCGCTTTTGGCTTCTACAAATTGGTGTTGGCGCCACGGTGGGACGACATGATTCATACAGACTATTCAGGGAATGTCATAAATTTCGACGATGAGGCGTTTGAAGGCCTGTTCACTCCTCCTGCCGACCCGCTGTCCCCATTCTTTATGCTCTTGCTCGGGGTGGACAGTGAAAGCGAGGCCAGCATACCCCGGTCAGACACGATAATACTGCTGCATATTGACCCGGCGCAAAAAAAGATCGCCATGATCTCTATACCACGGGATACTCGGGTAACGATACCAGGCTATGGTCTGGATAAGATCAACCACGCTTACCATTGGGGCGAGCAAGAACATGAGAATTTTTTATATGGCTATCGAGACATTGACGAGAGGGGTTTTTCCTTGTCAATGAAGACAGTCTCTTTGTTTGCGGGGATTGACATCGCCTGTTTTGCCGAGGTGAACTTCTACGGGTTTGTCAGCCTGGTAGACAGCCTAGGCGGGGTTACTGTCGATGTGCCGGTGCCAGTCAATGACCCAGACGCAGGGCCTGCCATCCTGTCTCCAGGGGTGCAAACGCTTAACGGCGAGGAGGCTTTGACTTTTGTCCGCACGCGTAAATACGATTCGTCTGACTACCAGCGGCAGGCAAACCAACGGACGTTCTTGCAGGCTTTGGCCAAACAAGTGCTTTCAGGCAGTGTCGACGAGATCATCACATCAATCGAGAACATCGCCTCTATGACTACCTCGAGCCTGACTGTGGACCAAATAATCAATTTAGCCCTGGCTTTTCGAGGCATACAGGAATATGACATAGTCAGCTATACAGTACCCTGTTACTCTACGTATATCGATGGTATCTCCTACGAAATCCCATATGAGAGCACTTGGCGTAATATGGTTGCCCAGATAGCTGCTGGCAAATACCCTGATCCGACCGACTATGGCCTAGATTCGTACCTATTGGGCGTTACCCCAGACAGCTACCAACCAGACGGCACAATTACCGGCAATGACGGTATTCTGACGTCTGACCAATGTGCTTCTTTTGTTGTGGATGTGCGCAACGGCTGGGGCTACCCGGGAGCGGCGACCGCTGTTTCGGATATGTTGGCCTTGGCTGGTTACCAGCAAGGCGAGATCGGCAACACCAACTCTGCGGTCTATAAAGAGACGTTTATCATCTACAGGTTTGAGGCCGACCTGCCTGCGGCAAACGACATAGCGATGCGGCTGGGCTTTGGCAGGGTGATCCCTTGTGAGAATAACTACAAGTTCAATGGCGATATCCTGGTGGTGGTAGGCGAGAACTACCCCTGGGCGGACTGAGCCGGTTTACCTCTGGCGTCCAACTCGCTGGTTTAGCCTTTGGCTCCTTGGGTCTTGTTCATCGAGCCCATCTGGTAGCCGGCACGGTCGATGCTGACTTCTGAGAAACCGAATCCTTTAAGCCTGGTTTGGACATCGTCTGCCACTTTTGGGTCAGAGAGTATCTTTAAACCCGCCTCGTCGCATTCGATGCGGGCGTAAAGGGGAGCACTGTCTAAGCCTTCAGTGCTGCAGTCGGCTTGTTCGCCAGCCCGCACTCGGACCAGTCCAAAGCCTAGGTCATGAAGATAAGCCTCTGCCTGCTGCACAATGCCAAGCTTTGCGGCAGTGAGCTTCTCCCCAAAAGCAAAACGTGTGGCTAGGCAGGCTTGAGCCGGCCGATCGGCTGATTCTAAGCCGAGCTCGCGCGACAGCTTACGTATCAAGTCTTTGTTGAAGCCTGCTTCCAAAAGGGGGCTGCGCGCACCAATCTCTGTGACTGCCTGGCGTCCAGGGCGGTAGTCGCCAAGGTCGTCGAGGTTCGACCCTTCTATCAAAGCTGCCAGTTTGTGCTCATGGGCGATAATGGACAACTCGGCAAGCAAGGATTTCTTACAAATGTAACAGCGGTCTGGAGGGTTATCGATAAAACCGGGAATGGCAAAGACATCGTGCTCGATGACCTTAAGAGGGATTCCCCTGATTTGGCAAAAAGCACGGGCATCGTTAAGTTCGCGTTCAGTAAAAACTTCAGAGACAGCGCAGACTGCCAAGCAGTTGTCAGGGCCTAGTGTTCGAAAAGCGACTTCCAGCAAAAGGCTGGAGTCGACTCCGCCGCTGAAAGCAACAAGCACGCTGCCTAAGCCACTTAGTATTTGTTCAAGTTCTTTTAGTGGAGCATATGTCTCTGTTTGCATATATCTTGTTCCTAACCGGCCCTACGAGACCAAAGAACACAAAAAAGCCGTATCCAAGTTTACAGTTATGAATTTGTGCAACATACCAACGATTAATACTTGTCGAAACATCCATTATAGAGTAGACTTAGAGACCCTCTGTAAGATTCAGGGGTAAAGAATGTAAGCAAATCGTGATGTTATTTATTTGTTGAGTTATTTTCTTGACAATCCTACTCCTTAAGAGATAGTATGTCTCTTCGCGTCTTGCGTGTGTGTTGAAGCGCAAGCGAAGGAGCTTGTAAGGCAGATTGATAGTTGAGGTTTGCCGAAAGCACCGACAGCACCTTGAAAACTGGATACTGAGATGTAGCGATTCGCGTTTCTGAGATACTCCGACCCCGTCGGGAGATCTCGGTTACATAGCAGCAATATTGCTGCTAATTAAATGCCAAGTGAATTTTATATCGCCTGATTGTACTGTCAAAAAGAGACAAAGACTTCAGGCAAGACCAAGACAGACTTTTTGTTTGCAACAGCTTTAAAGCTGTTAAATTTAAACGGAGGGTTTGATCCTGGCTCAGGATGAACGCTGGCGGCGTGCTTAACACATGCAAGTCGAACGATTAAAGCCCTTTCGGGGGTGTATAAAGTGGCGAACGGGTGAGTAACACGTGAGCAACCTACCTTTTGCACTGGGATAACCTGGGGAAACCCAAGCTAATACCAGATACTCCCATGATTACGCATGTTCCATGGGGAAAGCTCCGACGGCAAAAGATGGGCTCGCGGCCTATTAGCTAGTTGGTGGGGTAAAGGCTCACCAAGGCAATGATGGGTAGCCGGGCTGAGAGGCTGATCGGCCACACTGGGACTGAGACACGGCCCAGACTCCTACGGGAGGCAGCAGTGGGGAATTTTGCGCAATGGGCGAAAGCCTGACGCAGCAACGCC
>WRNE01000022.1 GCA_009776725.1 Coriobacteriia bacterium
ATGTCCAAACTTAACGCACCATTGTGCGATTAGTCCGGATATGTGCGATTAGTGGTGCGATGAGTTTGCGAATTTACACGCAATTCTGACGGGTAAAAATTATGTTACTCCGAGTAGGCAAATTACTGACCAGGGCTTTTGCAAAACAGCTTTTTTGAAGCGGCGAAAAAATCGCAGACAATCGTCAATCTGCAGCAGGCCAGGCCTGGCTTTTCGTCCGCACCCCCAAGCGTAATTCTGTGGCAGGTTTGCCCCAACACCGAGTCTGTACAACAAAAGCCCACCAGCTCAGCTAAAAAAGCGTTATGGGCAAAAGCGCCTCAAAAGCGCCTCAAAAGCCCCACTAGCCAAAGGCTGAAATGACGCTTTATATAAGATGCTAGGCATTAAAGTTGCCGGCTTAACTATAATAGCTGGTGACAAGCAGGCCAGCTTGATGGTCGGGTTTGACGGGGCAGGTAGGTCAAAAAACCTAATAGTCTTAAAAGGGGATTTTTAAAAAAACGAGGAGTCAGGGCATGTTGTTAGTAGATCGAATCAGCGAAGCATCTAGTTTTATCCAGCCTTTCTTAAACGAGGCTCCGGAATATGCGATTATCTTGGGCTCTGGCCTAGGCGGATTGTCCGAGTTGGTCGAGAACCAAGTCATAATAGATTACCAGGATATCCCCCATTTCAAGGTCAGTGGGGCACCAGGCCATATCGGACGCTTGATTTTTGGCCGAATCAAGGCTAAGGCAGTTGTCTGCATGCAGGGGCGGTTGCACTATTACGAAGGCAACGACCCCGAAGACACAGTCTTTCCCCTCTTGGTCTTAAACGCCCTAGGGGCACAGACACTGTTGGTAACAAATGCCGCCGGCGGCATCAACACTGATTTTGCAGTCGGCGACATCATGCTGATAACTGACCACATCAATTTGACAGGGTCCCACCCTCTGACCATTGGCAACGAGCAAGGCTTGCATGAGTTCATCGACATGACCTATGCCTATACCCCTGCCCTAAGAGAGACCGTTCATGCTGCGGCAAAAAAACAAGGCATCAGTCTACAGGAGGGGGTTTACCTGGGGGTCCGCGGCCCAAGTTTTGAGACACCTGCAGAAATCAGGGCTTTTCGGATATGGGGGGCTGACGCTGTAGGCATGTCCACCGTGTTCGAAGTCATCGCCGCGAATTTCAAAGGCATGCAGACAATCGGGCTCTCTTTGATCACCAACATGGCTGCCGGTATCCTAGACGAGCCGCTCAGCGGCGACGATGTGATCAAAACAGCAGCATTTGCGGCACAAAAAATGCAAAACCTCGTCCAAGAGATACTCGCCGAGCTTTAACTGGCTCCAAGTGCAGTTATTAGTCAGCCTGGTATGCAGTTAAGCGGTCAGCTCATAACACTCGATCGGACCCTGCCCCTGGTACGGATCGACGGAGTTGACCAACGGGCAGAATATGCAGCCAGCTTTTCCGTCGAAGAGCTAAAAGCCACTGTTGGCGATTATTTGGACCTAGTTCAATCGTCTGACCAGGATCTTCCTCAAATTATCGGGATAAAACCACGTGAGACCCTTTTGGCCAGGCGATTATGCCGAGAGCATCCCAGCGTTGGGGAAGGCCTGATCGAAGAGCATTTCCTGGCAGCGAACTTTGACCAAGTGGTGATTGTGGAAGCCTTAGGCAAACGCGACCTCGACTTAGACTACCTTGAAAAGCAGCTGGTAGCAGCATATGAAAGCGGTGGCCGGGTAACCGTGGCCTTGAACAAGCTAGACTTGTTCTCGGGTTCCAGTGAAAACGAGGTCAAGAAGGTGCAAGAGCTGGCTGAGGGTCTTTCCGTGGTTGCTGTCTCTGCCCTCACCGGCCAAGGCATGCCGGGCTTGTTCGAACTATGCCCGCCCCAGACGATGACCGTGTTCTTTGGCAGGTCGGGTGTCGGGAAGTCCTCACTGATCAATGCTTTGATCGGAAGCCCTGACCTGGCTACCGGCAAAACGCGTGAAAAAGACCAGGCAGGACGCCATACGACAGTTGCCCGACGCATCGTCTTTGCTGACGAGCGAGGCTACTATGATACTCCGGGAGTCAGGACGATAGGCAATTACCTACACGAGGCCGGACTGTTTGAAGTCTTTGCAGACGTCATCGAGCTGGCTGCTCAGTGCAAGTTCCGTGACTGCCGGCATGCCGGCGAGCCGGAATGTGCGGTTTTAGAGGCAATCAACAGCCAAACCCTATCTACGCGGCGTTTAAACTCATATCTTTCTTTAGCTGCTGAAGTGGCTGGAGACGACGTTCTAACGTAAAATGGCTTATAAACCAACGAGAAGGAGGCAGTCTTGGCACTTGCAGACGATATAAGACCTGATTATGCAAACAACAGCTTTGATATTTATGACCTCAAGGACCAATTGCTTATGGTTGCCCACGATCGCTTTTATTATGACGGCCAGCTGGTTTTTGACCTTATCCCCAATAAGGGAAAAGCAATCACCCAGCTTTCCATCTTTTGGTATGAGCTTTTCGAGGGCATTTTGGACTCTAACTATATAAGTGCCGACATTCATGACCTCCCCGATGATTTCCTGGTTTATGCCGACGAGCTTGAAGGCCGTTTTATGCTGTTGTCCAAGGTCGACGAGTTTCCGTTGAATGTAAAGGTGCATGGTTATCTGACAGAGGGCCTGATAGATGAGTACCTAGCCAAGGGAACTGTCGGCGGAGTCGATGCTGAGCCTGGTTTGACGCTTAACAACCTGCTCGACCAGTGCATATATATCCCCTATTTGCTTGACGGTGACTTGGGGGATAAGATCTACGCCATAGACCATAATGCCGGTTCGCAGATCGACCTGATGAAGACCATCGAACTCTATGGGAACAAGGATGCCATGGTGCTCTGCTCCAATGCTTTGGAGCTGTACGAGATCATCCATGGTTTGGCAAAGTCGCGCGGGGCCTTGTTTGTCGATATCTCCTTGCGCTTTGGCACTTCAGACAACCAGATTGTCATAACGAGTGTCCCAACGCCGGATAACTCACTGCTCTGGGAAGTAGCTGAAAGCCCAGACGGCCAGGAACAGGACACACCAAACAAGCTCTTCGTACTACAGCCCTTGCTTGATTGGATGTCAATGAACCCAGGTGTGCTTTTAAGCCAAGACCGGCTGCCAGACGAGTTGCCAGACGAGATTTCCAGGCGCTATGTTCTGCTCACTGAGTCGGTGACTGGCGAAGACCTTGTTTGAACTACCGGCAGGCTAAAAGGATTTATACTTGTACGTAAGCTTTTGCCGAGCATTTGATATAGTAGACGGGTTAAAACACTTAGGAGATATGAAAATGGCACAACGTAACCCATTAAACGAGCGCTACCAAGGAAACGGCCCAAGCGGACAGTCGCGCAAATCGGCTTCTTCGGCAAAACCGGCCACCACTGCAGCAGCCTCTGTCCGCATCAAAGGCAAGCCCGAGACGACAGCCGAAAAAAGGGCAGCCGAGCAAGAGCGAAAGGACAAGATTGCTAAAAAGGCAGCTGAACGGCAACGTAAGGCAGCACGGGCAAAACAAGCAGAGCGCACAGTCGAGGCCAAGGCCCGCGTAGCCCGAGGCGAGGGCAATGAGGCAAAGTCCGATGAGAATGTGGCGATAATAGAGACAACAGAAGATATCAACACCCTCTCGCTGGAAGAAAGGGTGGCGCGGTTCAACGGCAATGTCAGGGAGGATCCGGAGTACAAGAAATACCGCTTGATTAACTGGCTCTGCCTGGGAGCCGCAGGGGTATTCATGGTCTTGACCTTCTTCTTTATGTCGAGAAGCGAGGACGGCAGGCCGAACATGTTCGTCCTAGTGCCCTCCTATGTCTTTTTAGGATTAAGCCTGGTTGCCGAGTTCACGAAAATCAGGCCAATAACATTAGCCTACCGCAACACTGTCAACCAAGCTGACAAGCTATCGCCAAAACAGGCCAAACATGCCCAGGTAGATAAGGCCCAAGCTGCCCAAGCTGCCCAAGCCAAGATGGCGAAACGCACGGCAAAAAGGCATGAGAATAAAAAAGCAGTTGTTGCTGACGAACAGGAATCCGTCGAATAACCACTAGTTCAGGAGTGTAGATGAAGCAATACAATATTTATGTGACAAACAAGGTAGGGGTCCATGACCCGGCAGGCCGCGCCACCAGTGAGGCCTTGGCTGACATGGCTTTTGAGAAGGTAATCGACTTGAGGATCGGCAAACTGATCAAAATGCAATGCATGGACGATGTGAGCCTTGACGAGGTAGCCGAGATGTGTGAGAAGCTGCTCGTGAACCCAGTCATGGAAGACTATCAAATCGAAGAAGTCCTAGGCTGATCAGCCAGCGTCGGATGAAAAGACACTTTAAGAGAATTCAAGTGTTAAGCATCTAAAGTCTTTACTATAAAGCTATTAGTAAAAAATCAGGAGGATAATAAGTGAATGAGTTTCGATTCGGGGTGGTTGTATTCCCTGGTTCAAGCTGTGAGCAGGATGTAGTCTATGCCATCCGCTATCTGGGATATCAAGCCGAATATGTAATGTATCAAGAGACTGAGCTGGCTGCCTATGATGCAATCATCCTGCCCGGCGGCTTTGCTTACGGCAACTATTTGCGCCCGGGGGCTTTAGCCGGCCCGTCTCCCATTATGGCTGCCGTCAAAGAGTATGCAGTTGCCGGTATGCCAGTCTTAGGAATCGGGAACGGCTTCCAAGTTCTAACTGAAGCAGGCCTCTTACCAGGTGTTTTACTGCCAAACCGGGAGCTGGCGTTTATCAGCGGCATGGTCAGCTTGCGTGTTGAGCAAAGTGTCTGCCAATGGCTGGACTTTGGCCCAGGCACCGTTTTAGACATGCCCATCGGCCACTATTATGGCAACTACTACTGTGACCAGTTGACCTTAGGGCGGATGGAGGCCAAGGGGCAGATAGCCATGCGCTATGCTCTGCCAGAGGGCAGTACGCCTCCCGAGGGCGCTGCCGCAAACGGGTCGCTCGACGATATTGCGGCTATCTGTAACGAGCGGGGCAACGTCTTTGGGCTGATGCCTCATCCTGAGCAGATAGTCGATGGGATTATCAGTGAAGACGGGGAAGCGTTCTTCTCCACAATTGTAAAACGACTGGAGGACATAAATGGATAAGCAGCTTGCGATTCCTCCTGCAATATCTGAGTCTGTGCAAAGCTTGGACGCCCTGCTTGCCCCGGACCTGGCTGTCGAGCTGGGCTTGACGAGGGACGAATATGACGAGATCGTCAATATCCAGGGGCGTATTCCCTCGTTGACCGAGCTTTATATCTACTCCTTGATGTGGAGCGAGCACTGTTCGTATAAAAACTCACGGAGCCAGTTGAAAAAGTTCCCGACTACCGGAGACCATGTGCTGCAGGGGCCGGGCGAGAACGCTGGAGTGATCAGCATCGGCAATGGCTGGGCGCTGGCCTTTAAGATGGAGTCGCACAACCATCCTTCGGCGATCGAGCCTTTTCATGGGGCAGCCACCGGTGTCGGCGGAGTCGTCCGTGACATCTTTACCATGGGGGCAAGGCCCATTGCTGTTTTGGGATCCCTTCGTTTTGGTACCCTTGACCAGCCAAGACAACGGTTTTTGGTTAAAGAGGCTGTTGCTGGGATCGGCGACTACGCAAATCGGCTAGGCGTGCCTACGGTTGGCGGAGAGGTCTACTTTGACGAGGCCTATGAAGGCAACTGCCTGATCAATGCGATGGGTGTGGGCCTGATGCGCGAAGAGCAGCTGGTCTTGGCGCGCGGCTCGGGAATAGGCAACCTGGTTGTCTTGCTGGGCTCGACTACTGGCCGGGACGGCATCGGCGGCGCGTCGGTCCTAGCGAGCCAGCAGTTTGAAGAGGCAGCAGAAAACCTCCGCCCAGCCGTTCAGGTCGGCGACCCCTTCTTGGAGAAACTGTTGATAGAGGCCTGCCTGGAGCTGCGGTCCGAGGGCCTGTTGGTCGCTTTGGGCGACCTGGGGGCAGCAGGGCTATCCAGCGCATCTTCTGAGATGGCCAGCCGGGGCGGGGTAGGCATCGATATCGACGTAAGCCTGGTTCCCCAGCGGGAGGAAGGCATGCAAGCCTTTGAGATCATGGTCTCGGAGTCGCAAGAACGCATGTTGGCCATCGTAAGGCCCACAGACTGGGACAGGCTAGTAGAGATAACAGACCGCTGGAAGGTTCCCGCGACAGTGATCGGCAAGATTACCGACACAGGCCGTTTCATTGTCCGCGACCCGCAGGTGTCAACTGACAGTATCGAGCAGATTGTTGCCGATATGCCGGCCGAGATGCTGGCACAGTCGGCCCCCCTCTATGACCCGCCTTATGAAAGGCCGGCTTATCTGGACGAATTGGCCGGCTTTGACGTCTACTCCCTTGACCATCCAAATGGCCAGGAGGCTTTGACTGACAGCTTGATGAAGATGCTGGAAAACCCAAACCTAAGCTCCCGGTCGTGGATCTACGAGCAGCTTGACTACCGGCTGATGAACAATACCGTCATCGCCCCTGGAGCCGATGCTGCTGTTTTGCGGGTCGGTGACACAGGGCGTGGCGAGACCACCAATTCCGGGATAGCCCTGACTACCGACTGCAATGCCCGCTACTGCTATCTAAACCCTTACCGAGGCGCCCAGATTGCCTTTGCCGAAGCTGCCCGCAACTTGAGTTGCGTCGGTGCAAAGCCAGCAGCCATAACCGACTGCTTAAACTTCGGGAACCCCCAAAAACCAGAAATCTACTACACTTTCGTGTCTTCCATCGAAGGCTTGGCCGATGCTTGCCGGGCTTTCGATGTGCCGGTGGTCAGTGGGAACGTCAGCTTCAATAACGAGAGCTTCAACAACGCAATCTACCCGACGCCAATTGTGGGCATGGTGGGTACTGTCGAGGACATCTCGCAGGTCTGCTCCCCAAGCTTTAAGGCAGCTGGAGACGTCATTATCCTGGTTGGAGAGACGAACGACGAGCTGGGCGGAAGCGAGTACCTGCAAAGCTTCTTTAACATCGTAGCCGGCAATGTGCCTGAGCTTGACTTAGATCTGGAGAAGGACGTGCAGGACGTTGTCTGTAGCGCTATTCAAAAGGGCTTGCTGCAAAGTGCCCATGACCTTTCTGAAGGAGGCTTGGGCATAGCTCTCGCGGAGTGCGCGATCAGTGGCGGCATCGGGGCCAGCGTGGTGATTGACGAGGGCTTGCCGGCTGTTACGAGCCTGTACTCTGAGACCCAAAGCCGTATTTTAGTGAGTTTGAAAGACACAGACACCGAAAAGCTTATTGACATGCTAAAAGAGTTCGAAGTCCCCTTTAGCGTGCTCGGCGAGGTTGGTGGAGACCGTTTAGTCATCGACTCGATTGATGGGCCTATCATCGATGCCAGCATAAGCGACCTCAGAGGTGTCTATCAGTCCTCATTGAAAAACAAGGTGTTCGCCTAAATGCCTTAAGGCGAAATCGCCATATGTTAGAATCGGTCACAGAACCGCAGATTTGTATAGGCTTTTTGTTGAGGAGTGACAATGAACTTGATGCGTCTATTAAACCTAATGGCTTTTGTTGATGTGCTTGTTGAAAACGGCAGCCAGCTTGCAGACGATATTCCCTGGTACCTTAAAGAGGTCAAGCTGTTCGGGTTCATAAATGTGTCCATGTCGTTTATCGTCATCTTATGCTTATTGTTTGTTTTGGCTATAGTCGGTCTCATCGCCAAGGGTTTTATCCAAGAGATGAGACGGCCAAAAAAATGACACATTATAATAGACATGCCATTTATCTTTAAGTCTATTAATGAAATGGAAATATGATGGAAGATGAGAATAGCAAAAAGCATTCAAGCCTTGGTGAGAGTTTCGATTGGCTAGCAGGCCAGAAGGCAGCGCAGCCGATGGCAGCGCAACCGCTGGCCAGGCAGCCGATTGGTGAGAGTTTCGATTGGCTAGCAGGCCAAAAGGAAACGCCGCCCTTGGATGCTTTGCCAGAAGCCGATGGTGAAACCGAGGCATTGCCGACCGTGGTGCAGGCAACGCTCGGGAAACATGGCAGCACTAACGGCACAGCAGGTGCCGTCGCTTTGGACCCCACCAAGCGCCGTGCCGACCTTTTGTTGTACATCGGCATTTTTCTTATCGGGGTGGCTGTGATTATTGCTGGTTTCTTGATCTGGAGGCATGTCAGCACTCTAGCGACATATAGCAATCTAAAGGCCATAACAGGCTTTGACTGGGAATCGCTGGAAGACCCCTCTTTTGATGCAGACGAGATCGACTTGGACATCGACTGGGAAAAACTAAAAGAAATCAACCCAGACATCGTAGGCTGGCTCTATGTGCCTGGCACGAAGCTGAGCTACCCGATCGTACAGGGAAGCGACAACAGCTATTACTTGAACCATACGGCAGACGACACGGTCAATGCCTCGGGGGCTATTTTCTTGGACTATCAGAACAACCGTGACTTCAGCGGCCCTAGCAACTTCATTTATGGGCACAATATGTTGGGAAACACAATGTTTTCGGAGATGACCAAATACCTTGACGAACAGTTTATCCGTGACCATCCGCGCATACTTATCCTCACTCCTGAAAAGACATATGACTTAAGCGTCATTGGGGCAATCAAGTGCCGAGGCACTGACCCGGTGAGACGGATCTTCTTTACCAGCGAGCATGACTTTGACAATTTCATCAGTACGCTTGGCATGTATCAGTCCAGCGGCAGTTACCAATCGCTGATCCAAGCCAAGAACGTCTATTGTTTCTCCACCTGTGAGCTGTTCGACCTCTCCTCACGCATCATTGTCATAGCTACAGACAGCTCCCGCACCGAGTACTCTGCCGGCCAGGCGCCTGTCATGTATGGCTTGGCTATATCAAAGGACGACTATGCCTGGCTCTAGCAAAAACGACTCGCGTCTACAGCACCTGGCAAAGGCTGATGCTGAAGTCGGCTGCCAGGATGACAAACTTGAGGAGGAATGCGGGGTCTTTGGCGTCTATGCCCCGGGCGAGGATACCGCGCGCCTGACCTATTTCGGCCTGCATGCCTTGCAGCATCGGGGCCAAGAGTCTGCCGGCATAGCGGTCGGAGACGGGAACTCCGTATTAGTCTACAAAGACAAGGGGCTGGTCGCCCAGGTCTTCAGCGAGTCCTCATTGTCTACTTTAGAGGGGCATGTGGCTATTGGGCATACCCGCTATGCGGTCAGCGGGGGAAGCAGCTCTTGGGAGGCAGCCCAACCGCACTTATCCACAATTGGTGACTCGATAATCGCTTTAGCCCATAATGGCAGTATCTTAAACACGAATGCTTTACGAAACAAGCTGATCGACCTGGGGGTCTCATTTCGCTCGGCTACTGACAGCGAGGTTGCCAGCAAGCTGATCGCCTACTTCACGCAAGAGTCGCAGCATATGCGCGAGGGCATTCGCCATACCATGGAACTGATGGACGGGGCCTATGCCATGGTCCTGATCACATCCGAGGCCCTTTATGCATTTCGTGACCCAAACGGCAACCGTCCCTTGTCGCTTGGCCGTTTGCCTGAGGATAAGGGCTGGGTCGTCTCCTCTGAGACCTGTGGCTTGGACATTGTCGGAGCAGAGTTCGTCCGCGACGTCTTGCCTGGCGAGATTATCCGCATCAACGCCCAAGGCGTGTCTTCGGAACAGGCAATCGAGCCCAAGCCTTCGGCGCTTTGTATCTTCGAGTTTGTCTACTTGGCCCGACCAGACTCGTTTTTAAGCGGCTTGTCGGTATTTGAGTCGCGTACAGCCATGGGCGCGAGGCTTGCCCAAGAAGCCCCTGTTGAGGCCGACTATGTTATCGGCGTTCCCGACAGCGGGGTGCCGGCGGCGATTGGCTATGCTATTGCTTCTGGCGTGCCTTACATGGAAGGCATCGTCAAAAACCGCTATATCGGGCGTACTTTCATCGAGCCGACCCAAGACCTCCGCCAACGCGGGGTGCGGCTTAAGCTCAACCCTTTATCAACAGTGATCAAGGGCAAACGCCTGGTCTTGGTCGACGACTCCATCGTCCGAGGCACCACCTCGGAGCAGCTGGTGAGAATGCTTCGCGATGCCGGGGCTGCCGAAATACATATGCGTATCGTCTCCCCGCCAGTGGTCTGGCCTTGTTTTTATGGGATAGACACCGACTCGCAGCAACAGCTGATAGCCTCTTACCTAAGCGTCGAAGAGATACAGGGCCATATCGGTGCTGACTCCTTGGCCTACCTAAGCCTGGAAGGTCTTGCCGATGCCTGCAAGTCTGCCGATTCTGGCTTCTGCACCGCTTGTTTTAGCGGAAAATATCCTATCCGCCTAGTCGAGCAGTTAAAGACCGGTGTCTTCTCTGATAACTACACCCCCACATTCACCGACGTAAACGATTACGACCGCCCGACCTTGTTTGACCTCTTTGACAGTTCCGAGCTCTAACCGACTTTTATGGGAGCAAAATGGACTCATTTACCTACAAAGATGCCGGAGTCGACATCGAAGTCGCCTCTCGGGCAGTAGAGAAGATCCGGGCCGATGTCCAGTCTACCTATACACCGGCAGTGATCGGCGATATCGGCGGTTTTGGCGGCTTGTTCTCGGGGGCAGAGCTGAAAAACATGCATGACCCGGTATTGGTCTCGGCAACCGACGGCGTGGGCACCAAACTGGCCCTGGCCAAGCGCCTAGGCGACTGTTCGACAGTCGGCATCGATCTAGTGGCAATGTGCGTAAACGACATTGTCGCCACTGGGGCCAAGCCGCTCTTCTTCCTCGACTACCTGGCTGTGGGAAGGCTGGACGACGATTTTGCAGCACTCGTGGTCGGAGGGGTGGCAGAAGGCTGCCGTCAGGCTGGATGTGCCCTGATCGGCGGAGAGATGGCCGAACACCCCGGGGTGATGAAGGACGACGACTTTGACCTGGCCGGCTTTGCTGTCGGGGTCGTCGAGCGAGGGAATATCATGTCCCCGACGCGAGTCCAAAATGGGGATAAGATCATAGGCCTGGCCTCCAGCGGCCTGCATTCCAACGGCTATTCGCTGGTCAGGAAGGCTTGGACCGACCCCCTAGACGACCGTGAGCTCTTGGAGGCGACGCTAAGTGACGGGAGCAGCCTGGCCAAGGCCCTTATCCAGCCGACCCGCATCTATGTCAAAAGCCTGCTCGAAGCAGTAGCCGCCAGCACGCCTGGAAGCGTCCGGGCAGCAGCCCATATCACCGGCGGGGGCATAACAGAAAACCTAAACCGGGCCTTGCCACCTGGGCTAGATGCGCAAATCGACTTAAGCGCCTGGCCTGTGCCAGAGATAATCAGCCGTGCCTGCTCTGTTGCTGCACTCAGCCAAAGCGAGGCCTTAAAGACCTTCAACATGGGAATCGGGATGGCCTTGATAGTTGCCCCAGAGGCTTGCAGCCAGTTGCTCGAAGCCTTAAGCCAAAGCCAGCAGCCTTATCTGATCGGCACAGTGGCTGCTGCATCAACGCCCAGCCAAGCCGGGCAGGTCTTATACATGAATTGAGCAGGGGACAAGGCTATGGGTGAAAGACTGACCCGTTTCGGGTTCTTGATTTCTGGCTCTGGAACGAACCTCCAAGCAGTGATCGATGCTATCGACGAAGGCCGCATTCAAGCAGAGCTGGCCATAGTCGTATCCTCAAGGCCTGATGCCTACGGGCTGGTCCGGGCAGCCAAGTCCAATATCCCCACAGCCTCGCTTTCCAGGTCAGTCTATCAAGATGCCTTGGCAGCCGATGCAGTGATCGCCCGCCTCCTTTTGCAGGCAGATGTCGACTATGTCGTCTTGGCAGGTTATATGCGCAAGGTCTTATCCCCCTTATTAGAGGCCTTTCCCCAGCGTATCATTAACTTGCACCCGGCCTTGCTTCCGTCGTTCCCGGGAGCGCAGGGCATCGCAGACGCCTTTTCATATGGGGTAAAAGTGACCGGGGTGACCGTGCATTTTGCCGATGCCGAATATGACAATGGCCCTATCATCGCCCAGCGGGCTGTAGAGGTCTTAGACGATGACACGCTGGACAGCCTAACCGAGCGGATCCATCAGACAGAGCATCAATTGCTGCCAGAGGTCTTGGCTTTAATTGCCACAAACAAAGTATTGTTAGCCAGTGACGGGAAAGTATCGGTTGTTCGGTGAAGCAGTGAGGCTCGGTGCTCAGGAGATTCCGGTATCCAGGGGCTCTAGGCCAAGCTCGGTCATAAAGTGATACAGGCGGTCGGTGTCGTATTGGTGGTTGATGGCAAAGATCACAGCCGCGTCGCGCTTGATCAGGGGGTGCAGCCCGCCGCTTTTGGTCAGTGCCAGCAGCCGGTTGGTGGTGGAGAGGTCTAGGCCCATGGCGATGGCGATGCTCAAATAATAGTCGTTTCGGCCGATGCGGGAACCGTCTAGGAGCTGATAGCCATAACTTCGGTCGATGTTGGCTTTGCGGATGATATCGGCCCGTTTGAGGCCCATCTTTAAAAACAGCTCGTCGAAAAAATCCCGTACATCGGTGTCGATGAAACTCGAGTGCCACTCGCCTTCGCTGGGAAAACTGTCTTCCCGCAGACGGTTTTGCATAGCCTGGGAGTCAAATTGGCCCATCTGGCTATCGGCTGCCTGGTTGTCTGGGAGGGCTGGTCTGTCTTGCTCGCTCATCTGCTTTCCCCTTTGGTTTGAACCCCGCGATACTCTTCTTGAAATGCTACCATATACGAGTAATTCAGCCAGGGAGCAAAATGACTGATTCGATTAAAAAAGCAAATAATGCCCAGCTTAGCGACAGTGACGAGTTTATGGCCGACTATCAGCGAGACTTGGATAAGAGCATAGCGGAAGACGGCTTGCCTGGCTGGGTCTATGAGACATACCAGTTTGACAGCTGCCTAAAACACCGCGAGGACAAGCAGGTCTACTTAGTTACGGACCGGCGTACAGGGAGCCCGGCGATACTGAGGCTTATGAAGGTGGATAAGAGCTCAGGGCCCAATAGGCAAAAGCATGACCAAGAATATGCCATTCTCTCCAGACTGGACCATCCTGGAATACCCAAAGTCTATGGGAACTTCGTCGAGGACGGAAGGTCGTTTCTCGTGCGCGAGTATTTTCCTGGACAGCCGCTAGACAAGGTCTTGGCCCAAGGCCCCTTGGCAGTCGACGTGATGAGGGCCTATCTGCTTGACCTATGTACGATCCTTGGCTACCTGCATCAGCAGACACCGCCTGTTGTGCATCGGGACATCAAGCCGGGCAATATCATAGTCATGCCGAACGGGAGAATCGGCTTGACCGACTTTGGCATAGCCCGTGAGTACAAGGCTGATTCAGACTCCGACACAAGCTACGAAGGCACCTGCTTTTATGCCCCGCCTGAACAGTTCGGGTATTCGCAATCCACACCCTTAAGCGATATCTATGCCTTAGGGATCGTCATGCTGTGCATGGTGACCGGCTCACCGGTACGCCAAGGAATCGACGAGCGTATCAACGATAGACAGCTGAAGGCGATCATTGAGCGTATGATCGCCTTTGATCCGAAGGACCGTTTTCAAAGCGTTGACGAGTTAAAGGAGCGCTTGACTAAGACGCGCTTCAATAACACAAGCCCTGTCATCTTCAACCAGTCATTCTTTAGAAGCAGAAAAAAGCTAGTCCAGCTTTTGCTAGCCCTCGCCATCGTTACAGGAATCGGCCTTGGCTGGTATGGCTTATCCAAATATATGACGATATATGGATCGACTGGGAAGCTTGATGATGAAAGCGGAGCCATTGACAATACGCCGTCTGGCAATTGGCGGATAGATGCAGACCAAGACATCAAGCTGCTTATCAACCCTGACAACGTCGGCAGCCCGAGCAATCCGACGATTGCCCAGGACTACAGGTTGGGGGACGCCTTGTATGACTCCGACTCCCTGGGCAACCTTGGGGGCAATATCGTCAACGGGGGAATGGCGGTTGAGTCCCCAGACGCCTTGTATGTGGCCAGTGACATTGGCGTATTGAGGCTAAGCCTCCAGGGCGAGTTTGTTTCATTGGTCATCGAAGTGGATAGCCCGCATTCCCTAAACTACCACAGAGGCAGCTTATACTTCGCCTCTAGCCAGGGAATATACCTGTATAGGCCAGACACAGACCAGTGTTATTTACTAAGCGACGCACAAGCTGCCGGCTTGTATTTTATCGATGGAAAATGTTATTTCGACAATATCGACGACCAGTTAAGGCTTTACGAGCTGACATTTGAGACAAACGAGGACCAAGCAGACGAGGCCTATATCACTCAGTCCCAGGTAGCTTTGGTCAGCCTGAGCCAGGGGCAATACCGCAACATCACCAGCGACCTGCAGGTCTATACGACGTCTGACGAGGGCTCGCGCATTGTCTGGGGCGGTATCTATGACAGCGAGTCAACCGTTCGAAGAGTGATAAAAGATGTCGGAGACAGCAAGTGGCTCAGCGTTTTGGACGACATCGTCTACTTTTATGATGTCAAGACAAACGCCCTCGCCGGCTGTAATCTAAATGGGGCAGATAATACAGCATTAGCCGAAGGCAGCTGCAGCCATATCATCGCCTGTCCCTATGGCGTCTTCTATATATCGCCGGTTACCGGCCAGCTGACTGTGTACAAGTTCTCAGACAAGACACAAAAGACCGTGGTTAGCTATGGCGTCGACAGTTATAGCTTGGCTGGGGAATGGGTGTTTTACAAAACAGCGGGAGAAAACCCAGAACTTCACATGGTACGCTTTGATGGCAGTGGCGACCACCTAGTCCCACATCCTTGACTAGGGTACACCGTGGCCTTTAATTGATATACTGGGAAACAGGCTTTATTGATTATCAAGCGGCTGCTTGTAAGACACAGGCACCTGATGCGCGCGAACGCACCATGAGGCCTGCCTTAAAGTGTACTTAAGCGGGCAGCTGCCAGATACGAGCAGCAAACAGACCAGAAAGGCAGCATGTGTCATTAAGCATCGGCATAGTCGGGCTTCCCAATGTCGGCAAGTCGACCCTCTTTACCGCACTTACCCAAAAAGGGGGAGTGGCCACAATGTATCCTTTTGCTAGTGTAGAAGCAAATGTCGGTGTCGTAGAGGTTTTCGACAGTCGGTTATTGGAGCTGGCTGAGATCGTGCATCCGCAAAAGATCGTCCCTGCTACCGTAGAGTTTGTAGACATTGCCGGTTTGGCAAGGGGCTCAAGTTTTGGCGAAGGCCTAGGCAACCAGTTTCTCGCCCGCATTCGCGAGACTGATGCCTTGGTCGAAGTCATCAGGTACTTTACTGACAGCGAAGTAGTTCATGTCGACGGCTCGGTCGACCCGCAGCGTGATAACGAGACATTGGCCACAGAGCTGGTCCTAGCCGATTTGGGGACGATTGAAAGGGCCTTGCCGCGGCTGGCCAAAGAGGCAAAGAAAACCAAGCCTGATGCTGCCAAATACGAACTGGCCATGCGTTTGCAGGCCTGGATGGATGACGGCAACACAGCCCGCAGCTTTGACTTCAGCGACGAAGAGCTGGCTTTGGTCTACGACCTCCACCTCCTTACGATGAAGCCTGTTTTGCTGGTAGCGAATGTTGATGAGGATAAGACCGAAGAAACGCCTCTACCAATCAACGGCATTTACCCCATACCGATAAGCGCCAAGGTGGAAAGCGAGATCGCCCAGATGGATCCCGATGAGGCCAAGGAGTTCTTCGAGATGCTGGGTATCAAGGAGTCAGGCCTTATCCGCTTGGTGCAGGCAGCCTACCAGCTCTTGGGCTTGATGAGCTTCTTTACTGCTGGCGAGCAGGAAGTGAGGGCTTGGACGGTCCCGATCGGGGTCAAGGCCCCAGCAGCAGCTGGGGTAATCCATAGCGATTTCGAGCGCGGCTTCATTAAGGCGGAGACTGCCAGCTTTGCCGACTATATCAGCTACGGTGGCGAAGCCGGCTTGAAAGCAGCAGGAAAACTACGCCAGGAAGGCAAGGACTACGTCGTCAATGAAGGCGACGTGATGCACTTTAAGTTCAACGTCTAAAGTCAAAGGCGTGTTCATAGATATCGGAGTTTGGATTACCAATGTATGAGAAGCTACAACAGATTATCGCCAGTTACCATGAGCTGGAATTAAAGCTCAGCGACCAAGCTGTCTTGGCAGACCAAAAAGAGTATACCCGCTTAGCCAAAGAGCATGCTGCACAAGCCGAGCTGGTACGGATGGCGGGCCTTTACGTCAAAGCCTATGACGACTTGCAAACAGCCCGTGAATTGCTCCAAGAAAGCGATTCGGAGATGAAGGAGTTCGCCCAGTCCGAGATCAATATCAACACCGCAAGCCTGTCTAGGCTAGAAGACGAACTCAAGCTGATGCTGGTACCAGGTGACCCAAATGACGAAAAAAACACGATAGTCGAGATCCGGGCAGGAGCTGGAGGGGACGAGGCAGCTATCTTTGCGGGCGACCTTTATCGCATGTATCTACGTTATGCCGATGACAAGGGCTGGAAAATAGAGCAGCTTGACTCCAACTCGTCTGAGTCGGGCGGCTATTCCCGCATCGAGTTCAAGATAACTGGGGATAAGGTCTACTCGGTGATGAAGTTTGAGAGTGGCGTGCATCGGGTGCAACGGGTACCGAAGACAGAAAGCCAGGGGCGGATTCATACTTCAACAGCAACTGTAGCGGTGCTTCCAGAGGCTGACGAGGTGGAGGTCGAGATAAACCCCAACGACCTGCGGATCGACGTGTTTAGGGCAGGCGGCCCCGGAGGGCAGTGTGTGAACACCACTGACTCGGCCGTCCGTATCACTCACTTGCCGTCTGGCCTGGTTGTGCAGTCCCAAGACCAAAAATCACAGCTCCAGAACAAAGAAGCAGCCATGCAGGTGCTACGGGCGCGCCTCTACGACCAAATGCTTGCCGAGCAAACGGCACAGCTTGGCGACCAACGCCGCTCCCAGATCGGCAGCGGGGACAGAAGCGAGAAGATCCGCACCTATAACGGGCCCCAAGACCGGGTAACCGACCATCGAATAGCCTATAACGGCACGTATAACGGGGTCCTGCTTGGCTCAGGAGGGTCAGGCTTGGACGAACTGACCATTGCCTTGATAACAGCCGATCGGGCCAAACGCCTGGAGCAGTCCATCCAGTGAACGATTCGACAAGCTCAGCTAGCGGCAGTCAACCAAACTTACCGGTTTGGACGGTTGGCAGCTGCCTGGACTGGACTCAGCAATACATGGAGCACCATGATGACGACAAGCCGAGGCTCTCGGCTCAGTGGCTGCTTTCGGCTGCGACAGGCCTTTCGCGTATCGAGCTGTACATGCAATACGACAAGCCAATGACAGACCAAGAAAAAACCTCGCTGCGCGAGTTTATCCAACGCCGTTTGAACAAAGAGCCTCTGCAATATATCAGCGGCAGGACAGCCTTTCGCTATATAGAGCTAAAAATCGTTCCAGGAGTCTTTATCCCTCGTCCCGAGACAGAGACCCTCGTTGACCTAGTACTCAAAGAGCAAGCCCAAAGGGTACTAGAGGTTGGTTGCGGGAGTGGTGCAATCTCACTGGCATTGCTGCATGAACAAGCCGAGCTGTTGGTTTGGGCAACAGACATCGACAGCCTGGCCGTCAGTCTGACTGAGGAGAATTACACGAACTTGGGCTTGGCTGAAGGCAGTGGCGCCGAGGGGCAAAAGCGCCTAGTGGTTATCCAAGACGACCTGGCAAGCTCACTTCTCCAAGACCCAGACATGCTAGCTAGCTTCGACGTGCTTGTCTCCAACCCGCCTTACATTCCAAGCCCAGACCTAGACAGCCTGCCCAGCGAGGTCAAGGAATTCGAGCCGCTGGCTGCCCTCGACGGAGGACCGGACGGCCTGGACTTTTATCGGCGCTTGCTCGACCAAGCCGTCCAGCTCCTAAAGCCCGGCGGTTGCCTGGCTGTCGAGCTACATGAGACAAGGCTTGGACAAGCTGCCGAACTAGCAAGCGCCGCTGGCTTCAGCTCAGTCGATATCTACCCTGACTTAAACCAGCGGGAGCGATTTTTGACAGCAACCTTATAAAGATGACTGACTAGTTACTAGCTGCTAGTGGGAATGTAGGGCCGCATGGCGGTAGCAACCCGCCCAATGGTGATAGTCTGCAAGATCACCCGGCCAGGGCCAGTAACAATCGTGTTAAAGAAGCCTTCTCCACCCAAGAGCATGTTTTTTAAGCCAGGGACCTGCACTATGTCCATCGTACAGGTGGAATCCATTATCACCAAGTTGCCGGTCTGAATGACGATTTGCTCGCCTGGGGCAAGGATGCGCTCGATCACACTACCGTCGATCTCGACAAAGACCATTCCGAAACCGCTGAATTTCTGCATGATAAAACCTTCACCGCCAAAGAGGGCAGCTCCGAGCTTCTTTTGAAAATGGATGCCTATCTCGACACTTGTCTCAGCTGCCAAGAATGCGGATTTTTGAGCAATCAGGGTCTGTTCAGGTGAGACATGGATAGCCTGGATCGATCCAGGAAAACTGGAGCCAAACGCGATGTAGCCTTGACCGCCTTGTGCGGTGTATGTGTTTAAGAAGAAGGAGTCCCCGCTGACTACCCTGCTTAAAGCCTTACCGATCCCACCATCGGTGGTAGTGTTCATCAGCATGTTAGGGCTCATCCAGATCATTGACCCAGACTCGGTCTTTATAGTTTCACCGTTTTCGACAAGGCATTCCACTACTGGCATAGGTTCCCCGATAATACGATACTGCATATTAGATTCCTCCTGTAAGTAGCACGATGATAACTGTGCGCATTGAATATGATGGTGGGCCGTGAGGGAATCGAACCCGCGACCTTAGGATTAAAAGTCCTCTGCTCTGCCAACTGAGCTAACGGCCCATACACGATGAAACAGCTTAATTCATCGGGCTTGGCTGGTCAATGCATAACAATGATAATCTCTGATTATCTGGCCAGCCCATAACCACATCGCCTGATAGCCTTCGCATAGTGTCAGATGCATAGTTTAAAGGGCGCTATGAAAAAAGATTTTTCGTTCACTGCCTGCTATTTAATAATGCTTGGGGGTATGGACATCATTTGGAGAGCTAATCAAACGTGTGCATATCATCTCAAATACTAGCATAATATAAACTTATACCAATATGTCTTCTAAAGCCAAATGCTAGTAATTGACGATTATCCGCGATTTTGGCGGGCAAAAATTTATGTTACTCCGACTAAGCAAATTCCTGACCAGGGCTTTTGCAAAACAGTTTTTTTTAAACGGCTGAAAAATTGCAGACAACCGTCGATCTGCAGCAGATCTGGCTCGACTACTCGTCTGCACCATTATGCGATTTGTTTGCGAATTCACCTACTTAGATTAAAGACAGCAAGCGGTTTTGGTAGGCTTCTTCTCCGATCCTAAAAGTAAGCAACGAGTTGTAGTTGACGCTGAACCGCCAACATGAGTCAACGGGGATATTTAAGACAACCGCAAGCAAAGCCCGAATCACCCCGGCATGGGTAACCAAGGCGACTTCTTCTTGGCCTCGTTCTTTCAGCTCGCCGATCAGGCTATTTACACGATCGAGGACTGTTTGGAAGTTCTCCCCCGCAGGAGGGGCATTGTTGACATAGTCAGCCATCCATTCGTCAAAGGCCTGTCGGTCGATCTCGTCCCAAAGCAAGCCCTCCCAAATACCGAAGTCCATCTCGACCAGCAAGGGCTCGGTTTGTAGGGCAAGGCATAAATCATTGCTCAGGGCGAAAGCTAGCTTATGGCAGCGGATCAAAGGCGAGCTGTAAACCATGTCTATCGGCTTGCTTTCCAGCAATCCTGACAAGCTCGCGCTTCCTTCCGCCAAAGCCTCGTCAGAAATGTCTAGATCGGTTTGGCCATAACAGATACCTTCTGCTCCGATCGGCTGGGGATGGCGAATGACATAAAGTTTCATGATGCGACCCACTTCTTTTCTCTATATGGCTAAGAAGGGCGACAGGGATGCTCCGTCATAGGCTGCGAGGATACCAATGCTTAAAAGTATCGTAATCAGTATGAGGAGCTCCATGACCTGCTGTGCTGCACCCAAGCAGTCGCCTGTATAACCGCCGATACGACGTTTGAACCAAGACCCCAGCCTTAGTCGGACAATGAAGGCAACAGGGACTGCCAAAAACCACCAAGGCCGGGCAATAATCAGAAAAATGAAAGGCAAGAGCCAAACAGCTGACGCAATAAGCCCCCCAACAGAGATCTGGTTGCCGATGGGCTTGACCTTGCTAGTCATGTCGGCACGGGCATAGAGGTCGGTGAAGATGATGGTCACCACATTAAAGCGGCTTAGGACATGGGCAAAGACCAGGCCGAACAGGCCATACCAGGGGTCTAGGCTGATCAAAGCGGTGATAGCGGTAATCTTGACCCCGAACAGTGCAATCAAGCCAATCACAGCATATGCGCCCACTCTGGAGTCCTTCATGATCTCAAGGGTTCGCTCGGCTGTCATCCCTCCGCCAAAGCCGTCGCAGACGTCAGCAAAACCATCCTCGTGGAAAGCACCGGTTAACAAGATCCCACAGGCAATCGCTGTGCAGACAGCGAGGGGGACTGGCAAGAAAAGCCCTGTGACCAGGATGATCAAAGCATAGACTCCCCCAACCACCCAGCCAATTGCTGGAAAGTACCTAGTAGAAAGGTTCAACTGCTCGTCAGAATAGCCCGTCCATTTGGGGACGGGAATCCGGGTGTAGAACATCAGCGCTGTAAAGAACAGCTTTACCTCGTAGAACACCGGATTGGTTTTCTCCCCAGTTTGCACAGCCGTGTTCAAGTCCTCGCTGCTGCTTTCGGGTCTTTCTTGGTTCTCGTTCACGTTTAGGCCTCTTTTGCTGGTCAGTTTATGCTTGCTTGTTGCGCTTTTAGGCGTCTTGGGCCTCTGGCTCGCCTGTGCTGACACCGGCTTCGTCAAAACTAGCCATATCGCGGATGAAGACGACAGCCGACTCAATAATCGGATAGGCGACCGCGCAGCCACTGCCCTCGCCGAGACGCATGTTCAGCGACAAAAGTGGGCGAGCATTTAAGTAGTTAAGCAAACGAGCATGTCCGGGCTCGCCAGACTGGTGGCAAAAGACGGCGTTGTCAATGATCCGCGGCTCGATTTTTGTAGCAGCCAAGAAGGCGGCACTGGCTACGAAACCATCGATCATCAATATGCGGCCGGTAGCATAGGCTTGAAGCATAGCCCCTGTCATCTGGGCGATCTCAAAGCCACCGAACATAGCCAGGGCCTCATAAGCATCTTGCGGAGCTTTATGTGCCGCTTGCACCTCAGTGAGGATTTCGACCTTTTTGGCCAGGCCTTCGCCGACCAAGCCGGTCCCTGGGCCGACGCAGTCAACCAAAGCGATGCCTGTCAAGGCGCTCATGATCAGGGATGCCGAGCTGGTGTTTCCGATTCCTAGCTCGCCAAAGCCTAAGATAGTGCAAGCAGGGTTGACGTTCGTTTCGACAACGTTCCTGCCTGCTTCCAGGCAGTCTTGGACAGTCTGAGCGTCCATGGCGTCTCCTGCCAGGCAACTGTTGGTGCCAGGGCCCATCCAGTGGTCTATGGTGCCCTCCGGCTTGGCTTCTGGCCAGTCGATTCCGGCATCGACCAACATGACTTCGATGCCGTTGGCATTGGACAACACGTTGATCCCAGCACCGCCAGCTAGGATGTTTAGGGCCATCTGGGCCGACACCTCGCGAGGATAGGCACTGACAGCCTCGCGGGCCAGGCCATGGTCAGCGGCAAAGACGATGATCGTGGGAGCCACTAATACAGGCTCGAGGCTTTGCTGGATAAGGCAGAGCTGCATAGCTAAAGCCTCTAGCTCGCCTAAAGCCCCCCGGGGCTTAGTCTTGTTATCGATCTTATGTTGGATCAACTCGTTGAGAGTCTGTTGGTTGGTGCTTGTCGCGCTCATACATTCTCCTTCTATTGCGTATCATTTGGTTGTTTGGATAACTGGTCCCTCTTTAACAGTGCTAACCAATTGTAATGAAGCTCATGCCAAGTTGCCTTGGTGAAAAGGAATTTTGTGTAAATTGGGCAATAATCATTCGCTAGGTTTTTGTCTGCCGCTGCTCCAATCGACAGACAGTGAAGATAACTGCTCTTTTCGTTGACAAGCCAAATCAGACAAGGGGTAGCAAAAAAACAACGGTTTTATCCCCATTTGAATCACCATGCTGGTTTAGGGCATAATAATATGAAAGAAAGGGCGCTTTTGGCTGCTTAAAACGATTAAATAGCCAAGCGGGCTTACAGTTTGAAGAAGACAGATTCGGGGACTAGATATGTCATCGCGCAGAAAACGGGCTAAAAAGCCACCAAAAAAACATATTCTCAAGTTCGTTTTGCTGATTTCTTTAACGGTTGTTGTGGGGCTATCCGGATTGGCCGGCTTGGGCCTTTACGCAATGGTCCAGACCTGGCTGACCGACCTGCCGAGCATTGAAACGATCACCCAGTACAGCAACGAGCGTACGACTAGGGTCTATGCGAACGACGGGACGACATTACTCGCAGAGTTCTATTACCATGACCGTACACCGGTTAATTCAGACCAGGTCGCCCAATATGTCTTTGACGCTATTGTCGCTATCGAAGACGAGCGCTTTTGGCAGCATGACGGGGTCGATTATTATGGTGTCGCCCGAGCCATCTTCTTTGACTTGACTACCAATGACGTGCAAGGCGCCTCGACGATCACTATGCAGCTGGTAAGGCAGACGCTTCTTCAAGACGAGGCGAATGACATTACAATACGCCGCAAAATGCGGGAGGTGACCCTAGCCCAGCAGCTTGAGGAGATCTGGACAAAAGAAGAGATCCTCATAGCCTATCTTAACGCTATTAATTTTGGGGACGGCTGTTGGGGCATTCAAGCTGCTGCCCAGCATTATTTCTCGAAAGACGCGATCAACCTCACACTGGTGGAAGCGGCTTTGCTCTGTGGGCTGCCCCAGAGCCCTGAGTATAACAACCCGGTGAATTTTCCTGAAAATGCGATCTACCGGCGCAGCCTGGTATTGGAAAGAATGTTCACAAACGGCTATATCACCGAAGAAGAGATGGTTCTAGCCAAAAACGCCGACCTCGGACTAAACGTCCGGACACGCAATGTCGATGGTATCTATATGGTCCCTTATGCCACTTCGTATGCCAAGTACGAGCTGCTTAGGGATTATGGGAGCAACCTGATCTTTAACGTCGGCGTGGACGTCTACACCTCTATCGACCTTAACTACCAACGTTGGGCTGAAGAGGCCTGTGCTGCCCAAGAGGCTAAGATGCGGTCAGACTTTGAAGTCTCGCTGACCTGCGTCGAGCCGACTACCGGATACATTATGTGCATGCGCGGGGGACGTGACTATTACTCCGACCAGTTCAACACCTGCTGGCAGATGCGCCGCCAGGCAGGGTCGAGCTTCAAGACCTTTGGGCTGGTCGCTGCCATTGAGAAAGGCTACTCCCCATACACCATAGTCTCTACAGACTCGCCGCTTTGGGTCGGCGACTGGCAAGTCTCCAACTACAGCGGAGCCGGTATGGGCGACATGACCCTCGCTTCGGCTACCTGGCGGTCATCCAATACTGCCTACGCCCGCGTGGTCAGGACGATCGGGCACGAGGCGATTGCCGATACGGCTAGGCGGATGGGAATTACTTCTGATTTGGTACCATACAACTCGATTGTGCTCGGAGCCTCGGGAGTCTGCACGCTGGAGATGGCTTCGGCTTATGGGACACTAGCCACTAACGGCATCCACAACAAGCCGACGATGATCAAGCGGATCATCGACCGCAGCACCGGAGAGACCATCTTCGAGCACGAGCCGACAAGGGACCGGGTCTTGACCCCCGAGGTTGCCTATGCAGCCACCAACGTCTTACGCGGGGTGGTTACCCAAAGCGGGGCAACCGGTGTGGCTGCCAATATCTACGGCCGTGACATCGCTGGCAAGACCGGAACCTCCAACAGCTGGTGGGACGCCTGGTTCATTGGCTTTACCCCACAGCTTTCCACAGCGATCTGGATTGGCAACCGGGACGAGCCGACCAGGATGCCCTACAACGAGGGTGGCGTCGTCTGTGCCCCGGTTTGGCGGCAGTTCATGTTAAACACCCTTGACGGCCTGCCTGCCTTGAGCTTCGAGGCAGTGGGCGCTCCCCCGTACCGCGACAAAGCAGACTTCCTAACCGCCGAAGAGCGTCATATCATGGAGATGAAAAACACCGACACCGACGGTGACACGTTCTCTGACTGGGACGAGCAAGAAGCAGGCACTGACCCCAACAACCCCAACGACTACCCAGGCAAGGTAGACGAGCCGACTACCGTGCCCTCACCAGGGATAAACCCGCCCGGGGGCTTTAACAACGGCGGTGCCGGAGGCCTTGTCCCGCCTGGTGAGAGCCATCCGGAGAATCATTGACCTTATGGGGTGAAAATGGGGAGAAGGAACTAGCCTTTTGCCTCCAGCAGCCTTTTGCGGAAATTATAGTCGCTTTCCAGCATCGAGCGTAAGTCGAGCTTGGGCTGCCAGCCCAGCACTTCCTTTGCCCTAGTAGTGTCGGCAATCAAGCGGTCAGGGTCCCCTGGCCGGCGGTCGCCGTACTCGTAGGGAAAGTCGAAGAGCTCTAGGGCAGCGTCTAGCACTTCACGCACCGAGTAGCCGCTGCCGCTGCCCAGGTTGGCGATAAGCGACTCTTTCGTCTTTAACAGGTATTCAGCACCAAGCACGTGCGCCTGGGCAAGGTCGGTGACATGGATATAGTCGCGCACACAGGTCCCGTCCGGTGTGTCGTAGTCGTTGCCGTAGACAACGAACTTCTCCCGAAGCCCTAAAGCGGTCTGCATGATCAAGGGGACCAGCCAGGTCAAGAGGTCCTTGTCCAAGCCGATCTCTAAACTGGCGTCGGCTCCGGCAACGTTGAAATAGCGGAAGATGCAGTATTGCATCTCGTAAGCTGAAGCGACCCAATGGATCATTCTTTCGCAGGCCAGTTTTGTCTCCCCATAAGGGCTGATCGGATTGGTCTGGCCTTCTTCGCGGCAGATTCCGTCTGCGGGCTGGCCGTAGACCGCGGCAGTCGAAGAGAAGACAATGCGGGGGATATGGAACTCAACGAGGGCCTCCAGCAAGGTACGCAGGCCTTCGACGTTGTTCTCATAGTAGGCAAGGGGCTGCTCAAGGCTTTCCGGGACGATCAGCTTTGCTGCAAAATGCATGGTCACATCAAAGGGCGAGACTGCTGTTTCGGCAGCTAGGACTGGGATGATGTCATCGATTTGGCGGATGTCCCCGGCATAGAAGCGGGCCTGCGGATGCACATTGCCCATACGTCCGGTGCTGAGGTTGTCCAAAATGACGACCTCGTGCCCAGCACGGACCAACTCGTACACTGTGTGTGAGCCGATATAGCCGGCTCCGCCTACAACCAGTACTTTCATCTTCTTCCCTTCGTCAGGCTTTTACAATCGCTAAGAGTTTTTATGTAGTCTACATATTATAATCGTCATTCGCCAGTAGTTGAAAAATTGGCTTTGCAGCCACTTTGCAGCCAATTTGCAGCCAATTTACAGCTAATTGGTATATAGCCCTTTGCCTAACAGGAGGAGACCATGCGACCGGCTACAGAACAAATGCATATAATCAAAAGCGGGGGCGCTAGCATCATCCCCGAAGCGGCTTTGCTTGACAAGCTGAAGCTCGACCAGCCATTGCGAATCAAGTTCGGGGTCGACCCGACTGCCCCCGACCTGCACCTTGGCCACGCTGTGCCTTTGCGCAAGCTGCGCCAATTCCAAGAACTGGGACATACGGTCGTCTTGATCATCGGCAACGGGACTGCCATGATCGGGGATCCCTCAGGCCGTAACGCGACCCGCCCGCCCTTAAGCGAAGAGGCGATTGCGGTGAATGCGGCAACCTATGTCGAGCAGGCCTTTAAGATCCTAGACGACCAAAAGACCGAGCTGACCTGGAACAAGGACTGGCTGGGCGAGCTGCGCCTGACCGACATCATCAAGCTGACAGGCCAGTTCACCGTTGCCCGCATTTTGGAACGCGACGATTTTGCCAACCGCTACAACAACCAACAACCGATCTCCTTGCACGAGTTTTTATACCCTGTCATACAGGCTTATGACTCGGTTGCCATTAAGGCCGACGTCGAAATGGGCGGGTCGGACCAGCTTTTCAACCTCCTGGCCGGGCGCGACCTGATGGAGAGGCTCGATATGGAGCCCCAGGTCTGCATCACTTTGCCTCTGCTGGAGGGCACTGACGGAGTGCAGAAAATGTCTAAAAGCTATGGCAACTCCATCGGCATCACCGAGCCTCCCAACGAAATGTTCGGCAAGTTGATGAGCATCCCTGACGAAGTTATGCCCCGGTACCTGTTTTTGGCCTCGTCCTTTACCGTTGACGAAAGCGATGAAATGATCAGCCAGTGGGAGGCCGGCGACCTGCACCCCAACACCTTGAAGCGCCGCTTGGCGATCAATATTGTCAGTGCCTACCACTCGGCCAGCGAAGCCAATGCCGCCGAAGCAGAGTTCGACCGCATCCACAGGCAACATGAGGCTCCGACTGATATCGAAGAGGTGGCAATAGAACTACTTGTGGAGAAGGACGGGCTGGTCTACCTGCCTGCCGTCATGCAGGGCATCGGCTTTGCCACATCAGCCTCTGAGGCCCGCCGGCTGATCGATGGCGGCGGGGTACAGATTGACGGAGTCGCTTTAAACAATGAGGAATACCGTGTTGCCCCAGACCGTCTAAAGGACGCCGTTATCCAGGCCGGAAGGCGCCGCTTCGTGCGGCTGCTGGTTAAATGAGGCCACGTGAGGCCAAGCGAGGCCAAGTGAGGCCACGTGAGGCCAAGTGAGGCCAAGGCAGGAGACTTAATAAGTAATCAAGCCGGCTGGCAGAGCACTCAAGCCGGCTTATATAAAAGAGGTAACAGATGAGCCTGATTTTCGCTGACATTGACTATCTTAGCCCTGACTGCACGGTCGAGCATGGCTGCATCGGCATCCAGGGAGACCGGGTCACGTACATTGGCAGCCAGTTGCCAGAAAACCTAGACGACTTTCAAGAAGTCTACGACGGCCGAGGCCGCTTGCTCATACCCGGTATGTACAACATCCATGCCCACGCCCCGATGACCTTGTTGCGCGGCTATGCCGAGAACATGGTATTGCAGGAGTGGCTGTACAACAAGGTCTTTCCCTTTGAAGGCAAAATGACCGGGCCAGACAACTACTACGGCTCGCTTCTGGCTATCGCCGAGATGCTGCGCTTTGGGGTAGTCAGCTATTCGGACATGTACTTTGAGACCGATGACCGCATCCGGGCCGTTGCCGAGAGCGGCATCAAGGCCAATGTCTGCCCTGCCCTAATGGTGTTTGACCAGGAGGTAGTCTTTTCCGACCTGGAGGAGAGCATCACAAACGCCCGTTATGTCAAGGAGTTCCATAACTCCCAAGCAGGGCGGATCCGCATTGACTTGAACATCCACTCCGAGTACATCTCCAACCCCCAGGTCGTTCGGGCAGTCGGCGAACAAGCCGTCGAGCTGGGAGTCGGCACGCATATCCACATCTCCGAGACGAAGCAGGAGCATGAGGACTGCAAGGACCGTCGGGGAATGAGCCCTGCTGCCTACTTCGAGGGCCTGGACTTTTTTAAGGCCCCCTGCACGGCTGCCCATGCAGTCTGGACGGAGCCTGACGACTGGGAGGTCTTCTCCCGAAATGCCGTCTCTGTCGCTGCCAACCCTGCCAGCAACCTTAAATTAGCCAGCGGTTTTGCTCCCATACCCGAAATGATCGCCGCCGGGGTGAATGTGGGAATCGGGACAGACGGCATGGCGTCCAACAACAACCATAACATGCTACAAGACGTCTACCTGCTCGCCACTGTCTATAAGGCCTCGTCTGACGACCCGACTGTGATATCGCCAGCTCAGGCTATGCAGGCGGCGACCCTAAACGGTGCCCGGGCGCAAGGGCGAAAGGACTGTGGCAGCATAGCGCTAGGCAACAAGGCCGACCTGGTGGTCATGGATACCGATGTCCCCTGGATGTACCCTCAGACCTCTAAACTGAACAACCTTGTCTATTCGGCACTCGGCTCGGACGTCATACTGACCATGGTCGACGGCGAGGTCTTGTACCGCAACGGCCAATGGCAGACCATCGATATCGAACGCGTCAAGCACGAGGCGCTCTCAGCAGTCACGCGCATCATAAGCGGCCTGGCTTAAAGGCAGTCGCCGTGCCCCGGGCTTTGATCGCAATGAGTGGAGGGCTCGACTCTTCTGTGGCGGCGATGTTGATGCTGCAAGCTGGCTACCAGTGTGAAGGCTTGACCATGCTGCTTGACAAAAGCCTGGATGCTTCCTCTAGCACGGCTGCTGCTGCCTCCAGCATGGTTGCTGCTGCCTCCAGCACAGTTGCCCAAGAAGACGCTTTGGCGGTTTGCCGGCAATTAAGGATCAAACATCGCCTGCTAGACCTAAGCGACGTATTCCATCACCAGGTCGTCGAACCCTTCGTCAGTGCTTATTTAAGGGGAGAAACCCCTAATCCTTGCATCGACTGTAACCGCCTTATCAAGTTCGGGGCCTTGCTGGACTATGCCCGAGAAGAGGGCTTCGACTTTTTAGTCACAGGTCATTATGCCCGTCTGGACTATGACGAGGGCTCTCAGAGCTATCGCTTGCTGAAGGCGTTGGATCCAGCCAAGGACCAAAGCTACGTGCTTTACCACTTAGGGCAGTCAGAGCTGGCAATGCTCCGCTTCCCTCTGGGAGGCTTGACAAAAAGCCAGGTGCGAAGGATTGCCCAGGCGGCCCAGCTGCCAACCGCAGACAAAGAAGAGTCCCAAGACATCTGCTTTATTACAGGTCAAGACTACAAAGGGTTTATCCACAAGTATAAAAAGCCTGGCGAAGGCGAGATTGTCGATAAGAACGGCGAGGTCTTGGGTTATCATCAAGGGATCAGCGGCTTTACGATCGGGCAGCGACGAGGGATCGGTATAGCGACTGGGCATCCGATGTATGTCACGGGAATCGACGCCTTAACCAACCGGATAACCATTGGGGAAGAAGCCGACTTGTACCACATCAAGGCCTTGCTGAGGGATTTTACGTCGCCTCGGCCAGACCGGCTGCTGCCGGTCATGGAGGTGCAGGCGAAGTTCCGTTATCGCACGGCGGGCGCCCCTGCGCGTTTGGTGATGTTTGACGATGGCCGCTATGAGGTGCAGTTCTATCAGCCTGTGAAGGCTTTGACCCCGGGGCAGTCCATGGTGTGCTACCAAGACGACGAGGTAGTAGCCGGGGGAGTGATCGCTGAGGTCAGGGGATGAAGGGTTGGGCTGTGCCAGCCAAGCAAAATATAGTATGGGCATGTATAAAATATACGAAAAGGAGTGATAATGAGCGATAATATACAAAAGGATACATCAAAATGGCGTTTTGAAACAAAGCAGATCCACATTGGCCAAGAGTCGCCTGACCCAGCCACTGATGCCCGGGCGGTGCCAATTTACCAGACTACCTCGTACGTGTTTCCGTCAGCGCAAGTAGCTGCCGACCGCTTTGCAATGGCTGAGCCTGGCAACGTCTACTCGCGCCTCAGCAACCCGACCACCGAGGTCTTCGAGAAGCGCATTGCTGCCCTGGAGGGAGGGGTCGGTGCCCTGGCTACAGCCTCCGGATCAGCGGCAACTGCCTATGCGGTGATGAATATCGCCCGCGCTGGTGACCATATCGTCTCAGACAACAGCATCTACGGCGGCTCTTACAACCTGTTCGAGCACACGTTGCCTGAGTCCGGTATCACATGCACTTTTGTCGATGCCTCAAATCTAGACGAGGTAGCCGATGCAATCCGCCCGAACACCAAGTTGGTCTTCGTCGAGTCCCTAGGCAATCCAAACTCGACAGTTGCCGACATCGAGGCCTTGGCTAAGATCGCCCATGACAATGGGATCCCATTGATGGTAGACAACACCTTTGCCACGCCGTACCTGTTGCGGCCTATTGAGCGGGGGGCAGACGTCGTGATCCATTCTGCCACCAAGTTCATCGGCGGGCATGGGACTTCGATCGGGGGAGTGATCGTCGACGGCGGCAACTTCGATTGGACGGCCAACGACAAGTTCCCCGGGCTGTCAGAGCCCCATCCCGGCTACCACGGAGTGGTGTTTGCAGAGCTCATGGGCAGGCAGGCCTTCATTTCGAAAGCCCGGATGACACTGATGCGCGATACCGGAAGCGTGCTAGCGCCTTTTCATGCGTGGCTTTTCTTGCAGGGCCTAGAAACCCTGTCCCTGCGCGTCCAACGCCATGTCGAGAACGCCTTGGCTGTGGTGGAGTGGCTGGCCCAGCAGCCCAAAATCAAGAAAGTCAACCACCCCTGCCTGCCTGACCACCGTGACCACGGGCTTTACCAGCGCTACTTTCCCAACGGCGCTGGTTCGATATTTACCATCGAGCTTCAAGGAACCATGGAAGACGCCCGCAAGTTCAGCGAGTCCCTGCAGCTTTTTTCGCTGCTGGCCAATGTTGCCGACGTCAAGTCGCTGGTGATCCACCCGGCGTCGACAACGCACTCCCAGATGACTGAAGAAGAGCTGTACGCCGGCGGAATCACCCCAACCACCTTGCGCCTGTCGATCGGTATCGAGAACATCGCCGATATCATCGCCGACTTAGAGCAAGGCCTGGCCAGCATCTAATTGGATTGAACACACAGGAGGCTATAATATGAACATACTAGCAATTTCTGGAGCAGGCAACAAATACCGCAACACCGCAAGCATGCTCAAAAGCGCCTTTGACGGGGCGATGAGCACTGAAGGGGCGAACGGCGAGCTGGTCTATCTCTACGACCTGGACTTCCATGGCTGTTATGGCTGTCATTCATGCAAGCTCCTAAGCGACAACCGCCTGGGGCGCTGTGCCACCCGTGACGGTCTAAGCCCAGTGTTGGAGAAAGCCATCGCAGCCGATGTGCTCTTGATCGGCTCGCCCATCTATTTTGGCGATATAACGGGAGAAACCCGGGCCTTTTTGGAAAGATACCTCTTTCCCAGCATGACATACAACGTCGACCGCGTGCCGCTATACCCAAAAAGCACTAAGGTCGGATGGGTGTTTACCATGAATGCCCAGGCAGAGAACTACCTCGACTTCTTCAACAACCTGGTAGCTACAGCTAAACGCATGATCGGCGACTCTGAATACGTGGTGGCTTGCCAGACCCAGCAGTTTGACGACTATTCCAAGTATGCAGCAAGCCGTTTTGATGCCGAGGCCATAAAGAAGCGCCATGACGAGCAGTTTCCGCTCGATTGCCAAGCAGCGTTCGAGATGGGAAAGCGTTTGGCGATGTCCGTGTGATTTTCATCGTGATACCGTATAATAGTTCGGCGTCAGTCGGGGTGTAGCGCAGCTTGGTAGCGCATCTGCTTTGGGAGCAGAGGGTCGCAGGTTCAAATCCTGTCACCCCGACCATCAAAACCTTCAAATTCATACAGTATAGCCACATATTGACTGAGTTGCCAGAGCAGGCTTTAGTAAGCGATAGTCAAATCGCCTTGTATCGCTGTTTATAGCTCTTTGGGCTGAGGATTTGTGGCCAATTTTACTGTTTTTTCACCAGACCTGCTAGAGATTGACGATTGGGTACACTTTTTTCGGAAAAATTCGCAAACTCATCGCACCACATAACAAAAATATGGCATATCCAGGGTAAACGCACCAGACATCGTCTGCAAAACCGGCGGAAATGCACGAAAAAGGC
>WRNE01000023.1 GCA_009776725.1 Coriobacteriia bacterium
TTGAGCGTGACTTGTATTTGCTTTTGGACATGGTTTTCCTCTCAAACTGGTTATGAAATGTACACTGATTGCCGACTATAATACATCTTAATTCTGATATCATTCCCAACATGTCTACGATTACTTACAAGTGTCCCAGTTGTGCTGGGCGGCTAGAGTTCGACAGCTCGTTGCAAACTATGAAATGCCCTTACTGTGACTCGGTCTATGATGTCTCAGAGCTTGAGCGTATCGATGACGTTTTGGACGCTTTGCCTCCAAACCCCAGTCAGCGCGTCGATTGGGTAATGCCAAGCCAGTCTTGGACCGAAGACGAACAGGAGGGAATGTTCGTCTATACCTGCTCGACATGTGCTGGTGCAATTGTATCAGATGAGACCTTGGGCACTACCAGCTGTCCNTATTGCGGCAATCCGGTGGTCATCACCGAAAGGTTCTCAGGCTATTTGAAGCCTGACCTGGTCCTGCCTTTTTATTTGACGAAAAATGATGCAAANGAAGCTTTGTTAAGGCATTACAAGGGCAAGCCGTTTCTACCTAAGAATTTTACNGACTTAAACCGNATTGACGAGATCAAAGGGGTGTATGCGCCTTTTTGGCTGTTCGACTCGGTCGTCGATGCCGATGCTGTCTACAACTGCACACGCGTGCGTAACTACTCCGATAACAAGTACCGTTATACAGAAACCAGGTACTACACCGTAAACAGGGCAGGGACCATCGAGTTCGTGCATGTCCCGGTGGACGGGTCGTTTCGGCTTGCCGATGATCTGATGGAGTCCATCGAGCCCTTTGACTACACACAGCTGGTGCCTTTTCAGACTGCTTACTTAGCGGGATATTCAGCCAATATCTACGATGTCAGCGCCGACTTTGCCCTGCTACGCGCCCAAGAGCGCATGAGGTCTACAGCAGAGGATGTCGTTTCGAGCTCAATCAACGGCTACTCGACTGTCTCTAAGCAAGAGATCAAGTTCGCTTTTTTGAATGCTCATTGTTACTATGCATTACTACCAGTATGGATGCTCTCTTCCACGCATGAAGGCAAGGTCTACTCATTTGCCATGAACGGCCAGACGGGCCGTTTGGTAGGGGATCTACCTGTGGATAAAAGCGTCATGCTGGCAAGTTTTGCCAAAATTGCAGCAATTATCCTAGCCCTTGTGCTGGTCGCTTCCTTCGCCCTAGGCTGGATGGGTGGCTAATGGTGGGAACTACTCGAACGCCAGTCGGCCAGCAACACAAAAAATACCTGGAGGAGTTCAGAAGATCAGATAGATTATGCATGCATTTGCATATATGCAAGGTTTTATCCACATTTATTATATTACTGTTCTTGTGCACGCCTTGCCTGGCCTTAGCCAGCCCACTGGCAGGCATTAGCCAGGACGTCGGCAATGCCCAGATGCAGGCTGGTTTTCAACCGGTCGAGCGTGTCTTGCCTTTGATGGTGGACAACGCGGGGCTTTTGTCTGACTCTGAGGTTAAAGCGTTAATCGAGCTTTTTGACCGTTTGAGCGAAGAGAACTTCTGTGAGATCGCCGTGGTCACAGTCGATGGCCTGGAAGGCAAGTCCGCAATGGATTACGCAGACGATTTCTACGACTACAACGGTTACGGCTATGGCCCAAACGATGACGGTCTTATGCTTTTGGTCAGCATGGAGGAGCGGGACTGGTGGGTCACCACCCATGGCACAGCCTATGAACAGCTCACCGAATCGCGTCTGAACAAACTGATGAGCGACGTTTTAGGCTATTTAAGCGACGGCCAGTACTACAAGGCCTTTGAAAGGTTCGGCTACAATTCGGCGGCTTTGATGCAGATGGACCCGCCTTCGGGCGATGTTTATCGCCCTGGGGACTCGACATCCCGCCAGTTTGTCACGCTGGGAGGCTTTCTGACATGGCTGTTGAACAGTGTCATTACTGGAGCGGTGGTCTCTGGCATCATAACAGCCAGCAGGATGTCTGCGCATAGGACGGTGCGTTTCAGTGAAGGCGCCAAGCCCTACCTCCAATCAGCACAAACACGCATCAATGATGCCTACGGCAATTCGCCGCCAGGCGCTAGGGTAGACAACCCGCCAGCGGTGGCGGGGCTTATGCTGGCAGGATTGGCCTCGGCGCTGATGCTGCGTAGCCAATCAGAGACATACGTCCGCGAGAGTGTCAGCCGTACAGCAATTTCAAGCAGTAGCAGTAGCTTTGGCGATAGGGACAGTAGCAGCAGAAGCAGCAGCGGCGGCTTTGGTGGACATGAAAGCTCCTCTGGACGTACACATGGCGGTGGAGGCGGCAAGTTTTAAAATATGGAGAAAACCGCTGCTTTTTTTAAAGAAGAAGCGGTTATTTATAAAACGATACGGTTTTGAAAGAGGTAAATGTATGGGATTAATGAAAGCAATAGGTGCAGCAGCTGGAGGCGTTCTAGGCGATGTATGGTTGGAATACTTTACGATGGACTCGCTGCCCAACGATGTGTTGGTAACCAAAGGCCGAAAGGTCATTAACGGCAGGAGTTCTAATACGAGCGGCTCGGACAATCTAATAAGCAATGGCTCAGGTATTGTAGTTGCTGAAGGTCAAGCTGTAGCTCTGGTCAATAATGGGGTTATTGTTGATTTTGCAGCCGATCCTGGACGCTATACCTTCAATCAATCCACCACTCCAAGCATTTTTGCTGATGCAGCTGCGCTTGCTCCTAACATTGGGCTCACATTTGCTGATGCACTGCAGCGTTTTACATATGGTGGTGGGGTATACCAGGAACAAAGGGTGTATTACTTCAACATCAAAGAGCTTGTTGGCAATAAATATGGCACAGCTGAGCCGATTGCCTATCGGGTAGTCGATGCTGATATCGGCCTGGACATGGATGTCGACCTCCGTTGTAACGGGGAGTTCTCCTATAAGATGACTAACCCCATCTTGTTTTATCAAAATGTCGCTGGGAATGTCGAAGGCGACTATACTCGAGACATGATCGACAGCCAACTGAAGTCTGAGCTGTTAACCAGCCTAAATATTGCCTTGTCGCGAATATCAGCGCAAGGGATCCGTTATTCGGCATTGCCTGGACATGCTATGCAGATAGCTGACGAGATAAACGATGTCTTATCGTCAAAATGGCGTGACCTGCGTGGCTTGGAAGTGATCTCGTTTGCAGTCAACTCAGTCTCAATAACCGATGAGGACGAAAAACGCATCAAAGACCTTCAAGCTATGAAAAGCCTCCGTGACCCAGGGATGGCAGGGGCTGCCTTGGTTGCTGCCCAAGCAGACGCTATGCGGTCAGCTGCTGAGAACGAGGGTGGTGCTGCGATCGGTTTTCTTGGTTTGGGTATGGCTAGCCAATGTGGAGGCACTGCTTCAACTGCAGCCGAGATGATTTCGCAAGGCAACCTTGGCAGCGGACAGGCAAATACCATGAATTACCCTGTTGCAGACAATGGAGGATTTGCGCCAGTGCCAGGAACTGCAGTGCCAGGCACTGTCCCCGCTGAACAGGCTCCAAGCGCTTTCGAGCAAGCACCTCCGCCAAGTGGACAGCCAGTCCAGACCCCAGGCTTTGATACTGCTGTTACTAGCGCCCCAGACGATGCCTGGGTCTGCCCTGCTTGTGGCCAGGCTGATAACCATGGCAACTTCTGTTCGAATTGCGGCACTGCCAAACCTGCCCCGGCAAGTTGGGTCTGCCCAAATTGCGGCAAAACTGACAATCACGGCAACTTCTGTTCGAACTGCGGCACACCTAAGCCCTAACGCTATTCGATAAACAGTCCAGTCATATCCTCACGCAATCAACCAGCCTGGATTACTTGCTGTCCAGGCTGGTTTTCTGTTCGGGCAAGGCAAAAGCTGCTCCCATGATTTGCATAGACGGTTTCATCTGGCTCGTGCGTTAATAGAAATGGGCTTGAATGAAGACAGACTGATGTATGCCGGCGGCGAACTTTGCGTATAAAAAACCAAAGCATTAATGGGGAAAACCAATGAAACAGCTGTTTTCGGCATAAAGCGGTTTATTTATTGCGGTTGTTTGTTGTGAAAACTCAAATCGAACCATCTTTATATTGAGCGGGTTTTCCAAGGTGTTGATAATAATCCAGTTGGTTTTCTCTAAGTGTTTTACTTATAAACGTATAGCTAAGCGTATCAATTCTTTATAAGTAAGCTAAAAGCCAATACACCCACAATCAGAGACCCTCGACCCAGCTGGTATTTGATTTTTTGGTGACTGCTTTTTTAACAAGCCCACCCCTGCCCAGACTATCAAAATCAACACCTTGAGAAAACTATTGTCATAGGCAAAAGGTTTGGGCGTAAAAAAGCAAGTACCTGCCTGTTTGCAAGAGATAAACTAACTTCGGGGGCTATTATGGTAAATAACAAAATTGCTAGTAAATATGAAGCGACTATTAAGAACGTGTATATGAAAGCTCCTATTGATAAAAGCCTTGACGATTTACTGACTCAGGTCCTACATGCTGAAAACGAGGCAATCTCAGAAGAACAAGTCCAAAGAATACTACAACCTGTATTAGAACTGATCAATGGGCTTTAGCTCCAATTAAGCATCTAGCGCAAATAGTAACTGGCCCTTATTTCGACAAATATGGTAAAAAGTAAAACATAATGAACAAACTGACGTAAATTTTCTTGATTGATGTTAATGAAAGTACCTATTGACTATGGTATTGGTGTAAAATCAGCTGCAAATCAGGAGTGAGGTTCTTAAAAGACAGTGATTCGTCAATTATCAAAGACAAGGTTTCGGTAGCTTTTGTGTCATAGCAGGGGAATCGTACACATAGGCTCAGCAAGTGAGAAACCTGTGTCTTTTAGTTTGGCCCTTGCCATTCCCCCAATGGGAAGGGTTTTATCAAGGGAGGGAAGAGTTTTACCTCTCACTCTTCTCTCCCACATATTTTCTATTACTAATGAATATAACAAATAAAGCTAGTGAGTAGTCTGAGTTTTCTATAGTTTATTGATAGCAAAGCGATTTCTGTTGCTTTTACAACACACTGGTGTTTTGACTTATACGTAATAAAATAAATCATGTATGATGTTGCAACAGCGACTTAACGAATAGTCAAATGATGAAGGTTTATACCGTTTTGCGCTTATTTTATTTACATTTCGGATTAGCTAATCAAAGAATGGAGAAGTAATGGTAACTCTTGCTGACATCCCCGAGTATCTGCTGCCGCGCTACGGAAAGTACTTTATGCCTCTGCCGGATAAAAACGCGTATCTAAAGCGCATTGGACTGGAAAATCAAGAAATCCCCTTGAACCGTGATGGCTTGGACATGCTGTTATGGGCCCATTTAACTAATGTGCCTTTCGAGAACATCGATCTTTTTGACTACGATATCAACGTCGATTTCGGAGTCGAAGAATTGTTTGACAAGGTTGTGACAAGGCATCGCGGCGGTTATTGCTTTGAGCTGAATGCGATATTTACAGCGCTTCTCCAAGAAGTGGGATTCGAAGTCTATCCAATTGGCGTACGCATAGTCAGCGGTGGAGAAGGGTTTACGCCTGCTATCGCCCACCGGGCAGCGATTGTGATGATCGATGGTAAACGGCACTTTGCTGATGTCGGGTTCGGCATGACAAGCGCAGCAGGTGCTTCTATCTGTGTAGACGATCCCGAAGTACAACGGATCCGTGATGTCGATTTCCATGTCGAAGACCGTCCGTATAACCATAAGATCATTATGCGTCATAAAGACGACGGGCCTGGCCCAGAGCTCTTGTTTATCCCTGACCCCTTTCCGGCTGTCGATTTTGTTGCCTATAACACGACTATGGCAATGACTGGCTTTAGGGTCAAACGCATAGCCAATTTACGTACTGAGGACGGGGCAATATCAGTAGACGGCAGTATTTTTAGGCGTACTGTGAACAAAGAACGCATAGAAACCCCCCTCGAAACGGCTGAAGACGCCTATAAGGTACTGACAGAGGTATATGGCATGGTTTTGACCGAGCCGCTAAAAGACATTGCCGAGATACCTATGACAATGTGATTGTGAAGCATATTGCACACCCAAGGTCTTGGATGAAATGCAATTTCAGGTAGTTTAGATTATTCAATTGACGGATCATTACTGCTCAGTTTAAATTGAGTGATGATATAGCAAATATCGGTATTCCGAATATCGGAAAGGATGGAAAGCATGGCAACACTGACACCGAAAGAAAACCTACTGAGGGTATTGAACGGGCAAATACCTGAATGGGTTCCCTCCTACTCATACTACGGACCCTTGCCCGGTGTGGAAGGTCCTCCACCGAATATGGGCATCATGATGGCTCCTTTGATGGGTGATAGGTCAGAGACCGGTTTTAAAGATCTCTGGGGTGTTCCTTACACAGCAGTAGAAGAGGTCGGTGGCTTTTCATTGCCGACCCCTAACGAGTTCATATTAAAAGACATCACTAAATGGGGAGACGTAATAAAGATCCCAGACAGGCTAAAGGATGTCGACTGGAAGGCAGCAGCTGAAGAAGCTTTAAAGAACCTGGCCTTTGACCGTTCGACTACCTCCCTTTGGTATGGGCCTGGCGGTGGAACATTCTTGCAATTGATGAACCTAATGGGCTTTTCAGAAGGCTTGGCAGCAATGCTCGAGGAACCTGATTATGTCAAAGAGCTGCTTCAGTTCTTCTTCGACTTCTATATGCCCATTGCCAAACAAGTCATTGATGTTATCAAGCCTGACGTTATTTCGTTGGGTGACGATGCGGCAGCAGAAAGAAACCCCTTCATTTCACCTGAGATGTACAGGGAGTTCTTGATTCCCATCTTCAGAGAATATGCATATCTAGGCATAGAGCGGGGCTTGCCGGTCAACATGCATCTTTGTGGCCGTGGCGAGGACTTCATTCCTGACCTGGTGAGAATCGGTGTTTGCAGCTGGGAGCCAGTACAGCTGTCCAACGATATCGAAGGCATCCAAGCCCGCTTTGGCCGCCATATGGTTATTGGCGGCGGTTGGGAAGGCAGAGGACGTCTGACTGAGCTTGATGTGACAGACGAGGAGATCCGTCAGTCAGCTAGAGACGCTTTGGACAAGTATGCCCGCAAGGGAGGCTACATGTTCGCAGCTGCCTATACCCCAAGAAGCAGGAACGACACTTTAACAGCGCATTGGAACGAGGTCTTACAAACAGAGGTTGCCGAATACGGTAAGGACTTCTATAAGTAGATCCTAGTTTAAAAGGCATTAAGTAAAGAATTCGCGGGGCAGTTGATGGTAACTGCCCCGCGTTGTCTATTCGTCCCTAGTTGGCTGTTTAGTCACTCTTCTACGTCGGACGATTAAAACAAATCCTCCCAAAACCAACAAGGCAACCGCCAGCCAGGCTATCAGGGTCAGGGCATCCGAGGAGACTGCAGCAGTTTGGCTCTCATTGGAGTCAGTAACCTGTTGCCCATTTAGGCCCGGTTGGTTATTTGGGGAGCCTAGGTATTGCCAGTCTAGTTTATGGACAACGCTGCCCTTCCAGTAGGAAAAGACAATCACAGGGTTTTCTCCAGATAAGTCCCAATAGTATCGGCAACTGTCGTCGATCCTGTCTCCCCAGGCCTTGGCGGATAGGCCATGGTCGGTGTCATTGTCTTGGCTTACAGGGGAGAAGCCTTGGACTTCGACGATCGCTCCGGAGTTCTCGTCTTTGCAGTACAGAGCGCCATTGACAGTGCCATTCAAATACGCTGCTGCACCATGGCCACGAAGTGATATCGCATAGCTGTCTGCCTGTTCGACGTTTATCTTGCCGCCTGTCAGGCTGATTTTTCCCGATTCTGTCTGTAGGGCCGTACTACGGCTGCCGTTGACATTGACGGTTCCGCTCGCGACAGATATCAAGCCATGGGTGTTTTCAATGGCTATGTTGAGATCGGCCTCAGTTCGGATTGTCCCGCCGTTTAGCCTGATGGTGCCGGACTCTGCAACAACAGCCTTGCCCTTGTCGGCACTGACCAGTATTTCTCCACCGGTGATGTTGGTCAGGCCTTCTAGGTTCTCGATGCCAATACTATCAATGGACTCGACAACGATGCTGCCACCGAAAATGCTCAGATCACCCTCGTTGGAGCGAATACCGCGAGCCCCTTTACCGCTGCAGACGAGCACTGCTTGTTTGGAGAGGCTAAGGCTAGCTGTTTTGCATAAGACCCCGATGCTCCGGTCACCGGAAGCAACGATCTTGCCTCCAGTGATATATAGGCCCCCACTTTCGGGGTTTATGGCAATCGAGTCTTCTCCGCTAGAGACGACTTGCCCGCCTTTCATATTGAGGTTGAAATTGGGACTCTCACTCGTTATGAAGATTGTCGTGGAGGCAACAGCCGAGCTTTCGATATACGCCTCGTCTGTCAGTTCCAGACTACCTGAGCCTTCAAGCGTCAAGACCTCTAAACCAGTGCTGGGCCCAGTGTTTGGGATCTTGCTGACAACCAGTTCGGCAGACCAGACAAGCGTTATGCCGTTTGGGATTGTAAGCCTTATACCGCCCTCGGCAGAGGTATTCGATCCTTTGACGATAACTATACCAGTGCCGCCAGCCCCTACAATATCGATAGCAGCCTGAATGCTTGACTGCATAGCTCTCATGGGCTGGCCTTGGTAAATGCTTATCGTCTGTTCGGCATAGGCGCCCACGGTTACGAATACCCCAAAATAGACGAATGTGCTTGCTGCTAGAAAAAGCCTAAAGAAGGTTTTTATCAAGGCGCTAGGTTTTTCTACTCGAGGTTGAAACACTGGCATTCTCTCCATATCGATTGATTGGTTGTAAACAAACAAGGCTATTAGACAATAATCAAAACAGCGCCATAAAGACGCTGATTTGATTATTTATTATTTAGGCCTAGCCAAGAAGCATATTAAAGCATTAGGCGTGGTCTTCGAGTTTGTCTTCTCCAACTATGTTCTTGACTTTCATGTCATAGACCATTCCACCATGTTCCTTCCAGAAGAAGATCATGGCTAAGGGCTCTTTGCCGTTTACTGCAGACAGATAGATATGCAAAGCGATGAAAATGAGGAAGACCCACATCGTCATGTAATGAACGATACGCATGTTCATCACTCCGCCGATCAAATCGGTGACCCAAGCCAATAAGGCCCACTCACTGGTCGGCACCCATAGGCAAAGGCCAGTAAAAGCGATAAAGCAAATCAGGACAGGGATAGCCAAGTAAGCTATTTTTTGGGGAACGCCGTATTTACCGCTCAAAGGATGGTCTTTCTTGAAAAACAGGTAATACTTCAACCATGGCACCAACTGGTGACGGTTGTCTTTTTGAGGCATAAAGCTAAATATGTCTCGGACTTGCTCACGAGTTCCCATAGCTGGCGCAGACTTGATGAAGAATGCGGATATGATACGGAACAACATGTTGGCAACCAGTACAAAAGCTGCAAACAAGTGAGCACCACGACAGATTCCCATAATCCTTGGCAAGAACGGGAAGTGAATTACAAAACCTGTGAAGACGAGGATTATCATGGCAATCAGATTAATCCAGTGAGTGATCACATAAGGTAGCGGATGTGCTTCGCGGTAATGGGCTAAATGTGCCATTTACTTCACCCCCCAGGGGCTCGTGACAACAGTAAACTTCTTGCCTGTTGCCGGTTCACTGACATGGACTGCACAGGCTACGCAGGGGTCAAAGCTGTGCACAGCACGGAGAGCATGAATAGGTTTCATTACATCCTCGACAGGCAGGCCCATCAAGGCTTCTTCCATCGGGCCCCTCCGACCCTTCTCATCGCGAGGCGATATATTCCAGGTCGAGGGGATGATGATCTGATACTCTTCGATAATGTCGTTCTTTACTTCCATATGATGGTACAGGGCACCACGAGGCGCTTCCCACATCCCGCTGCCCGAGCCGGAGTGCTGTTCAGCTTCGACGAAGGTAGCGGCATCGCCTTCCTTAATGGCTGAAATCAGGTCTCCTACCCATTCCACCATCAAGTCGGCGAGATATGCTGTCTCCACAATGCGAGAGCCAGTACGTCCCATTGTCGAGTTTAAAAGGTCGATTCGTCCAGGGACGCCCAAGGCACTTAGCAAGCCATCGACACCTGCGGTGATTTCGGGAATACCTCGGTTATAGGCAACCAACATCCTCGACAGGCCGCCGGCCTCGAACACGAGGTCGTCATAACGGGGTGCCTTGTCCCAGGTATAACGGCTGCCTTTTGCTGGATGCATGCCATCTGGAACAATGTACTCGTCTTTATACAAGGGAGCAGTGATGCCTTGGCGAGGGTTGATCGGAGTGCCGTCATCAATGGAAGGATCATAAAAACTTGATATGGTGGTCTCGGTAATGAGGTCTTCATTTTGATCTTTGACCTGCATATAGCCAGGCTCGCTGTAACTCCAGATACCGCCGGGCAGGTACCTCTCTTCAGGCTTGAACGAGCTTCTGTCGAAAACACCCCAAGCTAGATAGTTACCGGCATTGCCGCCGTATTCGAACTCGTTCATGTAATGGGGGACGATCGCCAAGGCGTCAGGGACCATCGTCCTAGCCACCCAGTCTCTGAGCCTGTTGACTCTGAACAAGAGCTCGTCAAGTTTTTCTTCTGTTGGCATAAAGGCTGTTCCACCAGGGATCGATGTCATCACATGGGGCATCTTTCCACCGATGATGCCTGAGATCTCTGAAGCCACTGCTTGCATCTCCAAGGCTTCAAGATAATGCTGGGTGGCGACCAGGTCGAGTTCAGGAGGCAGCTTGTAAGCAGAGCTGCCGTCATGCTCGATAGTGTCGAACCAGTTGCCAGAGAAAATCGAGAGCTGACCGTTGTCAGCGAACTCCTTAAGGCGCTTTTGCAGACCAGCAAAATCAGCCTCTGTAGTGCCTGCTGCATTTGCTAGATTAACAGCCTCTGTGATATCGGCGCTCAAAGCGTTTAAGGGGTTTACATAGTCTAGGGCAGCGAGGTTGTAGAACCACAGAATACTGGAATGGAGGAACTGGGCCCCTTCCAATATGTTCCTGATGATTCTTGCCCCGTTCGGGATGGTAATGTTATAGGCCTTCTCACCAGCGATAGAGGCAGTGTGTGCGTGGCTGACCGGACACACCCCGCAAATACGTTGCGTGATGTATGCAGCGTCAGCAACCGCCCGGTTTTGTAAGACCAGCTCCATGCCGCGGAACAAGCCACCAGTGACCCAGACATCGCTGACAAAGCCGTCTTGGACTTCCATATCGATTCGCAGATGCCCTTCGATTCGGTTAACCGGGTCGATTATCGAGGCTCCAGTTGGTTTTCTGGGCGCTCCTGGGATGGTTGTCGTATTAGGCACAACCTGCGATGGAGCGTCAGGGTCCCCAGTGGGTTCGGCGTTATCGCCATCGGGTATTACGTTGTCAGGGTTAAAGAACGTAGCACTAGTAATGATGTCTGGGCTTCGTAACATATCATCGGTTTTCGGGAGTATTTCTTGTGACATAACTACCTGCNTCCTTCCGCGTCGTTTGTTTTTGCGGCCTCAGCAGCTTTTGCCTGTGAAGCTTTCTTGGCTGCAGCAGCTTTCTTCTCCACATCAGCAAAATACGAGTCTTCAGAGTCTTCTTTAACGAGTTGGGCAGACAAAGCCCTGTCGTCTTTGGCTGCTACCTGCCTCATTGTGCGGCTGGTAGCATTTTTTGGATGCCGAACATCCCAAGCCCGCTCGGTCTCAAAGGGGGCGCCGCCTTTAAAGCGACCGGCCAGTTTCCACCCGATTCCATGCAGCGCCAGAGCTCCAAGCACCAGTCCGCCTGCTGCTGCTCCCAAGGTAACTGGGGAGAAGACATAGCCGAAGACGTTCAAGGTGCGGAAACGCTTTAGGAAGGGGGCGTTGACGTCCACCCAGTTGTTCATAGTGTTCTTGGGGTTGGAAACCGCACAACCGATACAGGGGGCTCCCGCCTCGACGCACCAGCTAACCTTGCGGTTCCACCGGACAACCGGGCAGTTGTTCTTAGTCTGAGGGCCCTTGCAGCCCATGGCATATAGGCAATAGCCCAGCTTTTCCTCTTCTGAACCAAACTGGCGAACGAAGTTACCATTCTCAAAATGGCCACGGCGTGGGCAATTGTCATGGATATACTGGCCAAACATAAGAGTCGGCTTGTTGTATCGATCGAGTTCAGGGAGGGTGTCTAATAACAGGACATCGATTAGGACAGCTACTAGATGCTCTGGGTTGGACGGACAGGTCGGCACATTGATCAATGGCGGGATCTCGTCAATCTCGCCAGCAGCCAAGGCTTTCTCCAGATATTTTTGAATGCCTATGGCGCCACCGGGGTTCGGCTTGGCAGCCTGCCAGCCACCGTCTACCGCACAAGTTCCTGCGCAGACGATCGCCTTGGCGTTTTGGATGGCATGCTTGACGATGTCAGTGCCTTTTTTATTGGCAATCCGCAAGGCGTTCCCGTCCCAGCCTTCCATCAAAGCGCCTTCGAAGACCACAATGTGGCCACCGTGCTCGATAGTTTGGTCTTTGGCTTCTTCTAAGGAGAAGCCAGCCCCAGCAGAGAGCGTTTCAGCGTAGTTCAAGGAAATCAACTCTAAAACGACGGTTGCCACATCGGGGTTGTCACCCTGGGCAAATGATTCGGTGCATCCGGTGCAGGAGGCTAGCTCTAGCCAGATTACTGGGGCTAGTCGACCTTCTGCCTTTCCAATAACGCTTTCTGCAATGGCTTCTTGAATCAATGGAGCAAAGAGATCAGTCAAACCAAGTGCCACAGCGACAGCTCCGCAGAACTCTAAAAACCGCCGCCTTGTTATACCGCGATCGGCTAGGATGTTTTCGAGCTTGTCGACGTCACTGTTCACACTGGGACTGCAGTTCGTACAGAATACCGTTTGAGACTCAGTGCTTATATCTAAGCCGACATCCTGCAATGATCCAAACGAGTCATTGGATCGTTTTCTTAACATCAATACACCTCCTATATCGCCCTTTCCTTTTAACTGTATGAATGGCACACAGTCGTTTAACGTGTCAAAGAATTGTGCATGCTATAAATCATACGAGATAATAACATGATATTAGATATTGTTGATTTCAAAGCACACAAAAAGAAACCAACAATCCATATCCAGACAATAGGCTGACAAGGGCACTTTGCCCATAATCTCGAATTATTCTACAGTTACTTGTAGTGGTTTCACAATGCTCAAGCTAGCTACTGGATTCATTCAGGTCCATTCTGGGCAAGTCTTATAAATCGTTATCGATGTAGTGTGCAGACAATACATTCAATTTATCCCAGCAGGTCGTATAGCACAGCTTTAAGCAGTTAATTATGAAGAGGCCCGAGGCCTGGCAGATGTTTGAGTATGATGATAAGCGCTTACTTTTTATACACGGTTACCAAAACAATCTTATTTAGGCTGGCTGAGGAGGGAAGGACTATGAACAATCCTGTCAGTGACCTGGTCAAGGTAGAAAACCTAAGCAAGACCTTTAAGCTTTCCAAAAAACAACAAAAGCTTGAAAACACCAAACAGTCAATGCGCGTCGCTGTGGACAACCTTTCCTTTACCGCTTCCCGTGGTGAGATTTTTGGCCTGCTAGGCCCAAACGGTGCTGGGAAGACAACTACTCTTAGAATATTGGCAACCCTAATCAAAGCAGACAGTGGAGAAGCCTGGGTTGCTGGCCATAGCGTTATATCCGAGCCAGACAAAGTCAGGGCTTCCATCGGCTTTTTGACTAGCGAGCTAAAGCTGGAGGAGTTTTTTACGCCGGACTATCTTTTTGACTTCTTCTCTAGCCTCCATAAAGTGCCTTCAGAGCTTGTAGCAACGCGTAAAAGGGACCTTTTCAAGCGGTTTGGCATCGACGAGTTCGCTGGCGTTAAAATAGCCAACTTGTCCAGCGGTATGAAACAGAAGTCGTCTTTAGCGATTTCGCTGGTGCATGACCCAGACATAATCATCTTTGACGAGCCGACCAACGGGCTTGACGTGATAACCGCCCGGGTAGTTACTGACTATTTAGAAGAGCTGCGCAGCCAGGGCAAGACTATCCTTCTATCCACCCATATATTCTCATTGGTCGAAAAGCTATGTGATCGAATTGGCATCATAATAGAGGGCCGGATGGTTGCGGAAGGGACTCTTTATGAGATCACCGGAGGTAACGACCTGGAAGACTGCTTTTTTGACCTTTACAGCGCCAACACAAGAGAGGTGGTTTAAATGAATACCCGGTCAGGCCTCTTGGCAATTATCAGAAAAGAGTTCAAGCGGTTCTTCTCCGATTACCGGATAGTGGCGACAACGATATTCATACCGGGCTTGATGATCTACACCATGTACTCCTTTATTGGAGGGGCAGTCGAAAACCTGGTAAACGTGGATGCCACATACGAGCCTCAAGTCTTTGCCCTAAACCTGCCGGATTCGCTAAAAGAGGCTACCTCGATGCTGGGACTTGACTTTGTTCCTGTTAAAGCCTCGGAACTGGACCAGATAAAGGAAGGCATCAGCAACAAGGAACTGGACCTGCTAGTCGTCTTCCCAGCCGATTTCGATTCCCGCCTTGGACGGCAGTTGTCCGGGGAGCAAGGTGTGGACCTGCCAAGAATCGAGATTTTCTACAATTCCACACGTACCGAGTCGAGTTACCAATACCAGTTGATGATGGCCCTGCTTGACCAGTATAAGACGGCTCTAGCGCCTCTCTTCACTGTCAACAGCGGGGCAGACGCCTCTTTGTCACAGGCTGCCGAAGTGCCTAACTACGACCTAGCCACTGACGCCGACGTGGCAGGCTTCATGTTTGCCTCGCTTCTTCCCCTGTTCATCTTGATCTTTTTGATCAGTGGCTGTATGTCGATCGCCCCCGAGTCGATTGCCGGTGAGAAAGAACGGGGAACCATAGCGACTATGCTTGTGACCCCGCTTAGCCGTTTTCAGCTAGCCCTCGGAAAGATCATCTCATTGTCCTGTATTGCCCTCTTGAGCGGGCTGTCGAGTTTTATGGGGGTGATGCTGTCCCTGCCCAAGCTGATCGGAGCATTGCCTGAAGAGGCTACTGCCCAGCTATACGGCCTCACCGACTACCTCATGTTACTGGTTGTCATTTTGTCTACAGTCCTAGTCTTCGTCGGGGTTGTTTCAATCCTGTCTGCTATAGCGCGCACGGTCAAAGAGGCTACTACCTACATCACGCCCATGATGATCATCGTTACCGTGATCGGGATCACAGGGCTTTTCGCCCAAGGAGCCGACAGCAACCTCGTCATGTACCTGATCCCCATCTATAACACTGTCCAAAGCCTGGCNGGCATNTTTTCGCTGACAGCNAATCCTTTATATATAGCAATNACAGTAGCTAGCAATATATTTGTAGCATCGGTTTGTGTCTATATCCTGACGTGGATGTTCGGAAGCGAACGCGTGCTTTTCTCCAGATAATAATAATGTGGAGAAAACCTTAGTGCCAGGGAAACGGCGACATCGGAAGCTCGATCTTGAAGGGTTGCATGACCGGCAGCTTGATATAGTACGGGCCGCCGATGTTGCCGAAGCTCCAGACGCCGACGACGAGGGCTAGTGAGAGCAAGAGGGCAGCGGCCAGCTTGAAGATATCGCGGCGGAGCGTGCCACCGATCACTAGGAGGCCGATTACTATCAAGGCCACGGGCCAAAGAGTCGTGACAGTTTGGAAGAACACGTGGAAGGGATAGTAGTCAAGCCGCCAGAACTGCAGTAGACAGCCCACAGTGATCAGCAAGATACTGTTGCCTGCCCGGAGGATGCGCCAGCCGTGGAACCCGGGGGTAAAAAGCGAGATCAAGCCGATCAAAATGACGATTAATGGCCAGTAGCGCCAAAAAAACGGGTCCACGAAAAGGCCCAACAAGGCAATTATGCCAAAGCCGACAAGCATGAAGCCGACGCTTATAGCGACATTCAGGCCTCGACTGATAGGCTTGCCGTCTGTTCCGCTGGACTCGGGGTCAAGGGCGTCAAAGGCCTCAGAGTTCGAAGACACCCAAGCAGCCCCTGGCGTAGTCTCCCGGTTGCTGATAGCTGACATCTCGCTGTTTGCAGAGGCTTTGATGTCGATAGGCTGGTCGTAGAAACGAGGTTGTTTGGGGATGATGAAAATCATCAAGATGTAGACTAACGAGGGAATTCCCATAAAAACCATCATGATGACCACAAAATAGATACGCACGATAGTCGAATCGATTCCGAAATAGTCGGCTAATCCTGCACAGACTCCAGCCACCATGGCATCGTCACTGCGATATAGGCGTTTGATATTATCCAAAGTCGACCAATCTGGACAGGGTGGGCATTTAACTTGATGAGTCTGGTTCCTGAAGAATATAGAGAACAGATTAACTAGTGACAGGCTCAAGCAAGCTATCGGAGCCGACAGTGTTGTCAATTTGTTTTGTTGTTGCATATTTAAAGCGACTCTACATAAGGGCAAGCAAGCAGGTCTTCATTGCCGGAGGCCAAATGCTTGAAAACTAAATGGTCGGGTTGACAGGATTTGAACCTGCGGCCCCTTGACCCCCAGTCAAGTGCGCTACCAAACTGCGCCACAACCCGACACAATTGTATGGATGCTATGATAACGATTTTTAAATTCATGGGCAAGTTGCAGTATGAAAGCTACACAAACCAACTCACTGTTAGTATTTATACCAGCTGTTTACACTCTTAGCTGTCATGTGTCATAATTTACCAACTTATACCCATCGCGTGGCTGCGTTGGTTTTTTTTATCTTGTGAAGCTGGTAAAACCTAAATATTATTGGTCTATTATGAAAAGGTTTATTGTTTGCTTTGTAGTCTTTGTAAGTTGCAGAGCTTATAAAAACCAAAAGTCTAAAAAGAGCTTTACCAGATTGAATAACTACTAAACTATGAAGCCTCGTTGGCCCCGCGACGATCTTACCAGCGTCTGACGCTATGTTTCAGGGAGGTTCCCATGTCGATTTTGGATCTTTATACTGAAGAGGGTTTTTCAAAAGCAAATCATATTGATAGCGAGATGTACCAGCGCTTCGATGTAAAACGTGGGCTGCGTAATGCAGACGGGACAGGTGTTGTTGCAGGAGTAACCAACATTTGCAACGTGCATGGCTACGTAGTCTATGACAACGAGGTTATCCCAGATGTCGGTCGTTTGACCCTACGGGGATATGAGATCGAGGATCTGTTGTCTCCAGCCGAGCGTGGTCAACGGTTCTGCTTTGAGGAGCTTACATATCTATTACTGACGGGTTCTTTACCGACCCAAGCCGACCTAGACGAGTTCATAGCAGAAATCGATGCTGCCCGGGAGCTTCCAGACGGGTTTACCGCACACTACATCATGGACCCGGCTACTCCCGATATCTCGAACTGCCTGGCTCGCTCGGTCCTTTTACTGTATGCAAACGACCTGGAAGCAGAAAGCCGGGCAGCCAGCCATGAGTTTGCTACCGCAATATCCCTGATATCAAAATTACCGCGCATCGCTGTCTTGGCGTACCATGCCAAACAAGCAGCCTTTAATGGGCAATCGATGATCATGCACCGCTTTATACCTGGACAATCAACCGCTGAGACCTTCCTCTCGATGCTTCGCCCAGACCGTAGCTTCACTCCAGACGAGGCCAGGATGCTTGACATTATGATGACTTTGCACGCTGAACATGGCGGAGGCAACAATTCCACCTTTGTCTGCCGTGCAGTCACTTCGGCTGAAACAGACCCCTACTCGGCCTACTCCGCTGCCATTGGCTCATTAAAGGGAACCCGCCATGGTGGGGCAAACGCCGCTGTGCTGGCTATGCATGAAGACATCAAGGCCAATGTCAAGGATTGGGACAATGATGACGAGCTGTCCAGCTACCTGGCAAAAATGGTCAACAAGCAGGCTGGAGACGGCAGCGGTCTGATTTATGGTATGGGACATGCCGTCTACACCCTCTCTGACCCCCGGGCGATCATTTGCCAGAAATATGCCGAGGACCTCGCAGCAGGGACAAAGTTTGAAGCCGAGCTCAAGCTGCTACAAAGCGTCGAGCGTCTTTCTCCCGAGGTAATCGCCCGCGAGAAGAACAACACAAATGCCTATTGCGCAAACGTCGATTTATACTCCGGTTTTATATATACCATGCTTGGCATACCAGCAGATCTGATCACTCCGATCTTTGTCTGTGCGCGTATGGCTGGCTGGGCGGCACATCGTTTCGAGGAGATCATCTCAGCTCGTCGGATCATGCGTCCTGCCTACAAGTCGTCAAGCCCCCAAGGCGTCTACATTCCTATCGAAGAGCGCTAAGTCTATGTGGAGACACCCTTTGGCTTTGCCTGCTGAAGGGTGTCTTTTTGTTGGAGCAACCCCAGCACCGATGTGCGCTTCTAATACACTAGTATTATATAATATGCTGTCAATATCTCCTCTCAAGCCAACCGTAAATCTGGAACACCGCCAGCCGCAATCCTGGAACAGGACTGTCCAACTTACCGTCCACACAACCTCAAACCTGTTGCAGCCCAGGTCCAACTCTTCGTTTGCACCCCCGTCTNAGTGAGATGATTTATGGAATCCCAAAACTCAAGGTTGGTTAAAAAAAGCTGGTTTTCTCCACATAAAAGAGATTCGGGAAGGTGNAAAAAAAGCAGTAAATATATACTTGGCACAAAATTACAGACTTTTCACACAAACGTTTGTGTGATTACGTTTTCTGGAATATACTATGTGATAATCTTATTAGGTATTCAAAGCTTGAAATCGTGGGCGAGGAGCGAACGCATGGACGATAGTGGTTGTAATATTGGGCCCATAATTGGTGACTCAATTGATTTGCAGGACGAGAAAATCCCGACCAGCTTAAGAATACGTTACTGCGCTGTCGAGTTATTTGCCGACAGGGGCTATACCGAAACGTCTATGAGAAGCATTGCCTTAGCTGTTGGGGTGAATGCAGCCACAATATATGGGCACTATGCGTCTAAAGAGGCTTTGCTATTATCGATTCTAGATGACTTGGGCGAACATATCCAATATATGTTCAGCAATCCCGAAATGTACAACATCATCAAGGCTAACCCTACAGTAGAGGGGCTGATGACCTGTTGGGAGACAAGCATTTCGATAATGGCAAACCCATATTATCTAAACGTATTGAATCTGATAATGCATGAGCAGCACCGCATACCTGTTGTGCGGGAGATGGTTTTAAAAGTCTTGTTCGAATGCGAAGAGTATGTAGTGGAGATGTTTGAGATCCTAAAAGAACTGCATGTTATCAGGGAGGATGCCGACTCTGATTTTTGGAAGAAAAACATCTCCAGTATAGTAAATATTGCGCCGATCAGACGAATGATCAACCTTGAGGAATCGCCCGATGTACCTGCGGGAAAAGACCTGATTAACCTGATCAACAGTGTATTCGAAATTGCCTTGCTGGTATTAAAGCCCAAATCAGCTATAGATTCATAGCTGGGAGGCCGTCTATCGACTACGAAACCGACAGGAAAGCCAAATACCTCCATTGGCCTTGCCGTGCCTGGTTTGAAAAAAAGAGAGGCATCATCGTAAAAGAGTTTTGATTAAAGCCAAGGAAGTGAATTGATGAACAAGCCAACCGATGATGAGTCAATGAAAAAACCCGAGTACCTTGACCCGAGCCTGTCGACAAAGCAAAAGATCCTAATCTGCGCGGTCAACCTGTTTGCTATGCAGGGCTATACCGAGACATCAGTACGTGACATAGCAGCCATAGTTGGAATAAACTCTGCATCGATTTATGGTCATTTTGCATCAAAAGAGGATCTACTCGTATATATGATCAACGACTTCTATGACTACGCACATCCAGCCTATAACAATCCAGAAATGACTACGATCATCCAGAACAACCCGACAGCTGAAGGGGTGCTGTCTTGCATTGAGCTTTGTTTCGTCGTTCTCGCAGATGATTATTACAGCAAGTTAATGCATGTGATCTTCCAAGAGCAGCACCGGAACCAAGCTGCCCGCAAATTCGTCTACGATACAATTTTGGATTCGGAGGCTTTTGTGGAGCGGGCTTTTGAGGTCCTGAAGGATATGAAAGTCATCCAACAAGATGCCGACCCGTTCTTTTGGAAAAGAAGCGCGTCTAGTCTTTTGTATATTTTCCCAAACCGTACTTTGTTGGGTGTGGGAGAGACAGACCCGAATTACTCAGGCAAGGACTTACGGAGCCTCTTAAAAGAACTGTTTGAGATGATCTTTACCGTCTACGGTCTTTAATGGGGATAAAACCATTGGCAACGCCTCAGCAGCCAGCTGTTTCAGCTGCAAAATTGTCCTTAGCTATCGATATCATCAGTTTGATACGGTTTAACTGGTTGACCTCGGATGCTCCGGGATCATAGTCGACTGCGACAATGTTGCTGTTATCGTCAATTCCACGCAAGGCCTTGATCACTCCCTTGCCAGTAACATGGTTGGGGAGGCAGGCGAAAGGCTGAGCACAAACGATATTGGGCACTCCCGAATGAATCAGCTCGACCATTTCAGCCGTAAGCAGCCAACCTTCGCCCATCGAATTACAAAGCGAGAGGAAGTCCTCGGCATATTCAGCCAGCTGATAGATGCTTGCTGCCTGGTCAAAGCGTTTGCTGGACCGCAAGGCAGCGTTCAGGGGCATCCTGATCAGGTCAAAGAGGCCGATGGAAAGCCTTGCGCCAATAGCAGACAGCTTGCGTTTGGCCAGCGTCTTATGCTGCCAGATCCCTCCTGAGATACCAAACAAGAAAAACTCGGTCAGTCCCGGAACTACAACCTCGCATCCCTCAGCCTCAATCAACTTGACTACGTCATTATTAGCCGTCGGGTGAAATTTCACAAGGATTTCTCCCACTACCCCGACTCGAGGCTTGCTGCGGTCGTCAATCAGAGGCAACTCGTCGAACTCGTGGATGATCTGCTTCACAGTGCGACTGAACGACCTTTGGGAGATGCGGCCAGAGAGCTCGTTTTTGCAATAGTCCATCCATTTTCTAAACAAAGCCTCGGCACTTCCATAGTCGCGCTCGTAGGGGCGGGTCCGGTAAATGCATTGCATCAAAAGGTCGCCATAGTAGATAGAGTAAAGCGCCCGCCTAGCCATGCCCAAGCCAACCTTGAAGCCGGGGTTGACCTCGCCTAGCTCATGGAAAGACAAGCCGATTACCGGTACATGCCCAAAGCCTGCCTCGCGCAGGGCCTTGCGGATCAAGGCAATATAGTTCGTTGCGCGACAGCCGCCGCCTGTTTGGGAGATGACGACGGCGGTCTTATCCATATTGTACTTGCCGCTCATTACGGCTTCCATGATTTGACCTGTGACCAAGATTGATGGATAACATACATCATTATTAGCATATTTCAATCCAGCTTCAACAGCAGCAAAGTCGACAGAAGGCAGCAGCTCCATCTTATACCCGGCTTTGTCAAAGACCGTTTGCANCAGCTCGAAGTGGATCGGAGCCATTTGGGGGCAAAGGATTGTGTATTGGTCGGTTTTCATCTGCTTGGTGAACTGCGGCTTGTCAATGGCAGTGGACTGGGCTGTTTGCCCGATATGCAACAGGTCGTTGTTCCGCGCTGCTTCTTGGTTGCGTATCGCTGCCAAAAGCGAACGCACACGTATGCGCGCTGCCCCAAGGTTGCTCACCTCGTCGATCTTTAAGACAGTGTAGATCTTGCCTGCACCCTCCAAGATTTCTTGGACCTGGTCAGTGGTTATTGCATCGAGCCCACATCCGAAGCTGTTTAGTTGAATCAGGTCTAAATCGTCGCGCAGACAGCAAAGTTTAGCAGCAGCATATAGACGAGAATGGTACATCCACTGGTCGACGACCCGTAAGGGGCGTTCAGGCTTAACCAAGTGCGAGACGCTGTCTTCGGTCAAGACTGCCAAACCGTAGCCGGCTAGCANCTCAGGTATCGCATGATTGATCTCTTGGTCTAGATGATAAGGCCGGCCTGCTAGGACGATCCCATGGGTCTGGGTTTTCTGCATCCAGTCCAAAGCGGCTTCTCCAGCTGCCCGGACATCTTGCTTGAGCTGGTCGTCTTCGGCAAAAGCAGCGTCTGCTGCGGCTTTCAGCTCGGCTTTGCTAGGAGCGACTCCTTTGGCTTTCGGGTGAGTTTGGTAGTAAGCGCTGAACTCTTCAAAAACCCGCTCGATAAAACGCTCTCGGTGCTCATAGGGCAAAAAGGGGTTTAAGAAGGTAGGAGTCTTAGGGCTGTTCAACTCCTCCACATTCAACTTGATCACCTCTGGATAACTGACGACCACCGGACAGTTGAACTGGTTCATCGCCTCCGGGTCTTCTTTTAGCTCATAACGGATACAAGGCATAAAGATGATATCGATAGCCTTTTCGGGCTTCAGCAGGTCCATGATATGGCCATGAGCCAGCTTCGCCGGATAACAAACGCTTTCTGAAGGCATGCTTTCGATGCCAGCCTCGTATGTGCTCTTGCGCGTCTCTTCTGAAAGCATGACTGCAAAACCCAGTTTTGTAAAGAAAGTAAACCAGAACGGGTAATTCTCATACATGTTCAAGACCCGGGGCAGACCAATGGTCGGACGTGTCGCTGCTTCTGGGGTAAGCGGCAGGTAAGGGGCATTCGGGCTTCCCTCGAAAAGACGCTTACGCTTGTAGGTAAACAGATTCGGCAAATCAATCTGGGCAGGCTTGTTGCCAGCGCCCTTCTCACAGCGGTTGCCAGTAATGAAACGACGGGTCTTGCCGGTTTTGGCGTCTTTGCCAAAATTGCTGATCGTCAGCAGACAGGTGTTAGAGCAGCCATTACAGCGAATAGAGCTGACTTTTGGGGATAAGCCCTTAAGCTCTTCTGGCCCCAGTAAGGTAGACCGACGAGGAGGTTTTGCTGGGATGTCGGTTCCCTTTATGTTGCTGGTTACAATGCTTACACTAGCATCAGCGAATGACAGTTTACTGTCAAGCATGTTCTTATCCCCATGATCGTCTGTGTCAAGCAGCGTAGTCGATGGATTGGCCATATCTGTCCTTTGCTAGAAGAGCGGCTCCGAACGCACCCATTAAGCCGGCAATGTCAGGTCGGGTAGCCTTACAACCCGATATGATTTCAAAAGCCCTAAGTACAGCATCGTTTAAGAAGGTACCACCTTGGACAATGACATGCTGGCCTACATCATGCGGGTCACGGATTTTAATCACCTTGTACAAAGCGTTCTTGATTACCGAATAACTGAGTCCGGCAGAGATATCGCCAACAGTGGCGCCTTCTTTTTGGGCTTGTTTGACCCGAGAGTTCATAAAAACAGTGCAACGGCTGCCCAGGTCGACAGGGTTCTTAGCTGTCAGCGCTGCGGCAGCAAAGCTGGCGACGTCCATATTCATCGACAGCGCAAAGCTTTCGATGAACGACCCACAGCCACTGGAGCAAGCCTCGTTAAGCATGATGTGCTCGATGACGCCCTCATGCACTCGCAGGCACTTCATGTCTTGGCCGCCGATATCTAAGATGAAGTCGACATCAGGGACAAGGGCTTGTGCCCCACGCAGGTGCGCAATGGTCTCGATTTCACCAGAGTCAGCCTGCAAAGCTTCAACCAAGAGGCCCTCTCCGTAACCTGTAACCGTNGTATGGCCGATTGTAACCAGGTCCTGGCCATGTNCGTCGCGCGGCAAAGACTCGTAAAGCTCGCCGATGGCTGATTTTGCGGTGCCTAGGACATCGCCTAGGTTGTTTGCATAATAGGTCCAGAGCAGCTGTCCTTGGTCGCCGACCAAAGCCAGCTTGAATGTGGTAGACCCAGCATCGATGCCTAGATAGACAAGGCCACGGTAGTCGGCTAAGGGCTCTCGAGGGACACTAGCGTCGGCATGCCGTTTGACAAAGTCAGCATAGTCGGCACTGTCCTTGAAAAGGGGGTCCAAGCGAACGACTTCGCTGCCTTGCATGGCACCCAGCTTTTGCAGCCTGTATAGGATCTGGTCNAGGGTCATTGCTGCGTTTTCAGTGCTCGCAATAGCTGCGCCCTGGGCCACGAAGAGATGTGCGTTTTTTGGATGTATGGCCTGGCTTGGCGATAGTCCAAGCGTCTCGACAAACCGTGCCTGCAGTTGCGGCAAGTACTCTAATGGGCCGCCTAGAAAAGCCACATTACCGCGAATTGGCCGGCCACAGGCCAACCCTGAGATAGTCTGAGTTACGACGCTCTGAAATATGGAAGCAGCAATGTCCTCCCGCCGGGCCCCCTCGTTGAGCAAGGGCTGGACATCGGACTTGGCAAAGACCCCACAACGCGAGGCGATCGGGTAAAGCGTCGTAGCATTCTCTGCTAACTTGTCCAGGCCTTCTGCATCGGTATTTAGAAGCGTAGCCATCTGGTCGATAAAGCTTCCTGTTCCGCCGGCACAAGTCCCGTTCATACGCTGTTCGATGCCATTGCCAAAATAGATGATCTTGGCGTCCTCGCCGCCCAGTTCGATAGCCACATCCGTCATGGGGATAAAAGCCTGGACTGCGGCTTTCGATGCGATGACTTCTTGGACAAACTCCAGATCAAGCCATTGGGCAAGCAGCAATCCTCCGCTGCCAGTGATTGCTACCGTCATCATTTGGTNGGGCATGTTGCTTTTGGCATTGGCAATAAGCTCTGTGATTGTGGCTCGGATATCGGTATGGTGGCGTTGGTATTCAAAGTATTGCAGCTGCCAGTCATCGTCTAAAACCGCTAGCTTGACAGTCGTAGAGCCAACATCGATACCAAGGTGCAAGGTGTCAGACAATTATTTTACTCCCTTTAACTTTATAGAGTCACCAGGTTTTAGAAACATAATAGAAAGCATGATCCGCGACATGGTCTTCGAGTCTTCTGGCATACCGCCTTCCAGCCAGTGTTGAATCAGGCCGAAAAGCGCTGAAGCATAGTAACTGATGTAGTAATCAACCAGTGTGTTTGAGTTTTTCGTATACTTTTCATGAAGTACTGAGCGTATCAAGTCAGTGCAGACTTCATCACGCAGGACTGCTTGAAACTGAGCGTCTCCATTCGCACTGAGTAAGACGCGCAGGAGGTTGCCATGCTCACGCAGTGTGTCAAAAAGCACAATAGTTACATTTGGGGGCTTGCCAGTAAGCTCAAAAGCCAGGATGTCCTTTAAAGAGACTTCGATGATTTGTGGCTTTATATTGTTTAGGTCGTCTATGACCTCTTGTTTCAATTGGTTTAAAAGATCGTCTAGATCCGAGTAATGTGCATAAAAGGTCGACCGGTTCAGGTCAGCTTTCTGCATCAGGTCGATGACAGTAAAGTTACCAAAGCCCTGTTCGGTAATCAGCTCGGCAATTGCTTCGCGCATCATTTTGCGAGAACGTAAGCTTCGACGGTCGCCTTTAAGTGCCTCTGTGATACCGCTGCTTGTATCATCTGGAGCCACTTTGTCAGCTCTGGCCTTGGCTGCTGCTTTAGTGACCAAATCAATCCTTTCAAAGGCTTGTTATGCAAAACCGATATGAACCCAAGCAACCTTGCTGTACAAGCTACTGTCTATTAAGTGAAAATAAACAACAAGCTGTTGGATAGTATAGACATTGTCGTTAAAAAGCGGTAGCAGTTTATACGACTTTGTTAACAACATTTTACTGAATTGTTTCATATAAAATGGCAAAAATAATACCTTATACGTAAATTTCACGCACTATTTAGACTGCTAAACAAACACTAGAGCAAAAACCCTACTACTATCTCAGTTACAATGGGCACATGCTTAACCTCTTTACAGACCAGGATCAAAAGGCCTACTACAATGTGGCTCCTCTAGCTGTTCGGATGCGTCCTCGCACCTTAGAAGAGCTTGTAGGCCAAACCAAAGCTGTCGGGATAGGAACCTGGCTGCGAACAGCCATCGAGACCGACACCCTCTCATCGATTATCCTGTTCGGGCCGGCTGGCACTGGAAAGACTACCCTGGCACGCATCATTGCAAGCATTACCAAAGCCGACTTTACCGAGGTTTCAGCGGTTTCAGGCGGCGTCAGTGACCTGCGCCGGGTCATCGAACAAGCGTCTTTGGCCCTAACTCACCAAGCACAACGGACGATCTTGTTTGTCGACGAAATCCATCGTTTTTCACGCTCCCAGCAAGACGCTTTGCTCCACGCAGTTGAAGACCGTGTCATTGTCTTGATCGGAGCAACCACTGAAAACCCCTATTTCGAGGTTAACGCACCCCTTTTGTCCCGTTCGAGGGTCATCGAGTTCACTACGCTTAAAGATGAGGACATTGAAAAGATCCTTACCCAAGCGCTCATTGACGAGCGGGGCTTAGCCGGCGCCTTTACATTATGCGACGACGCCCTGAAAGCGATCGTCAACCTTTCTGGTGGAGACGCCCGCGCAGCATTGACTACCTTGGAGCTAGCTGCCGAAGTTGCTGCTAGTGAGGCAGTCACTGAAATTGACACCGACCAGGTTCGCGAAGCCTCACCCAGTCGCCAACTGCCTTATGACAAGCGTGGCGACACACATTACGATGTGATATCGGCATTTATAAAAAGCATGCGCGGATCAGACCCAGATGCTGCAGTCTACTGGCTAGCTAGAATGATTGAAGGGGGAGAAGACCCCAAGTTCATCGCCCGCCGGATTTTGATCTTTGCTAGTGAAGACATCGGTAATGCTGATCCACAAGCTTTATTAATAGCACACGCAGCTTTTAAGGCTGCGGAGAGTATTGGTTATCCTGAATGCCAGATCAATTTGAGCCAAGCCGCTATTTATATGGCGCTTGCTCCTAAGTCCAATTCAGCAGTAAACGCTATCATGGCTGCTCGTGACGAGGTTCGCAATGGCCCTCTACGTGCAGTTCCCAACCACCTACGTGACCGTAACCGTCCTGGTTCGGCTGATTATGGGCCATACGTTTATCCACACTCAGACGACCGAGGTTATGTAGAGCAGCAGTATCTTCCTGATGGTTTGCAGCGCGGGACGTTGTATCAGCCAGGAGAGCGAGGCTGGGAGGCATACCGGACCGATTCTGTCAGCCGTGATCGCATTGACCAAGGCTTAGATGGTGTTTCAGACGACGAAGTCAGCTCTGACGACAAGAGCTAGTGAAATTATTATTCACCAATAGGTTATTTATATAAGTATTCATAAAGGCATTGTATGGAATTCTAACTCGTATCTTACAGATATATTTATAACTCATCTCAAATAAGAATCAGCTTCAGATGAATGATTATTAAGCCATAAGCCTCAAAATGACAAGCCAGGTTCAATCGAAAAGATATAAAACTCATAGACGAGGCTTTATGCAAACAAGACATTATTTGCCAACAAACGACTTACTATTCCACAAAGTCATTGGAAACGCAGACCATCCTGATATTACTGCTGGTTTTATCAATGATTTGCTTGGTATCGAAGTTAAAGATGTGATGATTCAAAACCCTTACGACATTAGGTCGTTTAGATCACAAGAAGGCTTTCAAGAAATCAAAACTACAATCGTTGATGTTTTGGTAACGCTGCCAGATGGGAGCCAAGTTGTCATCGAGTGCCAAGTAGGCAGGCAAAAAAGCTTTTTAAAAAGGGCTCTTTTTTATGCAGCTACTAGGTATGCTCACTTATATGGGGATTCCGAAATGCCAAAAGATCAAGGCATCAGGTATGACCTTTACGATTCACTGCACCCTATTTCAGTAATCAATGTATTGGGCTTCTCCCAATTCTATAATGACGACAAACCGCATCGTATATTTACCTTGAGCGATGATGTTTCCCATATGAACTATGGTTACGGCAGTGATACACTTTTGCCGGTTGGTATGCTTAGCATGTCATTCTTAGAACTGACTAAACCAAGAGGGAATGCTGAGTTAAGTATTAGACACTGGATGGACTACTGCTCTGGAATCCCTGACTCACCCGAGGCTCCAGAATACATAAAAAGGGCCAGAAGAATCATCGACTTACAAAACCTAAGCATTGAGGAGCGTGAGATGATTGATAGACGAGAATTAGAGCTTGCCGACCTTGCAGCCCAGTTGCTGTATGCCGAAGAACAAGGTATCGAACAGGGTATCGAACAGGGTATCGAACAAGGTGTCTTAAAAGGCAAAGAGCAAGCTACTCTGTCAATTGCCCGGGCTGCTTTACAAGCTGGCTCTGATTTCAGGTATGTAGCAAAGATCACTGGCCTCGAGATTGAGACTATCAGAGAGCTACTTGATGAAATAGAGAATAAATGACAAAAGAGCATTTATTCTCTATTAACCATAAAGTTTTGGGTTTAAAGCTTGTTATTGGAACATAGCCTGTGGTTGGTTTTTGATAGCCTGTTCTTGAGTATAAACCACTGTTTGTTCGGGAATGAGTCCAGAACGATTCATGAATAACTGGACAGTACCACCAGGCTGAGCTTCAAAATAAACAACCGGTGCTTGTCGTTTGTTAGAGTCAGTCTGTTTAGTTGTCACCACATTCAACCTGTTGTCAGTGAAAAAAGCCAGCGTGCCACCGTTTTTAATTGTGCCGACCGATTGACCGTTGAGTTCTACATGGTGACGGATCATTGCATCAGCGCCCTTGCTCTCACGGTCAATACTAACTTGGCATGGACTTGCTATCAAAGAGGATTGCTGGAGATACGCTGTCTCTTCAGCAGTCAAGCTGATAAGGCTAGCGAGAGGTGCACCGCGCTTTGATATGAGCCACGAGATTAGGCCCCCTAGTCCGGCTAAGACTAAAGCAAGGGCATATGTCGGGAAGCTTTGATAGTTGTTACTAATTATGTTATAGCCGATAAAAGTTCCAAAAATCTCCATTCCTAACCATAAAAGCAATGTGTAAGCCCTTGCTATAAAGGTATTTCGGTTTCGTGCCGCAGCAAGCTCGGCGTTTTTTTGGCAAAGCCAATAAATAGCGATAATTTCTAGCATTGCAGTCTCCTTTGAATCAGTTGTATNGATGTACACACAGACAAACCAATGATTGATTTATAACTTAGCTATTGTTCGGTTTTATATGCTGGCAGCGAACAAAATCNTTAACTCGGTCGATTTGTCATACCGAATATTTAAATAAAAGCAGCCAAGCTAATCCAAATGCGAAGCCTTTGTTGCCCTGTAAACAAATATTCGATTATTAGTCCAAAGGCAACCCGATATAAATAAAGCTATATGGGTTAAATCTGTTATCATGTTGCTTTGGTAACTTATCATGACGTGAAGATAAAGTAGTTAGAAAAACTTGCCTTAAATGATCTGAAAACGAGGGATTGATAAGATGAACGATGAGATTTATCGCATGGTCCAATTTGGATCTGGTGTAATGGTAAACGAGGGAATTCTACGTATGATCCTACTTGGGTCAGGCGCGGTACTAATAGTTGTAGTAATTTATGCTGTCATTGAATTAATACGTACATTGCGCTGGGTGCGCTATACAGCCGAGGACTTACAGCCTTCAATCAAGCAGGCAACCGAAGTACTTGAAGCGCTTGAGCCAACTGTGAAGAAAGCAAACGAGATCCTAGAAAGCCTTGAGCCAAGTATGCAGCGGGTTGATCCATTACTAGAGCGGATCTCCCTAACTGTCGATGCTGTGAATCTTGAGATCATGCGCGCTGACCAGATACTTGCCAACCTCACCGATGTCACTGACGTAGCATCAAGTGCTGCTAAAAAAGTCAATGTTATCACAGATACCCCATTAAATCTTTTAACATCAGCGACTGATAAAGTCCGGAATATCTTTAGCGACAGGAAACCCGAGTCTGACACAATAGCAGCGCTTGACCAAGTTGGCACAGACAGTCAAGTTGCATCATTGACACAGGGGGACACAAGCGCAGTGTCAAGCCCAACTGCCGATAGCCCTTCTAGCTTTATTGAGTCGGTTGTGTCCGAGGATACATCGCCTTTCTCTGTGCTACCGGATTTGGAAAGCCCCGATATTACTTTCAATGCTCCCACAATGTCAACGCCTGTGGCTTCTGACCTTGTAAGCCCTGAAGCCCCTCAAGTACCTGTCAGTGATATTACAGAAAAAGAAACACTAAATGCTGCAATAGCTACGGATGTTGATATTGCAACTGCTGCATCTGACGCGGCTTTAGCTGCTGCTGCACAAGCTGCTGCTATAACAGCTGAAGAGATGGTTCCTCCCTATCAAGACGATATAGAGCTCGTTGAGCCTGAGAGCGAGAAGCCCCAGTGGCCCTTCTAAATGACCCTCGCCCAAAACCGCTTGCCNGTAAGCCAATATATCCGACAGANGNAGTTCCCAAAGCTGCGGTATTTGGCTACATCAGCCTGTAAGCACATCAGTCGATAAGAACGTTAAACACATCGCCTTTTATTAGAGATAGGACCTATGAGCCGAGAAATTAAAAATCGAACACCTAAAGATGAGGGCATGAAGGACTCAGCCGATGCCATGCCGACCTTTTATGATATTGACTCCCACACCCCTGAAGTCAGTGGATCCGATACCTCAAAGACAGAGGCACCAAGCTTCGACATGTCCTTCTCCCCATTGAACTCGCTTCAGAAAGTAACACGGTTCTACTATTTGGTATGGGCGGTTATTGGCTGCATCTTGCTGGCGCTCGGGGCTTGGTATTTGTTAAAACAAATGACGACAGCCTTGGCAGTGATATGTTTTGCAGCCTTACTGGTCTTTTTATTGCGCAGCCCGGTGGACTGGATGGAGGCCAAGGGCATTCCTCGGTGGGCAGGCGCCCTGATCGCCTATTTTGTTGGCTTGACCGGTGTCACACTGATCGGCTTGATCGTCATCCCGATTTTGATGAAGCAGCTCGTCGACTTGATATCGCAGGTGCCGGCTTACATAGGCAACCTTGAGGACGTCTACGAGCACTTCATCGAAAGATACGGGTATATCCTAGAAGACAGCAACATCAACCAGATAGTGCACTCGCTAGGCGAGACCGTGACAACCTGGGCAATATCCTTTGTCTCCTCGGCTCCAGGCGGGGCGATAAGCATCGGCACCAACCTCATCAATGCTGCCTTGGTTTTCTTGATATCCTTGGTTGCTGGCTATTGGGTGCTTAAAGACCTGCCAACTATCAAGCTCGAAGCCAAGGCCTTGATCAAGCCCAGCCACCGTGACGACTTAAGCTTTGTCGCCCTTGCTTTCTCCCGTGCCCTGGGCGGTTACTTGCGGGGAATGCTTATAGCTGGAACCTGCGTCAGCATCTTTACTTTCATCGGCTTTTCCATACTTAAGATGCCATACTCGGCCTTGCTTGCCCTGATAGCGGGACTGATGATGTTCATACCGATACTTGGCCCTTGGATCTCAGGGGTGACTGTAGTAAGCATTGGGCTTTTCGTTTC
>WRNE01000024.1 GCA_009776725.1 Coriobacteriia bacterium
TTGTCGGCCAAGATATTCCCGCCGATGAGGTCGCTTCGATACTAAAGAGGCTCGGCTGCCTAGTCGAGCAGGGCACTGATACGATGACCCTGGCGGTGACACCGCCCAGTTTCAGGCCTGACCTGCTGCGTGAGATCGACCTTTACGAGGAGGTTTTGCGGGTTTGGGGCATGAACCGCGTCACACCTACCCTTCCTGGGGGACGCGACCGGATTGGCAAGATCAACGAAAGCCAGCTGCGTGAGCGCCAAATATCGTCTCTGCTTCGTGCGATGGGCATCAATGAGACTATGACTTATGCCTTCGTTCCCAAAAGTGATGGCGACGACGTGCCCATGCAATTCAGCGATCAAGAGGATTCCGTCGAGGTCATAAACCCGATGAGCGTTGAAATGTCTGTCCTGCGCAGAAGCATCCTGCCTGGCCTTTTGCGGTCGGTAGCGTATAACCTCAACCATGGGACGCCAGACATCATGCTTTTCGAGATGGGAAATATCTTTTTCACCGGAGAAGGGCGCAAACTGCCTAGAGAGAGGCAGAGCCTATGCGTGGTCATGGCTGGTTCCAAGTCGCAGCCGGGCTGGAACAGCAAGCAGACCCCAGTAGACTTCTTCGACGCCAAAGGGCTGATCGAGACGCTGGCTTACGAGCTAAACGTCGCCAAGCTGCGTTTCAAAGAGGGGGACCCGACTGAGCTTTTATGGCTCCAAGCTGGACGTTCAGCCAGCGTGCTGGCTGGCTCGAGCGTTCTTGGCTGGCTAGGCGAGGTACATCCGAAAGTCACAAAGGCCTTCGAGATCGACGTTCCAGTCATAGCTTTCGAGATCGAATACCCGCTGCTGATCAAGGCTTCGAGCATGTTCCGCGACTATGTCGACATACCCCTGTTCCCTGCGGTCAGCCGTGACTTGGCAGTGGTTGTCGACTCATCGGTTGCAGCCGAAAAAGTGTCTCAGGTGATACAAAGCGCAGTGACCAAGCTCTTGGCCGATGTCTTGCTTTTCGATGTGTTCGAGGACCAAGAAAAGATAGGGACGGGAAAAAAGTCGCTCGCATTCTCACTCAGCTATCAAGCCTTGGACAGGACTCTAACTGCTGACGAGGTCGAGGTACTACATCAGAAAGTGATCAAAAAAGTACAAAGTGCCTTAGGTGGAGAAATACGTACTTAAGGCCTGCTATCTGAAAGGGTGCGGCTTACATGTTGGCTTTGGGTTTAGCCAGGGCCAAAGAGTCACACCCTTTTGTTGTAGGTCGGTAAAGTAGCATAGCATTTGGTATGTAAGCTAGAATAAAACGAGTTATCGATCAAATTAAGGCTCGGTGCTGGAGCTATGGGTTTGCACGGTGTTATGATGGTCAGCATTAATCAAGACCGCCTAAGCACGATTTATTGATAGTTATGAGACCGGCCATTTTGTATCGGAGGAAAGACATGAACTTGAGCAAGCGACCCGACGATATGCAGCGCATTACCAATAGCAAACTAGCCGAAGCATTCATCGCTGATCAGATAGCAGCAATCAAGGCACAGGTTGGCGACAATAAAGTCTTATTGGCTCTGTCTGGCGGTGTGGACAGCTCGGTTGTGGCTGCTTTGCTCAATTTGGCAATCGGAAAGCAATTAGTCTCGGTGCATGTGAATACGGGATTGATGCGAAAAGGCGAGAGCGAGGAAGTCATTGAGGTATTCCGGGATCAACTTGATGTGAACCTGGTGTATGTCGATGCTGCCAAGCGTTTCCTAAATGCCTTAGAAGGCGTAGCCGACCCTGAAGAGAAACGCAAAATCATCGGGGCAGAGTTTATTCGCGTCTTTGAGGAAGAAGCCCGGAAACTAGACGATATTGCCTATCTAGCGCAAGGAACCATTTATCCTGACATTCTTGAGAGCGACTCCGTCAAGGCCCACCACAACGTCGGTGGACTGCCCGATGACATGCATTTCGAGTTGGTAGAACCCGTGCGGCTGCTTTATAAAGACGAGGTGCGCATGGTTGGAAGCACGCTCGACCTGCCATACCGAATGGTCAACCGCCAGCCTTTCCCAGGACCTGGACTAGGGGTTCGTTGCCTTGGGGCTATCACGCAAGACCGTCTCGATGCGGTACGTGAGTCAGATGCGATACTCACCGAAGAGGTTTACCGCAATCGTTCTGAAAACGAGATCTGGCAATACTTTACGGTAATACCTGACTTTCGCACGACTGGGGTAAAAGACGGCAAGAGGGTCTACGAATGGCCTGTTATCATCCGTGCCGTCAACAGTGTAGACGCCATGGAAGCAAGCATCCCGCCAATACCGCACACAATGCTCAACCGTATTACTAGGCGGATACTAGAAGAGGTGCCTGGTGTCTGTCGGGTGCTGTACGACCTGTCTCCAAAACCCCCTTCCACAATTGAGTGGGAGTAATTACGAGGCTAGGAACAAAACTATGACTGACCAGCAACTGACAATTCTAGATCTGATCATCGAGACGCATGTAGGGCTAAAGCGCCAGGGGCCAGGCAGCCCTGAGGCGACCAACAAAGCGTTAAGCTTTATAAATGATTTAAAAAGCATATCAAAAACTGCCGACCTGGGCTGCGGGACTGGCGGGCAGACGATGCTCCTTGCCCAAAGGCTTGCCGGGGAGGTCATTGGTGTGGATTTGATCGCTGAGTTCATAGAGGTTTTCAACGAGAACGCAAGGAAGCTTGGCCTCCAAGACAGGCTTAAAGGCGTTGTTGGCGATATCGAAAGCCTTCCTTTTGCACAAGAGGAACTCGACCTCATTTGGTCAGAGGGGGTTATCGACAACATTGGCTTTGAAAAAGGGATCGCCTACTGGTATGGCTTTCTCAAAAAGGACGGTTATATCGCCTTGACCTGTCCCTCGTGGCTAAGTGACAGAAAGCCAGCAGAAATCGAGGAGTTCTGGGTTGACGCTGTTGGAGGCTTGGACACCATCGGACACAACTCATCAGTAATGAAAAAGACCGGCTTTGACCTAATCGGCACTTTCACACTGCCAGAGGAGTGTTGGACATGCAACTACTTCGCCCCGCGGACAGAGGCAGAGAAGGCCTTAGTTATGAAGTACCCTGGTGTAAGAATTGTCGAAGACTTCATAAATGCCAACAAGTACGAAGTCGAGCTGTATGCAAAATACAGCCAATACTACGGTTATGTCTTCTATATTGGTAAAAAGATCTGACTCGGTGGTTCTGCAGCCTTCAACGCATGGCGGCCATTCTTGCCTGGCTTTATGTGGTGCAGGCAACTTGTACCACAGTAGCTATGTAATAAGACCAAGCTGATGCGATTTTGTAACAGCGTCTGTTGAATTATGCACGTCTAGCTTTTCATATAGTTTGTATAAATGTGCTTTGACAGTATTGAGCTTCAATCCGGTCTCTTCACAGATTTGGCGGTTGTTCATGCCTGCAGCTAAGAGCAGCAACATGCGTTTTTGTTGTTTGGAAAGCTTGACTTGGCTTGTTGCCAGGCTGCTCGTTATACCTGGGTAGATGCTTGTGCCTTGGTTTGCCAATAATAGTATCTTACGTATAAAAACCGCGGTGCTGGATTCTTCTGCTTTACTGGACAAACGATTGTAGAGCTTTTTCAGAATAGGTATAACAGCCTGGCCTTCATTGGCAAATATCCTAACAAACCTATATTGTTCAGCAATGGCGACAGCTTTTCCCATCCAAGCAATTGCCTCAGGCCTTTGCTTGTCGTTCCAATATACAATCGACTTGAGAATATACAGCTCTATCTGGTCGAGCGGCCTTTGGTAGTCGATAACGATCTTTTCCAGGTTGGCTATCAAGACAAGCGCTGAAGTAAAGTCCCCAATGGTGATTTTAGCCCGGATGGTCGTAATATACTGATAAATCTGATAAAGCCTGATATCGCTTCCATCGTGAACAGCGTAACGTAACAACCATTCCTCAGCTGCTTCTTTGTCGCCGGTATATAACTTGTATTTAGTGGTGACAGCCTTTAGGTTGTTCATCAGGTATAAGCCTCTTTCTTCTACTATCTCCTGCGCCTTGTCGATCGAGCCCCAAGCACCCTCGATGTCTGGTTCGGCGAAAGCGATCATGGCAAGGTGCATTTGTGCAGAGAACCAAAGCTCAGGATGCGAGCTCTCGTCTAGCTGCCCCAGCACATTTATAGCTTTTTCTTTTGCTTCTTGCAACTTGTTTTGCTCATACAGCAAGCCGCTGACAACCCCGTCCATAATCAACGAGATAGCATTGTTTGAAATAAGGTTGAACCCTGCCACATACTTTGGCACAAGCTCTTCCCAATCATCGCTTAGGTCTGAATAGTCCCGATGGCCTCGATGAAAGAAGGGAAAGTTATAAGTGACACTGGGGGAGGGGACGCTGTCAAAAGCCAGCGGTTTTATGTCATCCAGTGAGTGTTTAAGGATATCTCGCGGTTTGTTCAGCGGATTGGGGAATTGGAACAAAGTGATAGCAGCTAAGAACTTGGGGTCGACATCTGCCCTGTCGCTCTCGAAGTAGACTTGGAGTTTTGCAAACCAATGCTTAAAACGGGCAATATCCCCACTTAAAAGACTGGCCCAGACACAGGGTGCCAATATGTAGGGGTTCAGCTCGATCATCTCCTCAGGGATCTTACCGATAAGGAAGTCATTGATCGAGTTGTAGTATTCCTCGACGCTTCCAGTTGTTGCCCCATAATCGACAATCATTGTGAGAAAACGAACGATCGCATCCTTGTCGCCGCTTTTCATATAATAGTCAAAGGCAGCGTTGAGCATTCCTTTGGCAAACATATAGTCCGCTGATTTTATATAACAGCCTGTAAGGTCGGTTTTTTGCTTGGTTGCCTGGCGGCGTAGAAAGTCCAGCAAAATGTGATGGTATCGATACGAGCCACTAGGCAAACGTACCACCAAGCCGCTTTCGTTCATCAATCTATCGAGTACCCCTGTGCTGTCGCAGCCACATAAGACGTCGCAAAGGTCAGGCGGCAGGTCCTCCAGTATCGAAGTACGAAGCATGAATTCCTTGACCGGCTTGTCCCAATTGTCCCAGACCTCGCTTTCCAGATAGCTGTCAAGATACCTCGTGCTTGAGCTTTGGCTCAGATAGCTTTCACTACCTGGGGACCTTATCGACAGCAGCTCGGCCCTCAAGCCAAGTGCCCATCCCCCGGTCTTCTCCACAATTTTTGTTGCTTCCTCATTGCTCAAGCCAATCCCGAAACCCTGATAGAGCTCTTTGGCTTGATTTTCCGTGAACCGGAGGTCGTTTTCGCAAAGCTCGCTCATTTGTTCCTTGACAGCCAGTCCGGCAAAAGAGGCTGGGGGAGTCAAGCGACTGAGAATGGCAAGCTTGTGAGTCTGTAAAAGCTTGGCAACCATCAGGGGCAAAGTGCTTAGAACTGTTTGGTTTTGGATGAGGTGAAAATCGTCGAGCACGATGACGCTTGGCTCGTTTTGCCCTGGCATCATAGATACCGCTTTGAAAAAATACTCGAAGGGAGCTTTGGCAAAGCCCGTATCGTCCAACGCTGACTGTGCGGCCTTGGCTGCACTTTTGTCCAAGCTGGCAAGGGCAGTCAGGAGGTAACGGCAAAAGACAGCCGGGTCGTCATCGTAGACGGTCAAGGGAATCCAAGCAGCCGGCAAGCCCATCGATGCAAGCCACATGCTCATGGCGATGGTTTTCCCGAATCCAGCGGGAGCATGCATGAAAACGATGTCCTTCTCAAAGGCAGCACTGATCGCATCGTTTACCTCGATGCGGTCGACGAAGGAGCTTGGATATAAGGGTGGGCTCAAGCGGCTTGTCGTCTTGTCCATGTGCTGACCCCTAACTGCTTCCTTAAGCCTTTTCTTATAAATTATGCCAAACCTAACACTGGTTTATATTATTGCACCAAATATTATGATAGCATCCGCATCAAGGCAGGAAACCAAAAAAGGGGAGTCGATGAAGATGGCAAGGAAGCATTTCATTTCATGTATATCCGTACTGCTTTTATGCAGTTTGTTGAGCGGATGCAATATCATTAGGCAAATTGGGCCCTCGACCAAAGGCTCCGCTTCGAGCGAGACGTTCGATAAAGTCCAGACAGGGGAGTGGGAGGGCAGCTTCTCATACAAGCTTGCCAATGGGAAGACCGAGACCTGGCTGGTCTACTTCGACGTAAAAGACGATGGCAAAACGATAACAAGCGTCGAGCTGGTGCACTATATAGGCGAGTTGACTGCCGATACGGATGCAACGGCACTGTTTACAGTCCTGGACAAGAAAATCTCAAATAACGCGTTCGAGTTCTCGCTGACCGAAATGGTATCGTACAGCACGCATACATACAAGGGCAGCGTGACGTTTACCTCCTCGAAGGAGGCATCCGGAAATCTAAACATCGGTGGCGACGATTATAAGTTCACAGCCACTCCGAACACTGCCTGAAGGGTATGCTTGTTGCTAGAACAAGCCTCAGGCCAACAAGCCAGGTAAATGCTCGGCAAATCATCAGCCTAATTCATGTTATCCTGGCTCTATGAAGGATAAGCAAACAGGCCTTCTGCATAAATCTGTTAGTCACTGCATCTGGGCGAGTCAGCCATTGGCAAGGATTGACAGGGGACAAGTGCGCTGAGGCTTAGATATAGACGGGGAGGCAGTATATATGGAGAAACCCACAATCCTGGCAATTGTAGGATCTTTGCGTACCGGTTCGTACAACCGGCAGCTGGCAATAGAGGCTGGGCGTATCATTGCCGACCAGGCTGAGTTCCAACTGCTTGATTTTCATGATGTGCCCCTTTTTAATGAGGACTTGGAGCATCCTGCTCCAGGGGCTGTCCAACGTGTCTACGAGGCTGTATATGCTGCCGACGGGATTTGGTTCTTCACTCCCGAGTACAACCACTTTTTTTCGGGAGTCTTGAAAAACCTGATCGACTGGCTGTCGCGCCCTATCAAAGAAAAGGGCTTTTATGTGCTCAGTGGCAAGCCGGCAGCAATCAGCGGTATCTCAACAGGCTCGTCGGGGACGATGATCGCTCAAGACCACTTAGTGACTTTGATCAGCTACATCAATATGAACGTTATGAACAAGCCGCGTCTAGTTATTGCCAATGCCCTCGAGCAGACTGACAGCCAGGGCAGGTTGGCCCTGACAAGCAGTGCGCCGTTTCTCGAAAGACAAGCAAAAGCGTATGTTCAGTTTGTGATAGAAAACAAGGCATAACGAGGCAGTTTTAGTCTAATCGACAGTCAAATGAGTATACGTTAGGCTAAAGCTGAGTCACAGTACTCGCATATTGGCGGCTTGTTGGCTGCTAGTTTGTTATTGCCACCACAAGAGCTACAGCGAACGACTCTGATATGATCGTCTTTGTCATTTGGCAACAAGTCAGGCAAGACGATAGAACGGCTTTTTTCGTCAATATAGGCATTAGTAAAAAATCCCAGCTCGATCATTTTCTCCAGGTCGGACACCACTTCTGGGTACTCGATCTCTAAAGCAAAGGCTATATCGTTCAATGACCTTTTGTCTTGATTGACGATCTGTGCAATGTATTTGCGGTATCTTTGAGCCATAAGCATTTTGCGCTGTGACAGGCGGATCATCATAAAGCCACCGACTGCAAAGCTTATAGCGAAAAAGATATACAAGATATTGGCAGATATACCGAATTCGTCTAAGCGTACCAAAAATGAAACAGTCGAGATCGCACCAAAGATAAAAAAGCCTATGCCAAAATTCTTTAGGATTTTCGAGTTCCGCATCAAGTCGGTCTTGTCCGACGTCATATGTGTGTACAGTAGATACAGGCCGATGGGCCAAAAAAAGACCAGTAGCCAAATGATGTAGTTAGGTAGTGTTTTTTTGGTTGTGCCTTGGTTGTTCATAATCAAACACCCTTTCTCTGTGAAGCAGTATAAAACATGGCTAAATAGCATGAGACATTAGTATCTAATACGACAATGATATAGATGCTATTTAATTTATCGAGTGCTCTTTCTTATCAGAAACAGCCCCCACCCTTATGCTCGGCTTCTTTGCATGTATAGATTAAAAAGGTACTCTTTTTAAGTAGATCATGCAAAAGCCAAGCAAGCATATTTTAATAAAACTCACAACAGTTTGCATACAGCATAGTGCACATTTTTTGACAATGAAAAACAGCAGTGGTCCATGATCATGGGCTTAATGTGCATCAGAGGGTTTGAAGCGACTAGCCGGTCGCTAGGCGAAGCTGGGTTCGATCGACTTAAAGCGACCATATCCAAACCTAATATCTTAAAAAGCCCGACACCTTATGCTATATGAAAAGAGTCGACCCACGAACCTGTTCAGAACAACTTGAATGGAATACAATCACATGATGGTGGAATAACAGCAAAGGCTACATCGTAGAAATGCTTGCGGTAGCTCGAAGGTGGGAAGGATTGTCTATTAAACAAGTCAAAAAGTGTCGGTCAAGAAATGTGCCCTGTTTGAAATGTTAAAAGGCACAGGCTATCTCATTGTTGTCTGTACCGTCGCTTAGACAGACAGCGGTGTTGTCTCGACACATTGTAGTAACAGTTAGGGCTTGAGTAACAAATATGTATATCTTACAAAGTGCAATAAGAAGCATTCAAACGTTTTTGCAGGCAAATAGCACAGGAGGCAAAATGATGATTCATCGTGGCACACAGGCTATCTACACAGAACGGTTGGTCTTGCGCCAGCTCACTGTCAGCGACGCTGAGGATATGTTTAGGAACTGGGGCAATGACGAGAGGGTCTCTCGGTACATGAGCTGGGAGCCGCACGGGAACATCTCGGTTACCAGGGCTTTGCTCGACAGCTGGCAGGCATCCTATAGGAATAAGGCTTATTACCAATGGGGAATCGAGATGGATGGAGAGCTTATCGGCAGCATCAGCGCGCACAATGTCAACGATATGATCAGATCCTGTGAAGTGGGTTATGCAATTGGCTATGACTGGTGGAACCAAGGGATTATGACAGAGGCCCTGACAGCCTTGATCCAGTTCCTCTTTGAGACTGGCTTTAACCGTATAGCTGCCATACATCGCTTGGAGAACCCGGCTAGCGGTCGAGTGATGGAGAAATGCGGTATGCAGTACGAGGGAGTGATCCGCCAAATAATCCCCGACGGGAAAGGCCATTTCTACGATGTCAAACAATATGCGATTATTGCCAGCGACGTTTTATAAGGATATATGCCCAGAAGGCTTTCCGACAAGGCCCCTCTCTCATGGGCTTCTCCACATAATTAAAGAAGGGGGCGTGCTTGGTCGGCTTGGCAAAGGGCCTTTGTTGGTGATGGCGTTCTGTTTGCTGTTGTCCTGTATGCCACTTTCGGCCTGCTCTAGCAAACAACAAGACGACGAGGGTACCAGCGGGGCCTATTATCAAGAAGAGGCCGATGCCAATGGGATCAGGCTGCGGCTGGGCAACAGCACCTACCTTGTGAACAATTTCTACCGTGAGCAGTATAGTGGGGATTGGTATTCGCAGATTGTCCGGATGGATGACCAGCAGACTGCCCAGCCTAGCGAGGCCTACCGTGTGACGGGGTCAAGCGAGTCGGCGCCCAATATATATCTTTTATACGGAAAAGGCGAGGAATTATACTTTTTTCAATCATTTTGGAACCTGGCAGGCGAGACTGAGTACCATGAGCCCCAACTGTACTGCCTTAATGTCAATGATGATGACGGCGAGGCCAGGCCAATGGAGTTTTATCTGGCATCTAGGAATGCTGTCCCCGACCAGTATATCGATGCCTTCGAGCGTGTACGCGAGATGGAGGCTTTGACAAAGGTCGAGTTTACGCTCGGAATGCCCTTCGTGTTCTATAGCCAGCTTCATATCGATGGGAAATACGTTTATTTTGTCGAATCCTATGGTGGCTATTACGAGCAGGTCTTTGTGATGCGGCTGGACAGTACCAGCGGGGGAGTGGAATGGTTCGAGGGCGGTCCTTTGAGGCAGAACGAAGGTTGGCTTGTTAGCCTGATAAACGATGGGTATATCTATTATCTATACAATGACTACGACAGTGAGGATTCGGCTGGTGCCGGTTGGTACCGGGCCAGGGTCGCTGATTTTATGCCTGAAGAGCTTGTCAGCATCCAGGGGCAGGCATTCTTGGACAACCTGGTAGTCAAAGGCCGCTTTTTATACTGTGTAACCTCAAGCCACAGTATCCAAGGCGACCCTGATAGCGAGGATTTTGCTATCGAGAGCGTGTACAGGCTGCACCGGATTGACCTGGAGAGCTTGACTGGGACAGATATCATGCAGTCTGCCAGCATGTTTCGTTTTGATATAAACGACAACAGCATCTATTACTTCGGTCAGAACAGCGACTTGCATAAATGCAGTCTTGATGGCAGCAACGACCAGCTGTTGATCGCTAGCCAGGACTACTTGCTAGTCAGGGAGGTGTTCTTATCGGGCGAATGGATATACTATCAAAACGACATACTTTGGTACCGGCTGGCAATCGACGCCCATGAGCTTCCCATCGAGCCGATCGTCATCGAGCCGATCGTCAGATAGGCGGTCTTTGTACAATTGGCTCTAGGCAATGCGATTTGTGTCTAGGTTAAGCAAAAGGGCAGTGAGGCTTTTACTGATTGCCAGCCATTGAAAGGGCTTGACGGTTTTTCCCGCACAGCCACTGCGGACGAAGTGGCAAGAAAGACTATACGAGGCTATCTGGTGAACGATAAAAAACATAATTTCTCGAATGACTACAGCGAGCTGGCGCATCCCCAAGTGTTGCAAGCCCTGGCAGCTGCTACCGGCCAGTTCAGCGGCTATGGCGAGGATGTCTACTGTCAAGCTGCCAAGGACCTGATCAAACAACGCTGCGGAGAGCCGGCGAGCCAGGCCGATGTGCATTTTGTCAGCGGGGGCACCCAGGCCAACCTGATCGTAATCTCCTCGATCCTACGCTCCCATGAGGCAGTGGTTTCCACGAGCCTCGGCCATATCTACACCAACGAGACAGGGGCCATCGAAGCCACCGGCCATAAGGTCTGTGCCGTGCCTACTGTCGACGGCAAGCTGGACGCGTCCAAAATCGACGCCTTGTTCGACGAATACGACAACGAGCACCATGTCAGGCTAAAAGCCGTCTATGTCTCCCAATCTACCGAGCTTGGCACGGTCTACACCCCTGACGAGCTCGCCGCTTTATCGGCTTACTGCAAGAACCAGGGACTGTACCTGTTTGCCGACGGTGCCCGTCTCGGATCCGCGCTGAACAGCAGGGCCTGGGGCTTGGACTACGCCGACTTTGCTGCGCTGGTCGACGTGTTCTATATCGGTGGCACCAAGAACGGGGCGATGTATGGCGAGGCCATAGTCATCACCAACGACGAGCTAAAAGCCGACTTCCGCTACAACATCAAGCAAAGAGGGGCGCTTTTGGGAAAAAGCGCAGCCATGGGCATCCAGTTCCAAGCGCTCTTTGAAGACCGGCTCTACGACCAGCTGGCTCAACACGCCAATGCGATGTGCCAAAAACTCAGCGAGGGAATCACTGCCCTCGGCTATAAGCTGTTCAGCCCCCAGCAGACTAATATGATCTTCCCGGTCTTTCCGACGGACATCGTCTCCCAGATGCATGCCCTGTATGACTTCTACGACCGCGAGCCAGTCGGCGACGGATTTGCCGTGCGCCTGGTGACTTCCTGGGCGACCCCTGTCGAGATGGTCGACCAATTCCTAGAAGACCTTGCCGAACTGTCCTGACCTTTATGTGGAGAAACCCATAGCCTCGCCCTAGCAGCTCAAACGCTACTGTGAGCAATGCTTTTCCAAGCCATCGAAGTGGATGTGCCTTTGTTATAGCTTAAGCTTCGGCTCTTGCTTGTATCGGTAGTGCTCGGAATTCGCTGATGGAAGATAGTATACTAATAGTGACCTATAGGTTAATACTAACTGCCATAGGCTTGTGCTTATGAGCATCGTGCGTTCGAGAGTCGGGCCTGATCTGCCACTGATTGACGATTGTCTGCGATTTTGACGGGCGAATTCGGGTAAAAAATTATGTTACTTCGCTTAAGCAAATTCCTGAACAGGGCTTTTGCATTTTCGCTTATTTTGGAGCAGCGAGAAAATTGCAGACAATCGTCATTTACTAGCAACTAGCCGTTTTTTCTTATAAAACATACTATAAAGCTAGCACTTTTTTAGCTGCTTGGGGTAGCTGGCAAGGTGGTCAAGGCCGTTTTCGTTGGCTATAGGGGCTCAGCCGACGATCTTGCCGTCGGTTGCAATGACGGCTACTTGAAGCGGGATTCCTAACTGGGCTTTGTCCATAGCGGAGGCTGTAGCATTCTCCAGGGCTCGGCAGCAAGGTACTTGCATCCGGGCGACCGTGACGCTTTTTGGGCCGTTCATAAAGACCTGGGCCAGCTTTTCAAAGTAGTCAGCCTCGTCCAGCTTTGGGCAAGCAATCAAAACTACATGATTGTGGCCATAGTCCTGATGAAAGCGGGAATAGGCAAAAGCAGTGCAGTCGGCGGCAATGAGCAGGTCGGCTTGATGGAAATATGCTGACTTCGTGGGAGCCAGTTTAAGCTGGATAGGCCAATTCATTAAGGCTGGTCCCGGTGCTGTGACTGGCAGTGCTACAGCCTGCTCGGCCTGTTCACCTATGTTGTCAAACAGCACGTCGCGTGCTTTGAAGCTAATCGCATCGGTCGGACAGACAGGCAGGCAGTCGCCCAAGCCATCACAATAATCCAAAAAGACAAGGCGAGCCACTCCGTCGATTATCTGTATAGCTGACTCGTGGCAGGCTGATACGCACTCTCCACAGCCGTTGCATTTTTGGGGGTCGATAGAAATGATCTGTTCCGGCATGGTCTGCCCTTTCTTTTGCAGGCTAGTAATACAAGCACTCCAGGGCTACTCACTATACTATAATAATTACAACACATATGTCGTAAATACAACAACCGATCAGAAAGTTGAGGCCCAATGCGCAAAACAAGACTAGGGGAGCGTGAGATATTCGAAACCGTGAAAAGGAACTCTTTGTTCGCTGATGTTGCCTATAGTGACTTCGTGCGTATGTTTGATTGCCTGTCGGCTAAGACATACAGCTACCGTAAAGGGGAGCTTGTCCTAACGGCTGGCGACCATGTTGATTTCTTCGGTATTGTGCTCAAAGGAAGCGTGAGGGTCATTCGCGAGGACATCCATGGCAATGCGGCAGTGATCTCAGAGCAGACAGCGACTGACAGCTTCGCCGAGGTGTTCGCCTGTGCCGGGGTCACCCAAAGCCCGGTGTCCGTCCTAGCTATGGAAAAAACCGAGGTCTTGATGATCAGCTCGAAACGGCTGCTTGAGACCTGTACCAACAGCTGCCCTTACCATGTGGCGATGATCGGGAATCTGATTAGGACAATCGCCAACAAAGCCATAGACCTCAGCCAACGCGTAGAGATGCTTTCGAAAAGGACCACTAGGGAGAAACTAATGAGCTACCTTGAGCTTTATCGAGGAGCAGCCCAGCGGTTCGAGGTCCCGCATAACCGCACGGAGCTCGCACGGTTCTTAAGCGTGGACCGCAGCGCGATGTCCAAAGAGCTGGCGCGCATGCGTGACGAGGGCGTCATCCGCTTCGAACGGAACAGCTTTGAGATCCTAGACGATGAAGGCTAATAACGAGTATGCAAAGCCCGGGCATGCAGGAGCATTGCCAAGCCGACCCCTAGGACAGACCCAGACAAAGCACCGATTATTACAGCAAGCCAAAAGATGCTGGCAAAATAACTCAAGCCAATAAACAAGCCGGTCAGCGAACCAAGTACAAGGCCGATCAGCACCCCGCCGCTGTAATAAAGGCCGACTGAGGCTTGTTCAGCCATGAAGGCGCTCCCACGATCAAGGCCAGTATAGTCCAGCAAGTCAAAATAACGGCCAAAGTGCTCTGCGTAGTGCTCGCTTAGCTCGTTTGCGCTCATAGATCCGCTGTCGAAGGCAAGCTCACGGCTGGCCTGCTCCAGGGCGTCTTCGGGAGATACCCCTTGAGAAATGAGGTCGCTGATAAAATCAGTCATGTAAGCGGACAGGTCAGCTTGGGACTCCTCGCTTTGGGATGATTGTATTTTAAACTGGCTCAGCTTGCGGTTTATTTTGCCTCGGGTCCGCGACACCTTGTCTTGCAGCTTCTCCCAATATGTCATTTGGGCACGGTCAAGGTAGTAGCGTGATTGTTCGCGGGCGAATTCGTCGATTAAGGGGATAAGCTCAGGCGGTAACGCTGGGCCCTGGTTCTTTTCTGCCTGGTTCGGTCGGTCAGTCATATCGTTAGCCTTTCAGCTCGTTGATTCGGGATTGGACGAACTGCCACCTTGTCCAAAAAGCATCAAGTTCGTCCCTTCCCCTTTTGTTCAGCTCGTAGAATTTGCGCGGAGGCCCCATCTCAGAGGCCCGGCGGGTCGTAACTACCATTCGTTTGCGCTCCAAGCGGGTCAAAATGGTGTAGACAGTGCCCTCAGAGATATCAGGGAAGCCTAGAGCTTGTAGCCGTTTGACGATCTCATAGCCGTAGATCTCGTTTTGGCTGATGATCTCTAAGACCATGCCTTCCAAAACCCCTTTGAGCATTTCGCTAAGGTTGTCCATTCACTCCTGGCCTCCTTTGCCCTTGTTTGTTTTGCTACTATGTTATACCAAGTACCAGTATTATGCGATGCGAGGTAGTCATTGTCAAGAGGCTTATTGCCTTTTTTAATAAACAGGCCGCAGCGCGCTAGCCAAGTCAGTTCGGGTATTCGATAAACCAGGCTTTTCTAACACCAGATCGGCTAATATATGCGCGCTTTACTGGTCATGGGGAGACAAAAAAAAGTCTTGCAGACCTGCAAGTTTCGTGAGAAGATACGGCATTAAGGCACAGAAAAGGACCACCATGGTGGTTCTTTATTAGTCTGAAGGAATAGGGGAGTAAGTGAAAGAGCGCAAGATCGTCTCAACTGAAAAAGCTCCTGCGGCTATTGGTGCATACTCTCAAGCCAATGTGCTTGGAGGGGACCTGATCATTACGTCAGGCCAAATACCGATCGACCCATCGACAGGCGAGCTTGTTGGCTTTACAGTGACAAGCCAAACCGAGCAAGTCATCGAGAACCTGAAAGCCATAATCGAAGCTGCGGGGAGCAGTTTGAATGATGTCGTAAAGACTACCGTCTATCTAACCGACATTGGCAGCTTTAGCGAGTTCAACGAGGTCTACAGCCGCTATTTTAACGGTGACGCCTTGCCGTCCAGGACTACCGTGGAGGTCACTGAGCTGCCCAGAGGGTCCTTAGTGGAAATAGAAGCAATCGCAATAAAGAATTCCTGAGAATATCATTGGTTGGTTGATCAGTCACCGGCTGTCGGGCCTGTAGTAGTTACAAGAAGCAGGGCTTCACGCCTGTACTTGGCAGGAAGCGCCTCAGTAGCTGGTAAAACATGATGCTTTGGCTGTAAGGCAAGCTAGGGTCGAAGCGTGCCAATAAAGCACAGGCTAAGGGTTTCTCCACATGTAGAAAAGCGGCTAGAAGGTATCCAGCCGCTTTTTCGTCAGCCTAAAGAACGGGGTTTTTGATGGCCCATTCGCGGCCGTAGACTTCCATTTCGTCGCGGTAGTAGTCCATCAGGCCAGGGGTGTAGAGGGTCCCGTTGGGAATGCCGGGGAAGAAGCGCCCTGCGGGGCAGTAGGTGTCGATGACCCGGCGGACCTCGGCGCGGACGTCAGACTCGGTGGCGGTCTCGATGTCGACCTTGGGGCCGTCGAATCCGCCGACCATGGCCAGCCTGCCCTCGGTCACGCGCTGGATTTCCACGATGTCGTTTTGGGCGATCACGCCTTGCCAGGCGTCAATGCCCATCTCGACCATGTCCAAGACCAAAGGCTCGCAGATGCAGTCAGCGTGATGGAGGAAGAAGATTCCCAGTTCATGGGCCTTAGCGACTATTTCGGTGTGCAAGGGCTTGATCAGCTTGCGCCAGACGTCGGGCGGCAGGAAGATGTTGCGTTTGTGCCCCCAGTCGTCATGGAAGAAAATGACGTCAGGGTGTATCGCTGCCGCCACTTCCTCGAGATAGGCAATCTTGTAGTCCTTGATGACGTTTAGCAGCTCAAAGACCTTGTCAGGGTACAGCAGGTAGTTGGCAAGGGCGTTCTCCAGGCCCATCAGGTGGTGGGAGCGCTCGAACAGGCCCCCTCCAGACATAACCGCGAGGTACTTCTCGCTGCGGTCGACCTCCGAGGCCATCTGGATGGTCTCGCTCCAGTCGGCTCCCCGTACCTCGGGTACTTGCAGGTAGCTCTCCCAGTGCTCGATGTCTGGGATAGCCAGCGTCTCCGGGCGGGCAATGGGGTGCGCTCCAGGTGCACCCTCAGGCCATATGTAGGTAACGCCCCATTCGTCTTTTGTCTCTGGGCCGCCCGGTGTCGGGCGAGTGCTGCGCAGTGCTGGAGGATCGAAGACCATAGCTAGGCTTTGCATGAAATCGAAATAGAAATCGGGCTGTTGACGTGCCAGGATCGCTTCTGCGTTTTCTCTTAACGTGCGCATTCTTGCTCCTTGTCATCTTGAAAGCGGTTACCGTTTGTGCGGCGGGCCGGCCTAGGTATTGGGGCACATAGGCTTGCATAGGCTGCACTGTGCTGCGCAAAACATCAGCCTGCCCAAGGCATTGGCTGCCCAAACGGCTTTCATGCATTCTACCAGTTGGCGAGTTGGCGACGGTATTAAAAACCCATCTGCTTGAGCTCGGCTACCATCTCGACCCACCAGGCCAGCACATCGAAGCCGTCGCGGCTGATCGAGTCTTGACGGTCGTAGGGAATACCGAAGAGCAGCGCCAAGAAGACAATGAAACTGCGGTTGGTTATCTCGATGTGCGACAGGCCCATCTCGCCTTCGGCGTTTAAGACGCCCTGGTAGTTGCCGAAATCGCTGGACCAGGCTGGAACCACCCCGTCATTGTCGCCTTCGACAACCTGCAGGATCGACGAGCTCAGGGCAAAGGCCCCACTGTCGCTGATCTTTCTCTTGATCGCCGAGAAGCTTTGAAAATAGACATCGTCAGGCAAGGGATAGTGCTCGTTGAACTCTTGCATGGTCCTCTCGCTCAGGTCGTCAAGCACATAGAGGAAGGCCGGGTTGCTGTCTCCTGACAAAATGAAGAAGACGTCCAGGGGCGTGGTCATTACCCGTTTTACCAATTCTGGAGTAAGCGCTATCCAATTCAAGGACTTAATGCCCAGATGGGGAGAAGAGAGCGTGCTGATCGAGGCGATCCGGTTGTGCATATCGGGCAGGGTGGCCAAGACCCTGGAGTCCAGCCCGCCTTTGGAATGGGCGATGAGGTTGACCTTCTCCACATGCTCTGTTTTCAGTATCTGCAGGATCTCAGCGCGCAGCTGCTTGGCATTGCTCTCGTACCTTCCCCAGGCATCCTGGGTGCTGACGTAGACCCTTGCCCCGTACTGCTCGAGCGTTTCGGGTATGCGTCCCCAGTAGGCAAAACGCTCAGCCCTGCGGCTGGCAACGCCATGGACCAGAAGTATCGGCCATCGGGTGGCACACTGATAGCTTGGCGAACCAGGGTCAGTTCTTGTAATATCAGTCATTTGTCATCTTCCATCACTGCTCGTCCAACAATAACTACCAGCAGGTTTGTTGAGCTGTTGACTCTATCTGGCTGACAATCCCCCCACTAGGCTTTGACGATGATTATTGCAGATTGTGCTATTTGTGTCATCTCCCATATCGGCAAGGGCTTGCTGTGGGGAGGGGAGCACTGTTTGCCGCCCTTTGCCCTTTGGCATGCCTGGCAACACTTGGTGTGGGATATCATACGCTTTTGACAACCAAAATCGCCCAAATCAGGCTATTTTGGTTGTCAAAAGCGTATGATATCCCACAATCGACCAAAAGCTTGGCACATCTTGAGGGTGGTCTGTCCAAAACAGACAGCATGCTAACGACAGCTGGCCAGTACAATAAGCAATGGGCATAAATAGCTAACAAGTAAAAGGACCGGTCTAGAAAAGCGCAGCTACTCTACATTCCGGCGAATGTGATGTCGAAGATTTCTATTCGACAATGGTCGTCAAAGAGCCCTAATATATTTCAGGTACCTAACAATATTGCGTAGTGTACTATAATGGCGAGGAAGAGCCAGCCAAATCTAGATTCAGAGGGCTGTTCATGTTTGTTGATATAATGCCAATATTCGTTCGTTATAAATAAAAGCTATTAGGTTAGCTAATAAGCGAGGGAGGCTTATTACGATGTCTAGCAATCAAAAACGAATTTCCTCGGCAATCACAGTTATCATTTTGTTCGGTGTCATCAGTATGTTGGGCGACATGGTCTATGAAAGCGCCCGTGGAGCAAACAGCCAATACTTGAACCTGATAGGCATAAGCGCTGCCCAAGTCGGGCTGGTATTTGGCATCGGCGAGTTCATCGGGTATTTTCTACGGCTTATAGCAGGAGTCTTGTCAGACCGTAGCGGACGGCACTGGTTGTTCATCTTTGTCGGCTATGGCTTGTTGATAGTCGTACCCTTGCTCGGCTTAACAATGAACTGGCCCATACTGATCGTCCTTATCCTCACAGAAAGAATAGGCAAGTCGCTGAGGAACCCAGCAAAGGACACAGTGCTCTCTGGGGTTGCAGAAGACCAGGTAGGCATGGGCTTTGCTTTTGGCTTGCAAGAAGCCCTTGACCAGATAGGCGCCCTGGCTGGCCCTTTGGTGTTTACCCTTGTGTTCTATCTTGTAGGTAAAAACGGGGTCGCCGAGTATCAAACATCCTATAAGGCCTTGATCGTCCCTTATGTCTTGCTAATGGTGTTCCTCACTTTCGTGTATCGGAAGTTTAAACGTGATCGGCTTGATGACGACTTAGCAATCAAAGAATACCGTTCTGAGAAACTACCGCGTATCTTTTGGATTTATACGCTCTTTACCTTCTTCTGTACATTGGGGTTTGTCAACTTCAGCGTTGTGGGATACCACTTGAAGGCTACGAACCTACTCAGCGACGGAAGGATAACCTTGCTCTATTCTGCGGCAATGGGGATCGACGCGATAGCTGCCTTGGCCTTTGGCAAGGCCTATGACCTGCGCAAGCAGAAGACCGGCGTCAAGTCTGGCGGCCTGACAGTGCTTGCGGTTATTCCGTTTTTGACCCTGGTCATACCGATGCTTACACTCGGTGGCTCTGTGGCCCTTGTAATCATTGGAATGCTGGTGTTCGGCATTGTCATGGGAACCCACGAGGCAATCATGCGCTCGGCTATTGCCGATATAACCCCTTACTACAAACGCGGGACAAGCTTTGGAATGTTCAATACCAGCTACGGGCTGGCTTTGCTGATAGGCTCATCGGTGATGGGCTGGCTTTACGACCTGGGCCAGTTCAATTTCATCGTGCTTTTAACCGTCGCCACAGAAGCCGTTGCTGTCGTCTTGTTCGTCTGGATGGCACGCTCCATCTCAAACGAAAAGAACGGTACTGACTCATAGGCACACGCTAATCGAGCCTGTGTTACAAGGCCCCATCACCCGAATACTTAGCCTATCGTGTCGCTTGTCTGAGCCCTTAAACTGCCTAGGTTCTTGCTTGGGTTGCTAATCTATTATGTGGAGAAGCCCGTTTGCGTTGCTCTGCTTGTTACTTGGTTTGAATAGTATCGAAACACCCATGTCAGCCACGATTATGCTAGCTTTGGGGTATATAATATAACAAATGCAATCAGGTAGGGAGAAATCTATGAACGAGCTAATTAACGTCGATCCTGAGGAGTTCAGGCAAGCGGCAAGCAGGCTGGATACGGCACTGGAGTCGTTTAAAGCCGTCGCCTCATCATTCTCGCAAGAGTCATATGACAGGCTGGAAGGCTTCAACTCCGACTTCATCTACCAGCTCAAGCTGGTTATCAAACACATTGGCCAAGAGTCTGGCCCTAGCCTCTTTTCGGCTATAAGAGAATACCAGGAAGGGATCGCTTTGCTGGCTGATGTCTTTGAAAGCGCAGACAGTTCTATCGCAGACGAATTATAAGTGAGGAGGCTTTACCAGTGTATATAGCAACCAACCATAAGAGCTACACCCTGCACAAACTGGAAGACATCAAGTATGACTTAGACAAATACCTAGGGCGAATGGATCTGGAGAACAACACTGCTTATGACGAGGTCGAGGCTATCTTCAATAAGCTCAAACGTGAGATAAACGAGTCGATCTCCAAGATCAACAACATCCCGTTATAGGAGCGTCAAGCAACATGAAACAAGACATCAAGGTAAACTACGGGCAGCTGGACGGGTTGTTGGACTCGATATCGTTTTATATCTCCAGTGTTAACGAGCTGGCAGACGCCGTCAAAGCTATAGATTCGCTGCTTGCCAGGTCGTCTGGAGAGGCAGTGACAGCCTTGTCCGAGGTAAAGCAACGCATAATAGATCTAATTGACAAGTACGGCGAGCAGCTTAAAGAACTCTACTCTCTGATCGACTGCTATGTCTTTGATATGACAGCCGAGATACAGCCTTTATCAAGAGCCTTTATGACCAGGGCAGACAGTTACCAGATAAAAAGCAGCATAAACTCGGTGTCCAGCGCCGCTGTGATCAATCGCTAGTCGGTGCATGTCCAATCCGGCATGACTAATGACGGGATCCCATTGCCCGATTATTATATCCAGAATGCGAGGCTTATAGACAATGAGATAGTATCGATACAGGCCAAGATCAACCAGGCAATCAGGCAGTTGAGGATCGATGTTGTTCCAAAGGTCGTCCGTTATGAGGAGATAGACGACGAGTACCGTGCAAAGGCGCATGCCTTCTATCTTAAATATGTAAGCCAAGAGTCAATACAGGAGGATCTTCGCCTAGAGCAGATAGAGTCCAACAACCATTATGTGCTAGGCGCGTTGAGACGGCTCTGGGACATGGGCAGCGGTCTAGTTAGTTTTATATGGAACGGCTTACGCTACTCGAGCGCCATAGAAGCAGGTGTTGAACCACCCGACGATGTATATGACCATGTGATTAGTGCCGTCGATAGCATGCAAAGAATCATTGACGACCCTAGGCTGATTTACGAAGACCCCATTAAAGATTTTACCGATATGTTCGATGAGGATCCTGCTTATGCGCTGGGTTATGTCACACCGGACATTATCATGACAATAATCTCGCTTTATCAGGCATACAAGTCGTTGATCGCCTTTCTGGAAAAGCAGGGCCTGCTAGACGATGTAGGAGGCTTGGCTAGCCATGTAGACGATGGCTTTGACGTAGCCGACGACATCGCACGCCATTTAGACGATAGTTTAGACGGATCAGACGAGATCATCCGCCACCTTGACGACGGTATGGATGTAGCTGATGACGTTGTCAAGAAATATAACGTTGCTGATGACATCAGAAGAATCCCTGACGAGTATCGTGACTTAGATTTTACAATGACTGGAGACGAGTTTTTGAATGAGTTTGTCGACCCGAAATATCATGATACTGTTAGAGAAGCTTTCGGCGAATATTGGGATAATGTCAGGGTAACACGAATTACTAAGGACTTAGCAGCATACCGTTATTATGGAGGGAAAGCAGACGCTGCAGGTCATTATTTTGTTCCATCAAAAGTCGACGACCCAGTTTCATTGTTAGCATTACCTGAAGGAAACACTGCTGAGCTTATAGCTGAGGTAACCATTCCAGAAGGGTCAGTAGTGCTGGAGGGGAGAGTAGCTCCCTTAAACAACCAGCCTGGCGGTGGGTTCCAGATCTACTCTCCAGATAAATTGTATCCAAACTAGAAAGGAATAAGATGGACTACACAATTGAAGACTTTAAGCGGGACATAGAAGAGGTCCTTGTCGCATGCCAGGAGGAGATCCAGGCTATCCAAAGCGGCGAGAAACGGGATGCGACAGTTTGGCAGATCGAGGAGTATATAATTCCTGAGATGGAAGACTTGCTTGAGAAGATTAAGACTGGCTCGCTCCCAGAGAAGAAGAGCAGGTATATCAGTGCTGCTCAACAGATTATGAAGAACTGGAGCTGGGACATTCGATCCGATGAAAAGCTAACTGACTTAATAGGTTGGCTGGACACCAACTATCACCGACTAGAGCCTTGATGCGAGGTTCTACAGGTATAGATTAAATAGGCCCATAATCAGTCATGTCAAGACCTAAGTTTATTTATCCGAACGAAGCTTGATTCCCGATCAGGTTGCACCCGTACTAGAAAGGTACATAAGTGGACTACACAATAGAAGACTTTAAGCGGGACATAGAAGAGGTCCTTGTCGCATGCCAGGAGGAGATCCTAGCCATTCAAAACGGCGAGAAACGGGAAGCGACTGTGAGGTAGATCGAAGCCTATATCATACCGGAGATGAAAGACTTGCTTGAGAAGATAGAGACCGATTCGCTTCCAGAGAAAAAAGACAGGTACATCGTTGCTGTCCAACGGATATTAAAGAACTGGAGCTGGGACATTAGATCCGATGAAAAGCTAACTAACCTACTAGGTTGGCTAGACACCAATTATGGCCGACTAGATCCTTGACGCAAGATGTTGCAGTTATTGAAGAAAAGCCGAGGGCTAACCAAGCCGAGGCTGGGACATTGACAGCCACCATAGAATATATTTATCAGGATAAACGCCGTGGTTTTATCCACATGTATAAACAATACGTAAGTGAGTAACTTATAGAAGAAGGAGCAACAATGATCGATGTAAACCAACCTTTAGAGAACCCAGAGCTGGTAGCTGCTATCAGCACTGTGAACAATGAGCCGAACCAGAAGAACGAGCTGGCTCTAGTCGATTTGTTGGTAGAGGCGCATTTTCTGCTACCGATAAGCGATGTCGGTGGGCTGCCCTCCGCCAACGACCAGGGCGAGATTGTGCTTGAAAGCGATACGAAGGTGTCGTTCGTGCTTATTGCAGACGCAAGCAGCCGCCAATGGCTGGCCGGGTTCACTGATTGGCAAGCCCTGCGTGCCTGGCGCGTCAATCCTGAGGAGAAAACATGGGTCATGCCGTTTGACGATGTTACAGCCATGGTGCTGGACAACGCCGCATTACAAGGCTTTGTGCTCAATTATGGTTCAGAAACATTGTATTTCACCAAGGAGCAGATCACGCATCTCAAAGCCCGCAAAAGCATGCTTATGCAGGAGAGCAGTTCGGAGGCGCCGCAGGGTGCACCAGGTGAGAAGCCAAGCGAGCTGGTAGTGGCAGTCAGTACTGTGTTGATGGGTATCCCCGAGGTCAGTCGGGCCTGGCTGACTCTAATGCAGACAAAAGAGGGGCCGAGTTTTGTGATCGTCCTCGACACTGCTTCTATGGACCGTTCGGTTTTTGACAAGGTGGGGAACACTGCTGCCAGATTCCTGCCTGCGGGGATTTTCCTTGACATCATTCCTTACAGTGAGAGGTTTGCTGCTGATGCTGTTGCAGGCAAAAAGCCGTTCTATGTAAAGCAGTAATACTTGTCCATTGCAATGGACAGAAGGTATAACTATGCAGTTAACTAACAAGCTGCTTAAAACGGATTTGACGATGTAACCCATGCTACTATCATAGAGTCTTGACTTTGACGTTACGTTAAGGTTTATAATCGCCCAATCTACTCAAAAGGATGAAAAGGCGATGTACACTATCAAGGAATTGTCAAATATGGCTGGGGTCAGCACACGGGCCATCCGCTGGTACGAGCAACAAGGCCTGATCAAGCCACAGCGGCTCACGAACGGTTACCGGGTCTATAGCCCAATCGATGTCGACCGTTTGCAGCAAGTGCTCTACTTTCGCGAGCTCGGGCTGGGACTCAAAGAAATCAACCAGATCATGAACGAGGCAGGCTACGACCCGCTTGCTGCCCTTGAGCAGCAGCTGACTGCATTAAAGCAGCGGCACCACCAGACTAGCCTCTTGATCTTGAACCTAGAAAAGACAATCGAGTTAAAAAGGCATGGTATCGAAATGAACGACGACGAGAAATTCGAGGCATTAAAGCAGCAGTCGCTGGCTCAAAATGAACAGAAGTACGGCGAGGAGGCTCGCGCCCGCTTCGGCGAAGACACAGTTGAAAAGGCCAACCGGCGTTATGCTGGGTTAAGTAAGGAAGCATACCAGCAAATGGAGGCACTGACAGAGAGCCTAAACTCAGCATTGGCTGCAGCGGTAGCCAACGGCGACCCGAAAAGCGACGAGGGCTTGGCAATTATGCAGATGCACAAGGAGTGGCTCTGCATCTTTTGGCCTGAGTACAATGCCGAGATGCACCGCAATCTGGCTCAAATGTATGTCGATGACCCAAGGTTTAAAGCATACTACGATGATATTGCTGAAGGTGCTGCTCAGTACCTGTATGAGGCTATTTCCTTTTGGGCAGAATAGGTTTCGTAAGCAAGCCTGCTGACCAGTCCATGCGCTAGAGCCAAGTGGGTTTATCCACATAAATATTCGGCTGGAGATAGCCTGGACGTTGTTTATAGCTTCTGGCTAGATTAACTGACATACCCAATACTGACCAGGTCAACTTGACCAAGTCCGATATCAGCTGTTACAATCAAGCCGAAAGGAGCAATACCATGGCTATTATCATGAATATCCAGGAAGCTAAGACCAAC
>WRNE01000025.1 GCA_009776725.1 Coriobacteriia bacterium
GCAAGCCGACGCCGAATCGCTAACTGCCACCTATAACAGCGGCCGGGTCTGCGGAGTCGACCAGAGCCTGATGGCCGATCTTATCCCCATGGTCTATGAGGGCGACCCGATGCCCGCCGACTTCGACGACCCCCACAACGTCATCGCCGTGATCGGCTCCTGGTACAGCCGCGAAGGCCATGACGACACCATCGAGCAATACTCCGTCGGCTCCGACATCGTCTACCTGCCCGATCCCTCTCTAGTTTATGGGGATAAACCCATCGTCTTTCACATCGTCGGCCTGGTGCGGGCTGAGGATTTTGCTTTTCTGGAGATTAGCTACCTGCCGACGCTTTGCCTGCCCGAGCAAAGCCTAGCCGCTCTGGGTCTGGACGTGCCTTTGAGCCGGCTCTTCCTGACCGTCGACGAGGCCAGGAGCGATCAGCTTTCTGTTATTTTGGAAGGGCTCTGCGCCCAGGACGAGGCTTTGCGATTCCAGTCGCTGGTCGGCCTCAGCCAGGAATACCGCAGCCAACTGGCCGGCATCGGCGCCTTTGCGTATCTGATACTGGTGGTGATCGCCTTGATCGGGCTGGTCAACCTGGTGGCATCGACTGTCTTGAGCGTCGAGCAGCGCCAGCGGGAGCTGGGCGTCTTGATGGCTGTGGGAATGAGCCGCCGGGACGTCATGCGCATGCTTGGCCGCGAGGGAGTTTGGGTATCGCTCCTCAGCACGGCGCTGTCTGTGCCACTGGGCTTAGGTCTGGGAGTCGGGCTTTACGTAATGCTGATTGGGGTCGGAGCTACCTTCCTGCAGTTCGTGTTCCCGGCTTGGCCGCTGCTGGGCTTGATTGTGTTCATGGGCGTGCTGCCTTACCTGGTCAACCGGCTGGCTGTCTCGCGGCTGGGTCGTTATACGATCGTCGATCTCTTGGGGAGGCAAGTATAGGCTAAGTGATCATTATCTAGACCAGGGCGACTATCCAAATCAACAGCTCCAGCGGTGTGCTGATGGTGCTGAGCCGCCTGATGCCGATGACCTACTGCGTCGACCTCGCCCGGGCGGTAGCCTATGCCGGGTGGCTCGAGTGCTCTGGCATCGTGAAATTCAACCCGGTCGTCAATCTGGAAGCCATCGCCAGCTTGACCTTGGTGTTTCTGGGGACCGGCACCTTGATCTTCGCTCGAAGCAACTTGAATAGGTAGGGGCATAGGATGCATATGAAATCGGCATGGGTGGCTGGCATCCCCAGGAGGATTTCACTAAAGACAATCATCAAGCAGCAGCTTCTACACATTCATAAAAAACTGAAAGGCAACATACCGGTCTAGATGCTAGAGATTGACGATAGGGTACACTTTTTTGTAACGCTCGAAAAAAGCCGTTTTGCAAAAGCCCTGGTCAGAAAATTGCCTAGTCAGGGTAACATAAATTTTCGCCCGAATTTTCCCGAAAAAAGTGTACCCTACCGTCAATCTGTAGCAAGCCAGGCTAAAAATCCCGTCCACACCCCCAATTCAAGGCGTAGAACAGCCAGGCTCAGGTTCCCGTCATCGCCTTAGCCACTCCCTTTCCCACACCCTCGCTTCAACCCAACCCCAAGCCTATCCACACCCTCGCCTTAACCCAACCCCAAGCCTATCCACACCCCCGAGTTTTAGAAATTATCGTAAACTTTGCTTGTATGGGTAGTCAAACCGGCAGGTCAGTGGGGTAGAGGCATCCCATTCCGAACGCTTCATCAGTCATTTGGCGAATTTTTTGCTTGCATTTCTAATCGATATGCGTGATACTGGCGGGACAGTGCTTAGCAATTAAGCATTTGGTTAAGGAGAGTAAAAGCGAGAGCATGTTAGAGTTCATGAGCATAATGGTTTGCCTGATAGCTGTGGCAGCGACCCTGGGATCAAAGGGTCTGTTTGGCTATTACTATTATTATTTTGACGAAACCGCTCATGTGCTGAACACCTAAGCCTAACTTACATATTTCTGTTTATTTAAAGGGTTCATGCACATGGGCCCTTTTTTGGCGTTTTTCTGTGTTTCTTTTTTGGCGTTACTTTTTTGCGTTTACGTGGGCACATATTTGGCGTTTATAGGAGAGTTAATGACATACCGGATAAGCATATTAGGATTGGGGCTGATGGGCGGCTCAATGGCTATGGCCTTGCGAGGTTTTCGGTCGGCGACCATCATTGGGGCAAACCGGACTGCAAGCGTCTGCGAACAAGCCTTGAAGGCAGATNCCGTCGACGAGGCCTACACCGATTTCAAGCTGGCTGTCCAGGGCGCCGACCTGGTCATATTCGCTACATATGCCCAACACGTCCCGACGCTGCTAAGCGCGGTCCGCGACAATTTGAAAGACGGATGCATCCTAACGGACATGTGCGGGGTGAAGCTTGGCCTCTACGAGGAGTTGCAAGCAATGATCCCAGCCAAAGCCGACTATGTCGGCATCCATCCCATGGCTGGCAAAGAGCAGACCGGCTTTGCCAACGCCGAGGCAGCGATATTCCAAAACAGCGGGTTTATCATCTGCCCTTGGGCCGACACCAAATCAGAGACAATCGAGCTGATGCGTGAGCTCGCCCTATATATCGGGTCGGACCGCATCGTAATAACCGATGCTGCCACCCATGACCGGTTTGTTGCATATTCAAGCGGACTTATGCATATTTCTGCATCGTCCCTCTGCCTCGACATGCCTCCCGGCCTGTCAAACGCCTTTACCGGCGGAGCCTTTCGCGACTGCACCCGAATCGCCGACATCGATGCCGAGGCCTGGACCGAGCTCCTGATAGAAAACAGCCAGAACAACCTCGTATACCTTGAGCAGCACATGCAAAACCTAGGCAGAATCCGCGATGCCCTAAAAAGCGCAAATGCGGCCGAGCTGAACAGCCTGCTGCTTCAAGCAGGCGAGAACAAGCGTCATTTCATGAAACTGCCTTATGGGGAGAAGACCGCGCCCTTGCCAGCGCAAGGTCAAATTGACAGAGGGGGCCAGCCATGAGCCGCCCAAGCCTAATAACTACCAGGCTCACTGTGGACTTGGCCAAAGCAAGCTACGATATCTGCATTGGCCAAGGAATCCTAAACGACGCCTTTGGCCTGCTAGACGGCCTGGTCGACCCTCGCGAGCCGGTAGCCATGGTCACGGACGAGACAGTTTGGGCCTTGCATGGTGCTGGCTTAGCTGCAACGCTGCTCGAACAAGGCTTGAATGTGACACCTGTGGTCATGCCGCCAGGGGAGCAAAGCAAGTCAATGGAGGGCCTGGAAACGCTCTTTGCCGCTTTTTCCGATATGCAAATAAACCGCAGCAGCCTCATCCTTGCTTTTGGCGGAGGCGTCATCGGGGATTTGGCGGGTTTTGCAGCCGCCAGCTACCTGCGTGGAGTGCCTTACGTGCAAATACCTACTACATTACTAGCACAGGTGGATGCTAGTGTAGGAGGGAAGACAGCGATCAACTGGAGGCAGGCCAAGAACCAAATCGGTGCCTTCTACCAGCCACGCCTAGTGCTAATCGACACTGACACCTTAGATACGCTGCCTGCCCGCGAGCTGCATTCGGGCCTGGCCGAGGTCGTTAAATATGCGGCAATCCGATCCAAAAGCCTCTTCAGTGAGCTTCAAGCAAATACAGACCGGCTGGACCTGCCATCGGTAATCGCCCAATGCTGCCAGATAAAAGCAGGACTGGTCGAGATCGACGAGCTGGACCTAGGGGACCGGATGCTTCTAAACTTCGGCCACACCTTCGGGCATGCCATCGAACAGGCTGGAAGCCTGTCGCAGGTACGGCATGGCGAAGCAGTGGGCATGGGCATGGTAATCGCCGCCAGAATCGGCGAGCACATGGAGCTTACCAGGCAAGGCACGAGCGACAGCCTTGGCATGCTCTTATCCGCATATGAACTGCCAACGCGAAGCCCATGGGCCCCGGCAAAGCTCATGCCCCTGCTCGCAAGCGACAAAAAAAGCAAAGCGCAATCAATCCAAATGGTGCTGCTCAGAGAGGTCGGCGATGCGTTTGTGCAGCAAATCAGCATTGCGGACCTGTCCCGTGCCATAGATGAAATGGAGTAAATGTGGAGAAGACCACAGAGGATAAAAGACCAGTAATGGATGGTTTCAAGGTGATCAGGCGCTTTCCGGAAGGTATCGTCACGCCGCCGCCTTCGAAAAGCCTGGGGCACCGGGCGATCATTTGTGCGGCGCTGGCTTGCCGCGTGGCAGGCGGGGCAGGCGATGCTTACAGCGTCATCGAGAACCTTGGCGAGTCCGACGACATCAAGGCGAGCCTGGAAGGCATTCGGTCGTTGGGCGCCGACTGGGCCTTAGAAGGCAGCCGCCTGGAAGTCTTTGGCGCAGCGGCCCAGACCGGCCAGCCCATCGACTGTTATGAGTCAGGCTCCACCTTGCGCTTCTTGCTGCCTTTGCTGGCCCTGGAGGAGAGGGAGTCGGTCTTTGTAGGCCGCGGCCGGTTGTTGGAGCGTCCCTTGGGAGTGTATCAGGAGGTGTTCGAGGCAGCCGGGGCCAGCTTGACCCAGAGTGCCGACGCTGTCAGGGTGCGAGGCGTGCTGCGCAACGGGTCTTACCATCTGCCTGGCGATGTCAGCTCGCAGTTCGTCTCCGGACTGCTGATGGCACTGCCCTTGCTGGACGAGGACAGCGAGCTGGTATTGGACACTCCCTTACAGTCTGGGAGCTATGTCGACCTGACCCGTGCGGTAATGCGGTACTTCGGAGTGGAAACCGAGCAGCCTGAAGCGATGCGGTTTTATATTCCGGGAAACCAGCAATACCAGCCTGCCCGCTACCAAGTGGAGTCGGACTATTCGCAAGCAGCCTATTTTTTGGCAGCCGCTGCCTTAGGGCGTCCGGTCTGGTGCCAGGGCTTGAACCCTGACAGTGCCCAAGGAGACCGGGCTTTCATCGAAATACTCAAGCAAATGGGTGCCGAGCTTGTCTACCAGGACGACCTGGTGACTGTACGGGCTGGCCGGCTGGCTGCTGTCAGTGTGGACGTGGGGGACATACCCGACCTAGTCCCCCCGCTGGCAACGCTTTGCTGCTTTTGCCAAGGGACGTCATATATCACCAATGCCAGCCGTTTGCGCTTAAAGGAAAGCGACCGCTTGAGTGCCATGGCAAGCGAGCTGGGCAAGCTTGGGGCTCTGATCGTCGAAGGCGACGACTACCTGTCGATTACGGGCGTAGACAGCCTTTCGGGTAATAGGGTGGACGCCTGGTCGGACCATCGCATAGCCATGTCCATGGGCCTTGCTGCTATCCGTACTGTTGGCCAAGTCGAGCTCAGCGGCTGGCAGAGCGTCGCCAAGTCATACCCGCACTTTTGGCAGGACTTCGAGCGGAGCGAGCTGTCAGGCGATATGAGTCTCGAACCCAGCGAACAATCCGATAAAGACACAGGCAGCGGGCCTGGCAGCGCCTTAGGGCAAGTGACCGAAAGGAGCAATCCATGAACACCTGGGGACAAGCGCTGCGACTCTCCATATTCGGCGAGTCCCATGGCAGCGCGATTGGGATTACCATCGACGGCTTGCCAGCCGGCCTAAAGGTCGACATGGCGGGCGTCAGGCGGGAGATGCTCAGGCGGGCGCCTGGACAGAACAGCCTAAGCACTGCCCGCCAAGAAAGCGACGAGGTCGAGATCGTCAGCGGCTTTAGCGGCCTAGGAGCCACCGCTGCTCCAGCCCCCGCCGCCTCCACAGCAGCAGCCCCCGCTGCCCCCTCCGCCCCCACCCCCGTGCTTGCCACAACGGGCACCCCGATCTGCGGGATAATCCACAACCGAGACGTCGACTCCAGCCACTATGACAGTCGCCTCCGCCCCGGGCATGCCGACTGGACAGCCTTGTTGAAGTACGGCGGATATGCCGACATGCGCGGGGGCGGCCATTTTTCCGGCCGTCTGACAGCAGCCTTGGTCTTTGCCGGAAGCTTGGCCAAACAGGCCCTCTCGATTGCCGGGCTTGAGGTCTATGGACGTATCGCCCAGATCGGTAAGGTCTGCGACGAATTGCCCGACAAGGGGCTGCCAACCTGGCAAAAGCTGGCCGAGCAGCCTTTCCCAGCAATCGGCGCCGATGCGATGCAAAACGAGATCCGCCAAGCCCAGCAGGCCGGCGACTCGGTCGGGGGCATGGTGGAAGTCATGGCCTTTGGGGTGCCTGGAGGCCTCGGCGACCCCTTCTTCGGCTCGATGGAAAGCAACATCTCGTCCCTCCTCTACGCGGTGCCGGCCGTCAAGGCTGTGCAGTTCGGCGACGGAGTCGACCTGGCAGCCATGCAAGGCAGCCAGGCCAACGACGAGCTTGACATCAAAGACGGCGTCATCAGCGCCTTGTCCAACCACAATGGCGGCATTCTAGGCGGGATCACCAACGGCATGCCGCTGGTGGTAAAGGCCTCCATCAAGCCTACCCCGTCAATAGCTATCGAGCAACGCACAGTCGACAGCGCCAATATGCAGCCGGCGACTATCAAGGTCGAAGGACGCCACGACCCCTGTATCGTCCCTCGCGCTGTCCCGGTCGTCGAGGCGGCCGTTGCGCTGGCCATCCTCGATCGCTTGCTGGCAAGCCCCAGGCATGCTGCAGTGTTCTCGTCTTTATGGGGAGAAGACCATGGCTGTCTCTAACATAGCGTTGACCGGCTTGCCCGGAAGCGGCAAGACCAGCCTGGGTTACGAGGCCGGGCAGGTCATGGACATGCCCTTTATCGATATCGACACGCAGATCGAGGAGAGTATGGGCTTATCCATAAACGAGATATTCGCCGAATATGGAGAAGCCTACTTCCGCGAGCTAGAAAGCGAGCAGGTCTTAAAGGCATCCAAGCTGTCGGGGGCCATCATCGCCACCGGCGGGGGAGCGGTCACCAGGCAACGTAACATGGAGGCCTTGCAAAAAACCAGCCTTGTCGTCTTCATCGACCGCCCGGTTGAAGACATTGCCGCCGACATCGACAGCAGCAGCCGGCCCTTGTTGGCCGGCCAGCAGCAAGCTATCTTCCAGCTGGCCAGGCAGCGGGACGCCCTCTATCGGCAGTCCGCCGACCTTGTCCTGGACAACAGCGGCGGGCAAGACGAGGCTTTGGCAGCACTGTTGGCAATTGCCCGCTCTGTCAAGCCGAACTGCCCCTTCGCCGTGGTCGGGGACCCAGTTATGCATAGTTTGTCTCCACTTATACATAATACAATTCTGGAAGGCTTGGGCCTGGAGGCTGGCTATGAGTCGGTTTGGCTGAGCCCAAAGCAGCTGGAGGGCTTTGTCGCCTTGGCCAGAGGCACCCAGATGAGGGGCTTTAACGTAACGATCCCGCACAAACAGACCATCATCCCGTTCTTAGACGGGCTGGACGTCAGCGCTGAAAGGGCCCAGGCGGTCAACACGGTTGTCGCCCAGGGCGGGCGTTTGATCGGGCACAACACCGACATGGGAGGCTTCCAGGCTGCCTTGCATGATGCCGGCAGTCATATAACGGATAGAAGGATTGCGGTCATCGGCACCGGGGGAGCTGCCTCGGCTTTGGCCCTGCTGGCAGCCGACGAAGGGGCAGAGACAATCACCCTCCTCGGTAGAAACCTCAGTAAAGCCGACAACCTGGCATCTTCGGTTTATGAGCAGACCGGAGTCTTTATACAAACTGGAGGCCTGGAGGCAAGCGATCTAAACGCTGTCCTGACCGATGTAGACATCCTGGTCAACGCCACGCCGCTGGGCATGCATAGCTATGCCGACGATTTCGAACAGCTGGGCTTCGTCCAAGCCCTGCCCGCTAAATCCCTGGTTTTCGACCTTGTCTACCAACCGCCACAAACGTCCTTGCTCAAGGCAGCAGCCCAAAGAGGGCTGCAGACCCAAAATGGGATCGCAATGCTGATATATCAAGCCATTCTAGCTGACGAGCTGTATCTAGAGCGTAAGCTTGACCGGCTTGCTCTATATAAAAAAGTGGAAAACATAATCACAGACCAGATTAAGGAGCAATCAAAATGATTATGATCATCAAACAAGGAACCCTGCCGGAGCAAATCGAAGAGCTCAGGGCAGAAGTCATCTCTTGGGGCCTGCAACCTCAGGAAATCAAAGGTGAAAGCACGTTTATGCTGGGCTTGGTGGGGGACACCTCCCAAGTCTCCGAGGAAGCCTTGATGCGTTACAGCTGCGTCGAGCGGGTTATGAAAGTATCGGAGCCCTACAAGCTGGCTGGCCGCCGCTTCCATCCAGACGACACCGTCGTCGAAATCAACAACCGGAAGATCGGCGGCGGCTCGTTTGCCGTCATTGCCGGCCCCTGCTCTGTGGAAAGCGAAGACCAGATACTCTCCGTTGCCCACGATGTGGCTTTGTCCGGGGCTCAGTTCTTGCGCGGCGGAGCCTTCAAGCCGCGCACTTCTCCATATTCCTTCCAAGGCCTAGGCCTTGAGGGGCTGGAGCTTTTGAAGGTGGCTCGGGAGAAGACCGGCCTGCCGATAGTCACTGAGATAATGTCGCCAGAGTATGTCGATGTTTTTATCGAGGATGTCGATGTTATACAAATAGGTGCCAGAAATATGCAGAACTTTCCGCTTCTAACCGAAGTCGGACGCACCGGCAAGCCCGTTTTGCTGAAACGGGGGCCGTCTTGTACGATCGACGAGCTGCTGATGGCGGCAGAGTACATCCTCTATGCCGGCGAAAGCCAAGTCATCGTTTGCGAGCGGGGGATCCGTACCTTTGAGACAGCGACCCGAAACACATTGGACCTGTCGGCTGTCCCGGTCATCCAGGAGAAGTCGCACCTGCCGGTGATCATCGACCCCTCCCATGGGACCGGGCACTCGAGCCTTGTCCCGTCCATGGCGCTTGCTGCGGTTGCAGCTGGTGCGGACGGGCTGATTATCGAGGTCCACAACCAACCGGAAAAGGCGCTTTGTGACGGGCCACAATCCATCACACCGATCGTGTTTGACCACTTAATGAAGCAGATCAACTGTTTAAGGGAAGCTTTAATGACCGAAGACGGAGGCCTCGATGATGGAAACGCAGAGCCGTTTAGACGAACTGCGTAAGCGAATCGACGAAATCGACGACCAGCTGATGCCGCTGTTCAACGAGCGCATGAAGGTCGTCCATGCGGTCGGTGCCCTCAAAGGCCAGACCGGGCAAAGCGTCACCGACGTGGCCCGGGAGCAGCAGGTCGTCAAAAAGGCCTTGGCCCATGTCGAAGAGGACCTGCACGGCGAGGCAGCCATGTTCATGCGCACGGCCATCGCCTTGTCGCGGGAGTACCAAAACCGGCTATTGCTGCCCTCTGAGCCCCCTTGGCTCTCTGCTTTCAACCCTCCCTCAGACAAGCCGGCTGGCTCAGGGCAGCCAGCCAGGCTTGTCTGTGCCTACCAGGGACTTCCCCAAAGCCTGGGTGAAAGGACGGCTGCCAGGCTCTTCGACCAGCCAACACTGGTGCCCTTGGAGACTGTCCAGGCAGTCTTTGCTGCTGTTATCGGCCGCCAGGCTGACTTTGGGCTGGTGCCCATCGAAGACACCAGGCTTGGCGTCATCAGCGAGACGCTGGGGCTTCTCCACATAAGCGATTGCTTTATCGTGAGGCGTGCCACAGTCGTCGACGACATCTCCGGCCAAGACATGCAGACAAGCCGAGCATCGTTCGTGGTGGTCGGCAGGCAAGCCGAGGCTTTGGCCGAGAGCAGGCTGGTGGCGATCAGCTTCATCCTCCCTGACAAGGCGGGCGCACTGTGTGAGGCCCTCTTGCCGATTGCGGCAGCGGTTTTGAACATGCGCAGCCTGTCCGTACGCCCTGACGGCGAGGGGGGCTGTGGCTGTTTTATCGAGCTTGAGGGTAATATTGCGGATAAGAACGTGGTGACGGCGCTACAGCAAGTAGCTGCGGTCTCGCGGCAATTCAAGGTTCTAGGCTGCTATGGGGAGGCTGTTTGGGACGGGCCTCTCGAAGGCATGACGAAAGGCTTTTGCGAATGAGGCACATTTGGGTGATCAACGGCCCGAACTTGAACATGTTGGGCCAAAGGGAGCCAGACAAATATGGCGACCAGGACCTGGAAAGCATCGAACTGCAAATTGAGCAGAAGGCGCAAGACCTCGATGTGGGCTGCACGTTTTTTCAGTCCAACATCGAAGGCGAGCTGGTCGGTGCGATCCAGGACGCCTCGGAATCAGACGGGGTAATCTTGAATGCGGGGGCATATACGCATTACAGTATTGCGATCCGGGATGCGATCAGTGCCATCAAGGCCCCCGTGGTGGAGGTGCATATCTCAAACGTCTTTGCCCGGGAAGACTTTCGCCAGGTATCTATGATTGCAGCAGTATGCCGCGGCACGATCAGCGGTTTTGGCGTAATGGGATATATTCTGGCTTTGACGGCACTCGCCTCATAAGGCACATGTAAAATGTGTTAGCTGATAAAAGAAACAGCTTATGGCGATGGCCGGGCTGCATCGGCTAATGGTTTCAGAGACTGGAGGAGGCTGGTATGGCAAGCGTGGAAATAGACTTTGTTGTCACTGACTGCCTTTTGGCACTGGACTTTTACGAGGGCTTTTTTGATATCGCACGAGTCGAGGTCACAGACAACCAAGCAGGCAGCAACGAGGCGATCTTTACAATGTATGGATGCCGTTTTCATATGCTCGACGAGAATCCGGCTTTTTACCTGATAGCGCCAAAACCGGGAGACCCCAAAAGCATGTGGGTCAACATTGTCCTTGACGACATCCAGCAATGCTACGACAAGGCCCTTGCTGCAGGCTGCACAGAGATACAAGGGGTCACCGAAAATGCTGCCCTGGGCTTGAGCAATGCGATTTTCGTGGATCCTTTCGGCTATATCTGGATGCTGCATGAAATGCACAACGAATAGGCCTCGCTGGAGCTCCTGATAAATAGTAGGAATAGGCTCATATGCAGGGCTGTTGGCCGATCCCTTGCGTGATTCTGTAAGCCACAGCTCACTTGTACGCTAGTAATATATCGTTCTTTGCCTAACACGTTTTTAGAGCAAGTGCTTCAGATTGACGGTTGTCTGCGATTTTCACGGGGTAAATTCGGGCGAAAAATTATGTTACTCCGACTAAGCAAATTCCTGACCAGGGCTTTTGCATTTTGCCGCTTTTTGATCGGCACAAAAAATTGCGGACAACCGTCAATCTGCAGCATTTAGCCTTAACAGATGCTATCTTACTAGTGTGTATGACGCTTACACAGCCATCAGCCCAACACAAAAAGCCAAATCGAAAGCAAGCAATCATTAAAAAACGAATGATCCAGGTCAATCAGCCTGGATCATTATCAAAAGCACTAGCGGGTTGGATCAAAGATTAAGCTATACAGCCAATTCTTGGCCGATCTGATACGCTTGCTGCTTCAGTTCTTCAGAAGGCTCGCCTCCCGCTCCTGCCCAGACCAGGTTTCCACCCATGTCCCAACCCAGCCTAGTAAGGAAGGACTGGACCTGCTCGATCGCCGGTGCAAAACCTTCTGCGTTGACGTTTCCCTGGGTGACGATGGTGGCGAACTTCTTTCCAGGGAATCTGGGGGAGAAGTCCGGGCCCATTGCTGGGTATAGGCGGTCTATCAGGTTCCAAGTTTGGGCTGTGACGTTGCCCATGTAAATAGGAGTGCCAATAACGATAGCGTCAGCATCGTGCAAGTCGATGTACATCGGTTTGAAGTAATCGTTTTGGACACAGGCAACAGCCTTCTCATTGCGGCAGCTCAAACAGCCTTGGCAGCCACGCAGGCCCTTGTCGTTCAGGTCATACTCCACAACGTCGACACCGGCTGCCTCGGCTCCCCTGGCAACCTCGGCCAGTAAGGCGGCAGTCGTTCCCTTCTTCTTCGGGCTTCCAGTAAAGATAATCATTTTTGCCATGAAAACCTCCAATTTTTAATTCGACATGTAAAATTCCTCTGGTGAATAGTACGGGTTTTAGCTAAAACAAGCAACCACAGCTATTGGGCTTTTAAAAGAGGCGAAGTCTTCCAGCAGGCTCTTATCCAGCTAAGTACTATGAATGGCCTCCACGTCCATGAACCTGCGGTATGTCCGTTCGGGAACAACAAGCCTGATAGCCATCGGCAGGATACGGGCCTCGATCGGTGTGAGCACATCGGGTGTCTCCCCATCATATTGTATCTGCAGGGGAGGATCGGCGCTAATGCGTGCAGACTTGCTGAGATGGGTCTCGATGATGTTGGACTGCCTGGTAAAGCTGGCGCTTCGGTCGAAGAGGGCAGAGAGCAGGACCGGAAGCAGCTCGACAGCGTTGTGGGACTTCAAGATCGTCACCTCCAGCATCCCGTCCAGGGCGTTATTGGACTGGGTGATCGAGATGTCTGTATGGATTTTGGCGAAGTTGAGCAGGAGCACGGCTATCCCTTCGCTGGTAACGGTCTGATCGTCGAGCTCGATGGTAAACTTCGAGAAGACCGGGTTTGCATGCGACAAGGCAGCTAGGACGTAGGCAGCCGAGCCGAAGCTGCTTTTCAGTCCTTCAGCCGCTTTCATGATCGAGGCGTCGAAGCCTGCGCCTGCGGCAACAGCGAAGCCTTTGGTGACCGGGTTGCCTTCGCTGATGAAGCTGACCTCGCCCATATCGAAGTCCAGTATGTAGGGTTCATGGGCAAGGGCTGCCAAGGCTACCGGCTCGTCGGGCAGGTCGAGGTTGGTGAACAGCAGGTTCCCGGTCCCGGAGGGAAAGGGGAGGATAGGGATCTTAGAGTAGCTTAGGGCGTAGCAGATGGTGGACACGGTCCCGTCTCCTCCGGCCGAGACGACCAAGTCGAAGCCAGAGGCGTCTTCGAGGTACTCGGCAATCGGCTTGTCAGCTCCCAAGACGCGTAAGACCACCTCGTCGTCTGCCTTGGCGAAATGGCGGATGAAGGTGAAGATCGTCCCGTCCTGCAGTCCTGACCTCGGGTTGTAGATGACTAGAATTCGCATAACTGCTCGCTCCTCACGGATTGCCCTGTTAACTATTCGCTTAACAAACTCGCCCTCTCTTGTCTATGGTACCATGTGAAAATGACTTCAACGGAGGTAAAACAGTCAAAGCTGATCATTGATGACGAGTCCCTTGTCCAAGCAATCGATAATATTTCAAATGCTGACGTTTTAGCTGTAGACACTGAATTTATGCGGGAGAAGACCTACCACGCAGAGCTCTGCCTGCTACAGATAGCGACAGCCGATGCGGCTTATTTGATCGACCCCCTGGCCAACCTCGACCTTGGCCTGCTCTATGGGGTGTTCTGCGAGTCCGGCGCTGTCAAGGTCTTTCATGCCGGTGCACAGGACTTAGAGATACTCTACCTTTTGTATGGCAAGCCGGTCTCACCGGTGTTCGATACCCAGATCGCTGCGGCTTTGTTGGGGCGCCCCCAGCAGCTGGGGCTGGCTGCCTTGCTCAAGTACTACCTTGGCGTCGAGCTCAAGAAGCAGGACACATACTCCGACTGGTCGAAACGCCCGTTCCGCGAGGCCCAGGTCGAATACGCCCTTGACGATGTGCGCTACCTGCCTGAAGTCTATGCAAGAATGCAGGCTGAGCTGGCCGAGACCGGCCGCTTGCATTGGCTAGACGAGGAGTTCGCTTCGCTAAGCGACCCTTTGCGCTTTACAGAGGCCACCGAGCTGTTATGGCAGAAGTTCAAAGGCACCGGGGGCTTTAACCGAAGGCAGCTCGGAATCCTCCAAGAGCTCGCACTTTGGCGCGATCAAGTGGCTAGGCAAAAGGACGTACCCCGAAGATGGGTAGTCGGCGACGAGCAACTGGTCGATATTGCAAAAAGAAAACCAGCGAGCAAGGCCGAGCTGTTCACCACCCGGGGGCTGCAAGGGCGCCTGACTAGGCAAATGACGACAGATGTCCTGGCAGCAGTGATGCGCGGCCAGCGGCTCAAGGCAGACGAGCTGCCACAGCCGAGCAAGCCGCCGCCACGCAGCCCTGGCTTTACCTCGGCCGTTGACCTGATGCAAGCACTGGTGCACCTGCGCGCGGCTGAGAACCAAATCGCAGCCAACATCCTGGCTTCAAACGACGAGCTCAAGTCGCTGGCAGCCGGCAAACGCGAAGGACTGAGCATCCTGCATGGCTGGCGTCGTGAGCTGATCGGCAACGAGCTCCTCGAGCTATTGGACGGGTCATTGGCCTTGAGCATGCACGACGGCAGCATGAAGGTCTCCAAGGTGCCTTAAACCATGGCACCGGGCTGTGCCCGCCCGCCTGTGCCAGGCTGTGCACGCCTGTGCCCGCCAGCCTGTGCCGGCTGTGCCGCCTGTGCCCGGCCGTGCGGTTCTCCAAAATCCCAAGTCTAGGCTAACTGATGTATTATGTAGGTATAGATATGATTTATGAAGGGAGAAGGGCATGTATGACCCCTTTTACTTATTGGTGCTGATTGCTTCGCTGGTCCTCGGTCTAGGCACACAAGCCTACATTAACCGACAGTACAGCAAGTATATGAAGATCCCTATCTCGTCTGGCTTCACCGGTGCCCAGGCAGCACGTCGGATGCTTGATGCCAATGGTCTGGGCGGGATCCCGATACAGGCGGTCGCTGGCAAGCTTGTCGACAACTTCAACCCCAAGACGGGGGTGATCTCGCTTTCCGAGGACGTCTTCAACAGCTACTCAGTGTCAGCTACAGCCATTGCCTGCCATGAGTGCGGGCATGCCATCCAGCATGCTTCGGGGTATGCTCCGGTCAGGATACGGACTGCCATCTTTCCTGTGGTCAGTGTGGTTTCGAACCTATGGATCGTTGTCTTGATGATCGGCGCCATGCTGGCAATAGTCGAATTGATCTGGGCGGCTGTGATCATGTATGCAATAGTGCTCTTGTTCCAACTAGTCACCTTGCCTGTCGAGTTCAACGCCTCGTCGCGGGCGATTGCCTTTATTGGGATGAGCGGCTATTTGCCTGACCCGGAGCTGCAAGGCGCCCGCAGGGTGCTGCGTGCTGCAGCCTTGACCTATGTGGCAGGCGCCCTGGTGTCGCTGCTCAACCTGCTCAGGTTCATCAATATGGCAAACCGGCGTCGCTGATAAGGCCTTCAAGCCGGCTTAGGTGGTTTTCATGAATGTTGCCAATCAAACCGAGGCTTTGTCTGTAACTGCTGCTTTGGATGTCGCTAAAGCCTCGCTAGAAGGAATAAGCCTGTCTATCATAGGCGAGGTCTCCGAGCTTTCCGACAACCCGAACTATCGGGCGGTCTACTTTACCCTAAGCGACCAGTCCTCGGCCTTGCCTTGTGTCATCTGGAGAAACGTCTTCGAGAGGCAAGGGGTCGAGCTGCGCAAGGGCATGCTGGTCGAGGCTGGCGGGCGCTTTACCCTGTATGCAGCCAAAGGGCGTATGAACTTCGATGTGCGTACAATCAAGCCGGCAGGAGAGGGCGACCTCCGCGTGCGTGTGGCAGCACTGGCCAGGAAGCTCGAGGCAGAGGGCTTGATGTCCCCAGACAAAAAGCTGGACATTCCCCGTCTGCCTGAGCGCATCGGCCTTGTGACATCCCCTAGCGGCAAGGCGGTCCACGATGTCTTGCGGACGCTGAGGAGGCGTTGGCCAAGCGCCCACGTCTTGTTTGCCGGCGTCACCGTCGAAGGCGAGACTGCCCCGGCACAGATGATCGAAGGCTTAAAAGCCGTACAGGCGCAAAGCCCTGAGGTGATCCTCCTGGTTAGAGGGGGAGGCTCGTATGAGGATCTGATGCCATTTAACGACGAGGGCCTGGCCCGTGCGGTAGCAGCCAGCCCTGTCCCGATAGTCACAGGGATCGGGCATGAGCCCGACACCTCGATAGTCGACATGGTAGCCGACTTTAGGGCCTCTACGCCGACTGCTGCCGCCGAACGGGTCAGCCCCGACCAGCAGGAGCTGCTTAGCTGGCTGGCAGAGAACCTGTCACGCATCGACTCCAGCCTGCTCAGTTACATCAAGCGTCTAAAAGAACGTCTGGACGCCTTAAAGGCCCATCCGCTGTTCACGGATCCCACCTACATGCTGCGTAGCTCCTGGGTCGACCTCGAGCACAGCCATCAACGCCTCTTGCTGAGCAAGGACAATCTATTGTCGCCGTATCATATGAGGCTAAGTGCCCTAGCCGGGCAACTGGACGCACTGTCGCCAATCGGCATCCTCGCCCGCGGTTATGCCCTGGTCAGTGCGGCAGACAAAAGCCTGGTGCGCAGCATCGCGGATACCCGGCTGGGAGATAATATAAATATACAAGTCAATGACGGTACTTTGCTAGCAGAGGTATTAGAAATAACAGCTGCCAGCGAGCTTGGAAAGGAATAACTATGCAAAACGAGGACATGACTTACCGTCAGGCCACTGAAGAGCTCGAGTCGATCCTTCGTCAGCTTGAGGGCAACCAGCTAGAGCTGGAAGAGAGCCTAAAATACTACGAGCGGGGAGTCGCCTTGCTGCGCATGTTGCAAGCCCGCTTGTCCGACGCCCAGCAAAAAGTAACCGTGCTGCTAGGCGAGGTCTTGCCAGACAGCGACGATGCTGTCGACGAGAGCCTTAGCTAAGCCCGGCACCGCATAAAGATCGGAGCAAGCCTCATGGATGACTGCATATTCTGTAAAATCGCCCGGCACGAGATACCTTCCACTGTCGTCTACGAAGACGAAACGGTGATTGCCTTTGAGGACACCAACCCTCAGGTCCCGGTCCACACCCTGATAATCCCCAAAGAGCACTATGCAAGTATCGCAAGCAATGTGCCCGAAAGCCTGCTTGGCCACATCATTGCCGTGTCGGCGAGAGTGGCAGAGATCAAAGGTGTGGATAAGACCGGGTACCGCCTGACTACCAATGTGGGCGACGACGGCCGCCAGACAGTCATGCACCTACATGTGCATATACTCGGTGGAGCTCAGATGCCTATTCGTATGGGCCCAGCGGATTAATGCATAAAACTTAGCATTAAGCGCCATTATATGCATTTTAGCACAGCGTGGTTTTATCCAGATAAAACCCATAACCGCACTTGGATATGGCAGATACTTGCAGCTATATCGTTATCAATGTTTCTTGGTGCCATGCAATCTGCTAGAATTTTCACAGTTCCCCTTGGGTCTGTGGTTGCGAAGCCGTTGCTTCCAGTCCAAGGCAGTCGCGGTCAAAAGGATCCACGTAAGCAGCCGGCTTTGGTCGGCTGTGAGCATGGCGCGGTTTAGGAGTAAGTCGTACCGGCTGTGCGGGCAAGTGGCCTGCCAGGCGAGAGGGCCTATAGTGAGATTGCATCAAGCGACGGTCCCAGTACGCGAGTGTGGGGTAAAAGACCAGGTCAGCCGGGGGGAACAAGCAGGGGTTACCTAGTTCATGGCTAACCGGACAGGAGCAAGTTAAGTTGGACACAGCAAACGAACCCGAACAATTTCCGTTCAACCCACCCACCCAGCTGACAAGGCGAGAGTTTCTGGTGATGCTTGCAGGTGCAGTGTCGTTGGCAGCATTGCCGCTGTCGGCTTGCAAAGGCTCAAATGGGGAGACAAACCTGCCGCTCGGCAGCCCGACGGTCAGTCCGCCGGCTATCATCAGCAGCGGGGTCTTACGGGTCGGTGTTGCTACAGACAACATTCCTTTTGCCGGAAAGGCTGAAAACGAAGAGGGCAAATCGGTGATCATCGGCCTAGACGTCGACATTGCTGCAGCACTGGCAGACCAACTTGGCCTGCGCCTGAACCTTGTCGACACCCTTGGCCGGGATATCACGAGCATGTTCGTGAACAGCGAGATCGACTTGTTTTTCGGGTACCAGCAAGAAGACCAGTCACACAGCCCCTATGTGCTGATCGGCCCTTATCTGAATGACGGACCGGCGATATTTACCATGGGCTTGAGCCTGCCCCAAAACGGTTTTAACCTTGACTCCCTAAACGGCCAGATGATTGCGGTCAGGGCAGGCTCCTTGTCCGCCCATGTCCTAGAGACCCGGTACGGCAGTGACTCCATCGTCGCTTTTCCCACGCTGGCGGAGGCCTTTGACGCAGTGGAGTCCGGATTGATCAGCTATGTCGCATCAGACGCCGTGGTCGGGGCATACCAGTCGCGAAAATACCGTGACTTCATCTGCCTCGGTTTCCTCGAGGAGCAGCCACAAAGCGTCTTTTTATGCGTCAAGCCAGGCAACCAGGAAATGACCGAGGCCAGCAACCAGGCGCTGCGCGAAATCCGCAACAACGGGACATTGAAAGTCATAGTCAACAAATGGCTGGGGCCCTCCACTGCCAATCTGGTCCTAGGTGCGGCTGGCAGCAACTCTGCCGGGCAGAACCCGGGGGATTTTGGCGAAGACATACCTGACCCGTCGAATTCTGACAGCCTGGTCGAGTAAGCCCAACCGAATTCTGACAGCCTGGTCGAGTAAGCCTGACCGAAACCAGACAGCCCGGTCGAGTAGACCACTTGTTGTTTTTAATAGATATCTGCGGAAACGCATTTTTTGGCTGATTTATTAAGAATGCCTAGTGAAATATTCAAGGCAATCCATTATGCTGTAGCACAGTGTTTCGGTAGGAAAACCGAAAAACACTAGCGCTGTGGCTTGGTTTGCCAGACTGGCTGCTTTTAAGCGCTTCAATATTGGTATGAAACAAGGAGGTTTTATCTATGTCCGTTTCAAAGAAAAGGGTATCGCTTGCCGTTAGCGTCATCCTGTGCCTGGGCTTGTTCCTAGGTGCCTGCGGCAACAACGGCAATGGTGCCAACAACAATGGTGGTGAAGAGGAAACCACCAACGAGCTGGGCCTGATTGAGGAAGGAAAGCTGTTCATCGGCTCAGACTGTGACTATCCTCCCTTCATATGGATTGAGGACGGAACAGTAGCGACTGGTTTTGAAAGGGAGCTGATGGAGGCCATCGCCGATGACCTAGAGCTCGAGTTAGTCTACCTGAACCCGCAGAACTTCGACTCCCTGTTTGCTTCTATAGCAACCGGGGGGATCATGGACCTGGCGGTCTCCTCAATCACAATCACCGACGTACGCAAGGAACTGGTCGATTTCTGCAATCCCTATTTCGTGGTCGACCAGGCAATTGTGACCCTAGAGACCAGCTCTTATACGAGCTATGCCGACTTAGAGGGCAAGATTGTCGGAGCCCAGTCGGGCACGACGGGACTGGATTGGGCCACAGAAAGCATCGACGGTGCCATTATCAAGGAATTCAACCAAACCAGCGAGGGTATGGCTGCGCTGCTAGCTGGTGAGATCGACGCCTTGGTCTATGACTCGCCAGTCGCTAGCTGGCATGTCAACAATAATTACCCGGAATGCCATGTCATCCAAATAATCCCCACTGGAGAGCAGTACGGCTTTGCTGTCAGCAAAGACAACCCAGCCCTACAGGCGGCGGTCAATGACAGTCTTGGCCGTTTGATCGAGAACGGCACATACGCATCACTGCATGCCAAGTATTTCGATTTTGACATCACCATTAACTAGCTAGAATACGTAGTGCCTACTATTCTGCGATAAAACCCAACTATTATCAGGCAGGATCATTTGACAGCAAAACCTAAAGACCAATATATCCCCGGCAAGCGTTTTTGCTTGTCGGGGATAGTGTTACTATCGAGATTTAAGACCCACCTTTTGGCAAAGCAGAGGACAAGCCTGCTAGATAGGCTAAAAGCGGATTGCCTGTGGATAAAAGACAACTACCAGCTTTTCTTGCTGGTTGTGTTCACCTGTATCGTTATCGTCCCGGGCAATGCATGGGCAATGGATACTGAAAGAGTAACAGCCCAACCGAACGACTCGTCCAAAAAGATAGTCTATGGCGGGATACCTACCAGGATCACCTGGGTGGGGGTGGTTAGCGATTATGAGGAAGTAAGGGCCATTACTTTGAAGTTCCCTAAAGGCTCGGCTACCACAGACCAGACATATATCAAAATCCAAGAAATGGTGATGGATAACCCGTCAAGGCCTTTTCACAACACAGACCTCAGCTACACGGTCGATATAGACAGCCAAAGGCTGGTCATAGAGTTTGACACCTATATCCGGTCCAACAACCAACTATACATCGAGATTTACTTCTTCTGCCTGCCTGAGCAAGCCGGCCTTTATACCATTACCGGCACTTATACCAACAGCCGGGGGTTGGTCTACGACCTTGCCCCTCAACCCAGCCCGATGCGTGTGGAAGTGCTGACGCAAAGCCAAAAGCTTGTGAATTCCATGAACGAGATGGAGTGGGTGCAAAAATGGAACTCTGTAACCTTCTTGCGGGTCTTTTTCAACCCTTCCTGGGTAGTGGCTTCTATCCCGATACTCTTCTTTGGCTGGCTGCGGTCGTTGATGTTGGTAGCGATCGGCTTTCCCATAGCCATCCCAATTGGCCTAGGGGTCTCGTTCATGCGTATGTCGCGGTTTTCTCCCCTTCGTTTTATTAGCAGCATCTGGGTCAATGTGATTCGCGGCACACCACTGTTCCTACAGATATACCTGGCTTATTTTGGCTTGCCTCACTTAGGCATCCACCTTGACCCCTACACCAGGGCGATCATCGTGCTGGCCATGAACTCGTCGGCTTATTTGGCGGAGATCTTCCGTGCAGGCATCCAGTCAATCAACAAGGGCCAGTTCGAGGCGGCGAACTCGCTGGGGATGAACGGGTTCCAGACCATGTTTTTCGTGATTATCCCCCAGACCATCCGCCGGGTCATACCGACTATGACCTCGGAGTTCATTTTGCTTTATAAAGACACGTCGTTGCTTGCGGCTGTAGGGATCGACGAGCAGATGATGGCAGCGAAATCCTTGGTCAATATCGCTGGGGGGATGACCCCATATGTGGTATCGGCCTGCTATTATCTTGTGGTCACTTTGCCCTTGATCAAGGTAATATCTAGCCTCGAAAAACGCCTTGCAGCCTCGGAGGGCAGGACCGAGCCCCCTGAGGACTTAAGGAAGAGGAACAAGAACCGTAGAGCAGAAAGCTATTAAGCCCTAAATGACAGAGAACACAAACAAGCAGGATCCGCCCTTATCCCTTGCCAACCAAGGAGCCCAGCAGCCAGGCGCTCGACCGGGCCAGCAGCCAGGTGCTCGACCGGGCCAGCATTCAAGCGTGGTGCGGATCGTCGATCTGAAGAAGTCCTTCGGCAGCCTGGAGGTGATCAAAGGCGTCTCCCTGGAAGTGGAACGTGGCGAGGTTGTAGTCATCTTAGGGCCTTCGGGCTCGGGAAAGTCCACTTTGCTGCGCTGTGTGAACCTTTTGGAGAAGCCGACATCGGGAGAGATCTACTTCGAGGACGTCTTGATTACCGCGGCAAACACCAATATCAACAAAATCCGCGAGAGGGTCGGCATGGTGTTCCAAAGCTTCAACCTGTTTCCCCACTTGTCGGCAAAAGCAAATGTCATGCTAGCACAGCGTAAGGTCTTGAAACGCAGCAAGTCAGAGGCGGAGGAGATAGCAGTCGAGCAGCTAAAAAAGGTCGGCCTAGGCGACCGGCTGGACTACCTGCCAGCCCAGCTCTCCGGCGGCCAACAACAAAGGGTGGCCATTGCCAGGGCGCTTGCCATGGACCCGCATGTAATGCTCTTTGACGAGGTAACCAGTGCATTAGACCCTGAGCTGGTCAGGGGGGTCTTAGACGTCATGCGCAGCCTGGCCTTGGGCGGTATGACCATGATGGTTGTCAGCCACGAGATGGGATTTGCCAGAGAAGTCGCTGACCGCGTCGTCTTCATGGACGAGGGCGTGATAGTCGAAGAGGGCAGTCCAGAAGAGGTCTTCAACCATCCGAAAAATCCTCGGACGAGGGATTTTCTGGGGCACATTTCCTAAAGACTTATAGCATAATCTATATACAAGACAAGCAATTGCCTGGGCTTCTCAGGCAATTCTCCGCATTAGTTCTAGGGGGTAGACATGAATATCGTAGTCACCGGTAGAAGGATGAATGTAAGTGACGAGCTTCGCGACTTCGTCGAAAGCCAGATCGACAACGCCACAAAAGTCTTTAAGATCGACCCCATGACCATTGAGGTCGTGTTGAGGCGCGATGTGCGCTCGAACCGGGTGGTTTTTGCCTGTGAGATCACACTGCGCACCAAAGGCCATATCATCCGCACGGAAGCATCCGACGAGGATGTCAAAACCGCAGTAGACATCGCGACTGCCAAGCTCGAGCGGCAACTGCGTAAGTTCAAGACGAAGGTTATTGACAAACGGCAGAATGCGCCCCGCCTAACCGATGCCATCGAGCTGGTCCGCCCGGTGCCTGACTATGACGACGAGACAGTCTATGAGTCCGACGACGGGGAGCTGGTCCGCATCAAGGAGATCGAGCTGTCCGTGTTAAACACTGACGAGGCATTGCTGCAGATGGACATGCTCGGCCATGATTTCTTTGTCTATGTTGCCGCAGAGGACGGGACGACCCGCGTCATGTACCGCCGTAACGAAGGCGGGTACGGCCTTATCTGCCCTCGCCTGGAGTCCGTCGAAGGCTAGGCCGGCCCTCAATTTCCAGAAAGCCTTCAAAACAGTATCATATGAACTATGGTAAACTATATGGATTATGGGGAGAAACCCTTTTAGTCTCTTGTATTCCCGCGCCAACAAACGGAGTAGAAACATAAGAATTGATGAGCGCGCCACAATATAAAGCAAACAGCTCACGCCCGATGGGTGGCCAGCCAGGCTCATCCGAGGCTTTTCAAGTTGGCAGAAGCCAAGCCCCAACGTCGGGCCTGGCTCCCATCGACATCGCTGCTTACAGCACCCATACTTCAAAAAGCACCTCTGCTGCCAGCGGACCGTCGTCTGCCAGCTTTACTGCCTCAGCCAAGGACGCTTCTGCTTCGTCTGCGACCCGCCCGTCGGCAAAGCAGTCTCCTGCATCCAGACGCACCGCCCTGTCCCGCCCGACAAGCACCAGGTTCACCAGCCTACGCCCGACAAGCACCAGGTCCACCAGCCTACGCCCGACCGGCACCAAGGACGACGGCTCCAAAACCAGCTGGCCGACATCGGAGGACAAAGCTGAGCAGGGCGTTGACGCAAGGCTTTCAAGAGCAAAGGCCAATAGGGCAAAGTCAAGCTCCAGGCGATACATCACGCTGGCGATAAACTTCACCATCATCCTGACAGCGCTTGCCTTAGTGGCAGTGCTCGTCTACCCGGCGATGCAAAACTGGTGGAAAGTCCGCCGCGACATCCAACTGTTGCAAACCGAAAGCGACGCGGTAATCCAGCGAAACAACGAGATCCAATCAAAAATCGACGACCTGGAGACCCCTGAAGGCATCGAAAGCCGCGCACGCGAAGAGTTCGGCTGGGTCTATCCCGGCGAAGATGCGGTCAATATCAATGGACTTGGCTCGCATAATAGCTCAACAGCTCTGCCGGACAGCATCCCCCCGGGATCCCTGAGGCCGGACATCGACTGGGTCACCGAGACCCTCGACTTCATCTTCGGCTACGAATACCCCAGCACCCCTCCAGCCTCCGACGACGTCATAATCGGCCTGTGAGCCCGATGCGCATTGCAGCATTAGACTTCGGCACGGTAACTTCGCGCCTGATGGTCGCTGATGTCGAGAATGCGATCGTTTCCCCACTAATAAAAAAAACCACAATCACCCACCTCGGCGAAGGCCTGGCAGCAAGCGGACGTATCTCTGAGGCAGCAATCAAGCGGCTCTTAGAGGCAACGCAGGCCTTCCTTTCAGAAATCGATTCATTAAACGGTGGAGAAGCCCTCGGTTTTCCGCCTGTCAGCGCAATCAGGGCAGTTGCCACATCGGCGATGCGTGATGCCAAGAACAGCGACGAGGTAGCAGATGCGCTTGCAGGGATCGGTGTGCAGCTGGAAGTGATCAGCGGTGATCAAGAGGCGAGGCTTAATGTCGAAGGCACCCTGAGTGGTTTTGCAGCTGCCGACTTGCTGGGAAGGACCGTGCTGGTCATCGATGTCGGGGGCGGCTCGACCGAACTGGTCATAGCCCGTGTCGATGAGATTGGCAAGGCTCCGCAGATTGTCATGATGAGCTCCCTTGACATCGGGGCGCGCCGGATTACCGACTTATGGCTGAAGAGCGACCCGCCGCTGTTAAGCGAGCTCAATGATGCTCGCGACTGGCTT
>WRNE01000026.1 GCA_009776725.1 Coriobacteriia bacterium
TGACCGGCGTGATCTCCGGCACCCCGACCGCGGCCACCGCAGCCGGCAGTGCCGTCATCACCGTCACAGACAGCGAGGACAGCACAAGCAGCATCACAATCAGCTACGGCGCGGTAAGCGCCTCCGTCGGCACCGACACGACGCAGCCACCAGGCAAGCAACAGACCGACCCGACTACAGCGAAAACCGGTGACATCGACGCCTTGCTTTTAGTGTCAATTGCCAGTTTGGCGATGTTAGCCGGATCAGGCATGCTGTATGTAAGCAGACGCAAGCGCTGGCAACAGTAGCTTTAAACGGGCTGTTTTTAAGCCCCTAGCTTTTACTTGAATAAAGGTCCCCACTCGTGCCTAGCAGCGCATGGGGGCCTTTGTCTACTTAGCGAAACCCATCCAAGTAAGCAGATAAAGCCAAACGATTGAATACAATTCCAGCAACATAAGGTATGCTGTCTTGAATCGCTCTTGCAGGTGCTAGTCTGAGGTGTCAATGTAGCTGCAAGACAGCTTTTTCTAACATAGGCTCCCAGTACACTTCACTGAGGCCTTAAAGGTACCTAAAAGAACTATAGACCGATAGGAGGAAGTATGAACCGAAAGACAGTATCGACTTTTATGGCAATTGTCATGTTGACAAGCCTGCTCTCGTTGGCAGCTTGCAGGCGCGAGGCTGGGACAATCGGTACAGGGGACACGATTTTGATCGGTGGGGCTTTATCGGTAACCGGCATCCAAGCCCCGCTTGACGCCCCCGCCATTGAAGGAATCCAAGTGGCTGTGGAGGAGATCAATGCCAATGGCGGCATCAATGGCAAAAAGCTGGAGTTTCGCAATATTGACTCGAAATCAGACCCTGCAACAGCTAGCGAGGTCGCAAAACAGCTGATCAACCAGGGTGCTGTGACCATCATCACGTCGTCAGACTACGATTTTGGCGGGCCAGCGGCGCGTGCGGCCCAAGAGGCAGGCTTGGTGGGGATAAGCCCAAGTGCCTCTTCCCCGATGTTCGGCTCGAAAATGCTTGGCGACAAACAGTTCACCTTGTCCATGTGGAACACCACGATGGGCGCTGTGATCGCTGAAAAGGCCTTCTATGAGGACGGCTTGAAATCGTGCTATGTGATAACCGACGACTTCATCGAGTACACCAAGGACCTGTCGGAGTACTTTATCGCTAGCTTCGAGAAGCTTGGTGGGACCGTGGCCCTGCAAGACATCTTCAGCCAGTCGAAGGTAGACACAGCAGCACTGATCGCCCACTACAAGTCCCTGCCTGAGCTAGTCGACTTCATCTACATCAGCTCGTACATGCCAGACCTCGGCACCATTATCAAGGAGTTCCGCACTGCCGGCATAGACCTGCCCATCTACGGCGGAGACGCCTACGACGACCCAGACATGTTCAAGCTGCTCGGTGCTGAAATGGGCAACGACATCATTTGGAGCACCCACAGCTTTGCCTCCGAAGAGGCGGTCCCGGGCTTCACCGAGTACAATGCGGCGTACAGGGCAATGTTCGGCAAAGACGTCGATGCCCCGTGGTCGATGTCTGGGTACGACGTGGTCATGGTCCTGTCTGAGGCCATGCGCGAGACAGCAAGCACTGACGGCGACTTAATGGCCAGATATATGGAGACACACACGTTTGAGTGCCTGACAGGCACTTTGAGCTGGTCAGGTGCCGACGTAGAGTATGGGCATGAGCCGGACAAGGCAGCTGCTATTGTCGAGCTGGTAGGCGGAGAGCCAGTCTTCATCCGTTGGGCGAAACCAGATTACCTGCCCAGCCCCCAGTATTAGGATATACAAGCCAAGGCCCTGTGCTTGTTTACAGGCAACATCCAACGAGCTAAGCGGTAGGCGTGCCTTTTAAAAAAAGGCACGCTTGCCTGTATAAGAAAAGAGAGGCATGTGAACGCAAGGTCCACATTGACGGTCAATGCACTAAGTAAGTCGTTTGCCGGGCTTACCGCGGTTGACAATGTCAGCCTACAGTTGGTTTCTGGTGAGATCTTAGGCTTGATCGGGCCAAACGGCTCAGGGAAGACCACGCTTATCAATATTGTCACTGGCTTATTGGACAAGGACAGTGGAAGTGTCGATATCGACGGCAATGACATAAGCTCCCTGCCAGCCCACAGGATTGCTCGAGCCGGCCTAGTGCGCACCTACCAGACGATCCGCTTGTTCAAGAACCTGACATGTCTAGAAAACATCATGGTCGGGGCAATCGGGGTCGGGACAACAGAGCGTCAGGCTAAGGTTTTAGCCCTTCAAATAATAGACGAGCTTGGGCTGGGCAAAAGGACAAACGACCTTTCTATGCATCTAACGTTCCGTGAGCAAAGGCTGCTAGAGATTGCACGCGCCCTGGCCGCGAGACCAAAGTTCATCCTGCTCGACGAGCCGGCTGCCGGTTTGAACGAGGATGAGTCCGACGAGCTCTTGGTCTTGCTTAGGTCCCTTCCTCAAGCCAACAATCTAGGCATGTTGGTAGTCGACCATGACATGCGCCTGATGATGCAGCTTTGTGACCGGCTGCATGTCTTAAACTACGGCCAAACGATAGCTGCCGGCAGTCCAGACGATGTCCGCCGAGACCCTGAGGTAATCAAGGCCTATCTTGGGAGTGAGTCAAAATGAATGCGGAGATAAGCAAAAAGAACAATCCTCGCGAGACAGGGACAAACGGAAGAATTCTAAGCATGTCCAACGTGTTTGTCTCCTACGCCGAGGTACAGGCTCTACATGGAATATCCTTAGAGGTCTATCAAGGGGAGCTGGTAAGTATTTGCGGGGTCAACGGCTCAGGCAAGTCGACCAGCCTCAAGACCATTGCTGGCCTGATCAAGCCCCAGTCCGGCAAGATCTACTTTCGGGACCTAGATATCACAGGCAAAAAAGCCGAACGAATCCATAGGCTAGGCTTGGCTTTGGTGCCAGAGGGGCGTGAGATATTCCCCTCCCTGACAGTGGCCGAGAACTTGCGCATCGGGGCTTTTGGCCGTTACAACCCAAAGCATTATGCCGATGACCTTGAAGACATGTTCGGTCTGTTCCCGATCCTCAAAGACCGGTACACCCAAGCTGGCGGCCTGCTCTCCGGCGGTGAACAACAGATGCTGGCAATCGCCCGGGCATTAGTCTCACGCCCAGACCTGTTGATGATGGACGAGCCTTCTTTAGGGCTGTCGCCTACTATGGTCGACCAGATCTTCGAGCTGATCGTGGCTTTAAAGGCCCGGGGCATTACTATCCTCTTAGTCGAGCAGAACGCCGAGAGGGCTCTAAAGATTGCCGATCGGGCCTACTTGCTGTCAACAGGCTATATACGGTTTGCCGGCCGGCCTGAAGACATGTCGAGCGAAGTCGACATTACTTCTGTCTACCTGGGAGAAGGGAGAGGAGGCGTCAACAGATGAACAGCCAAGTCTTAATCGAGTTTGCCATAAATACCTTTAGTATGGGCAGCCTCTATGCTTTGATAGCCCTTGGCCTGGTATTCGTATTTGGAATCTGCCAACTAGTGAACTTTGCCTACGGGGAGTTTTTCGCCGTCAGTGCCTATGCCCTTTACTTTCTAGGGACGTTTACCAGCTTAGCCTGGCCTTTGGTCTACCTCTTGGGCATCCTTACCGGCATCCTGGCTGCAATCCTCTGCGAGGTCATCGCCTTTCGCCCCTTCCGGGAAAGGTCTTTGGATGCTTTGCTGGTCACCTCGTTTGCCCTGAGTGTAATACTTCAAAGAACATATCAAATAGCTATCAGCCCCCGTGCCAGGGCAGTGCCGATACCGGACTTCATGAACCAAACGGTAGTCGTACTCGGGGTCAGCACCCCTTTCCGTAACCTGATCATCATTGCCACCACCATTGTTTTACTAGTGTCTTTGACGCTGCTGATGAAAAAGACCACCTTAGGTATAGCGATGCGCGGAGCCTCCGAGAGCTTTACAACTGCAAGGCTGATGGGCGTACCGGCTGACCTGGTGATCTTAGTAGCCTTCATTATCAGCGGCTTGCTGGCTGGGGCAGTAGCGATACTTATGTCTGCCCGTACGGGGTCTGTCGACCCCTTGTTCGGGTCTGGCCCCCTGCTGATCGGTTTTATCACCGTGGTCATCGGCGGCATGTACTCCTTGCCTGGGTCGGTTGTCGGCGGCTTTGTCTATGCGGTGATCGCCAACGTCTTGTCCTTGACTCTGCCGACGAACCTGCTTTCGTTTCGGGACGCCATCATGTTCGTCATCGTCATCGTCTTTTTAGTCCTCAGGCCAGAAGGGCTGGTTCGAGGCTCATATACAGAGGAGCGTGTCGGATGAGTGCAAAAGTGCTTAAGCTGCCGGCTGTCCTTTCCTCTAAAGCGACTACCCCCTTCATGCTTGTCGTCATCCTGATCGGCTTGGACTTCTTTGCCTGGTGGCTGAACATTCCTTTTGTGGAAGACATTTTCACAGTCGCCACCATCACTTTGGTAATGGTCTTGGGCTTTCAGCTGTTTATGGGGAACTCGGGCATCTTGAACTGGAGCTATGCCGGCTACATCGGCATCGGTGCCTTTGCGTCGGCCATACTGTCGATGAGCCCTGAGCAGAAGGCCAAGGACATACCGGTCATGTACCCGCTCTTGGTAAACCTACATTTGCCATTCCCCCTGGCTTTGCTGGGCGGGGCCTTGACTGCTGCCTTGGTAGCAGCCATCGTTGCTTGGCCCTTGATGCGCCTGACCGACTCGGTCGGGGCGATCACCCAGTTCGCCCTGCTCATCGTGATCAATGTCATCCTCTCCCAATGGCAAGAGGTCACCAACGGCCCGAGGACCTTTACGCTCGGGAGGTCTAGGACTACGAGCATCTGGATTGCGCTGGCTGTAGCAGTGGCTGTGATCGTCGCCGTATACTGGTTCAAAGAGTCCTCCTTGGGATATAAGCTCCGGGCCAGCCGCGACGACCGTTATGCAGCCCGCTCGTCAGGGATAAACATTATCGCAGTACGGTATTTTGCCTATGTAATCAGCGCCTTCATTGGCGCTATCGGAGGCGGGCTGTACTCGCACTACATCCTCTCCATCACTGCCGCAGCCTTCTATATGAGCCAGGTCTTCGTGATGTTGACGATGGTCGTCATAGGCGGGTCAATGTCGGTCTCGGGAGCATTCCTGGGCACCGTCGTGATTACCCTCAGCCAACAGCTCCTGCGACAAGTCGAGGCCTATCTATCCAGTATTCAAATCGACGCATCGGGCACCACAGAGATCGCTCTGGGCGTCTTGATGATAATCTTCTTGATGATCGTACCGAACGGCATCACTGGCGGAAGCGAGCTCGGCACCAACATAAGCAGGCTCTTTGCCAAAAAAAGCAAAGACGACGACAGCCTAAGTTCAGATTTAGGTGGATAAAACCAAGCCACGATTCCCGTATAGGAGGTAATTATGATTGAACTGCGTGACGAAGAGGTCTTTTATGCTTTTGCGCCTGACATGGAACCGGCCTTGACAGTCGCCCAAGGCACCGAGTTCACCCTAATCACCAAAGATTGCTTTGCCAACCAATTAAAGACGAACGACGATATGCTGGACGACCTTGATTGGGACCAGATAAACCCTGCTACTGGCCCTGTCTATATCGAGGGGGTAAAGCCAGGCGACTTGGTGCGCATCGACATCAGAAGCATCGAGCTGACAAGCAAGTCGGTGATGACCACGATCCCTGGATCCGGTGCGATCAGCGATATCGTCGAGGCTTCTACCTATGTGCTGGATAACCATGACTCGGTGCTTAGCCTGCCGACAGCCAAGGGCTTGTTGAAACTACCGCTGCAGCCAATGATCGGGGTGATCGGCTTGGCGCCGAACAGCCAGGCAGTCCCCACCGGGACCCCTGGGGAGCACGGGGGCAATATGGACTGCAAGCTGATCGGCCAAGGAACCAGCCTCTACCTGCGGGCAGCCCAAGAAGGAGGGCTCTTCGGCTGTGGGGACGTGCATGCCTTGATGGGCGATGGCGAGGTATTGGTGTGTGGTGCAGAGACTGCGGCAAGGCTTACTTTCGCGATCAGCGTCGTTGCCGGCATCGATTTGCCTGTGCCCTTTTTGGCCACCCCAGACAGTTATGTCACGATTGCCTCGGCCCTGACTACAGACGAGGCATATCAAGAGGCTGTGGATATGATGTCCCGTTTTCTAACCCAGACAGCCGGCCTGCCGATAAATGACAGCGGCAGGCTGATGAGCCTGGTCGGCAACCTGGCGTTTTGCCAAGTAGTGGACCCAATGGTTACCATTCGATTCGAGTTTCCCAAGAATATCCTGCGTGAGCTGGGGTTTGTCGATATGTAAAAGCTGCTTGGGAGCCGTCACATGTGCCATTCTATCAAGCAGGGGTCTGGCTCGTCCTCAACGGCAATGTCTGCCAATGCGGCTTGCAGGCGTGCGCATTCCTCAGCTGCCAGGTCCTCGTAGGTCTGGGCGTCAGCCTCATAACCGACTTTGGCATAAGCGGCTGCAGCTGCCCCATAATAAGCGATGCCAAGGGTATGCCCAAGCTCGTATACGCTGGAAGAGGCCTGGGCGCAGGCCCTGGCAGCAGCCTGTGCTGCTGGATTGTCGTTAGCGTCGCGGGCAGCAGCATGGCAGGCAAACACCAGCGGCCTGATCTGCCTTGCCCCAAACTCGTCGGAAATGTAGAGCCTGGCATTTGACAAGGCTTCCCGAGGCCGCGAGTCATCAGGGTAGGCTGCTTCAAAAATCGGCAGCATGTTGTTCTCGACATAGTTGATACACCACTTCAGAATGGTCTCTCGCGACTGGCTGGATATCAGTTCCTTCAACGAGTCAAGGTAGGGGGCATCGGGAGATCCCAGTATCTTACGTAGTTTGGGCGCATCTGCCATTTTTTCTCCATTTCTAAAATCGTCAGCCATTATTTGACCAACGAGACGGTTTTCAAGCCAAGCAAACCAGACTCGTCCAAATCATGGCTGACAACTACTAAACTCCGACTATCAAGCATAGACAATACCAGTTCCTGGGCCATTGCCGAGCTAGCTGCATCCAGGCCGGCAAATGGCTCGTCTAATAGTATCACTTGGCTAGGCGCAAGCAAAGCACGACATAGCTCGACCCGCCTCCGCATGCCTCCAGACAACTGCTTGACCGGGGAGGCAAGCGACTCTTCGGGAAGCAGGCGCAAGAGTGTGAGGCGGATCGTGTCGACGTCATGGTGCTTGCCGACGATCACTTGAAGGTTCTCTAAAGCGTCTTTGTCTTCGAACAAGCGCGGCTCTTGGAAAACCATGGCTAGCCGGTTGTTGTTTACAATGGAGCCCGAGTCGAAGGCCTCTAGGCCGAGCAGCAGGCGTAGCAGGGTAGTCTTGCCAGTACCTGAAGGGTCGTTCATCAAATAACGTTTGCCAGCCAGTAATTCGAGGCTCAAGTCCACAAGCACGGGCTTCTCCCCATATGACTTATTGAGGTGCCTGATCGAAATATCCGTCGGGGCAGGCGTTTTTTGGACTCGAGGTGATTTTTTGGCTAGGCTTAGCTGCCAGGCCAATTGGTCGGAGCGGTTTAGGGCCCTGAAGAAGACAAACTCGGCGAGGATGCTGACCGACACGACTGTGGCCGTCCAAGCGAAGACGTCTGCCGAGTCAAGCAGGATCTTGGCCCGGTAGATACGTTCGCCGATACTGTTTAGGGGCAGCCCGATCAACTCGGCTGCCACCCCAGACTTCCAGCTCATGCCGATCGCTGTTTTGCAGGCCACTTGCAAAAAGGGCAGGAGGGACGGCCAATAGTAGAGGGCCAGCTTTTTGAGGCCGTAGACGTCAAAGACATCCAGCATCTCGCCGAGCTTTACGTCCCGATGCTCCAGCCCGTCGAGGACTGCGAAATAGACGGAAGGGAAGGCGACTAAGAAGACAGCAGCCAAAGAGACCCAAGGCGACCCGAACCAGATCAGCAGCATCACGATAAAACAGACTATCGGGACGCTTTTTATAAAGCTTAGGGCAGGCTGGAGGAACTCGCCAAGGTACGGCCAGCGCCAAGCGACGGCACCAAGGGCCAGGCCGGAAGCGAAGGCTAGCAGGAAGCCGGCGCTGATGCGCAGGGCAGAAAAGCCGATTGCCGACCAGAAGGCCAAAGCCAGCAGGTTGCGCTGTAGTGCCAACAGTGTCTGGATGGGGGAGGCTAAGAGGATGTCGTTATCGATATATAAGGCAAGGGCCTGCCATAACAGCATCCAGATGCTTGCAGCCAGTGCCCGTCTTATCCATTTAGGTGCTTTGATCTGTCGCCTAGCTACTTATCTGTCATTTCGTCTGATAGTAAAAGCCGTCCCCGGGCAAGGCTCCACCAATTGATTCAGGATTAGCATCATATAAGACCTCGAGATACTTGCTCAGCGAGACCTGCAACACCTCGTCGGTCAGGCACACCAGGTAACAACGCGGTATGGCCTGGGCAGCTATCTCGGCGTCGTCGATGATGCCGTAGGCGACGATCATTTCTGCTGCAGCAGAGGCGTTGTTGTTGACAAACTCGACAGAAGCCTCGTGGTAGCCAATGAACTCGGCAACGATATCGGGGTGCTCTTCAAGGAAGGCGTTCCGGACAAGCGTGACGCCGGTTACCAGCTGTCCGCCAGACTGGCTTTTACGCCACTCGTCAGTCAGGCTTATCCGGGCTTGGAGGGACGGGTCTTTACTGGTCACTACGGACACATAAGGCTCGGGCAACAAGGCCACTGCTGTCGGGTCGGCACTGATGATGGCAGCCAGCTCCGTTGCCTCTGACTTGTACTCCAGCTTGACTTGGCCGCTTAAGCCGTTGGTTTTAAGCAGGTAGTCCATGATGTATTCCGGGGTGCTGCCTTTGCCAGTCATCAAAAGGCTGCGACCGGCCAAGTCAGAAAGCCCGTTGATCGAGTCGTCGGCACTGACGATGTACAAGACGCCCAAGGTGTTGATGTTTAACACAGTGACGCCGGCGTCGGTCCGGTTGTACAGGATGGAGGCAACGTTAGCCGGGACCAAGGCGATGTCTACAGTCCCCGATATCAGCTGCGGCAATATCTCGTCAGCCGTCCCATAGATTGCAAACTGATAGTTGGCAATGGGAGAAGTGACTATGTTATTCTCCACATCATTGACAAAGCTGATCAAGCCGATGGACGTCGGCCCTTTTAAGGACGCCACCCGGACATCGACAGAGCCATTGTCTTGGGCCTGGCCACGGTCGTTTTGGCTACAGGCAGCCAGGTTGGCGGCCATGCTGAGTGAAAAAGCAAGTACCAAAGCCAAAACGGTACGGCTTTGGTACTTAATATACGGTATATGGTTTTTAATCCCCTGCATCTTAAACCTACACTTCATTCGTAGCTGTTGTAACTAGCTTAGTTAAAAGCCAGTCTACTCTGTTTCACACTCGCAGTCCTCGTCAGCGCATACTTCGTTCGGCATGCACCAGGCATTATGGTCGGTATGCAGCAAATGATGGGACTTCTCGGACAAGGGCGCACCGAGGAACTCGTTGTAGAGCAGCCCGATAGACGGGTTCTCATGTGAGAAACGGTACTCGCTTTGCTTGTCCAAGCCATATAGCACCTGGCTGCGCAGGTATGGGGCAGCCAGGTTGTCGGTAATCGGCTGGCCGCCGCCATTGATACAGCCGCCTGGGCAGCTCATGATCTCGACAAAGTCATACTCGACCTCGCCGGCCAGTATGGCCTCTACCAGCTTGCGGGTATTGGCCAGCCCGCTGGCTACTGCCACATGCACCTCGCCGGCACCAGGGATCTCGAACGAGGCCTCCTTCCAGCCATCGAGGCCACGGACATGCTTAAAGGCATCGGCATCGGGGTTCTCGCCGGTAACCAGGAAATAGGCGCTACGCAAGGCAGCCTCCATGACACCACCGGTAGCACCAAAGATCACAGCCGCACCGGTCCCGGTGCCTAGGGGGCTGTCCAGTTCGACCTCGTCGAGGCTGGCTGCTACGATATGCTCGCTTTTCAACAGGCGGTTCAGCTCGCGGACGGTTAAGACCAAGTCGACGTCACGTCCGACCTGGGCATCGTTCATGACCGGGATATCGCATTCTTCCTTTTTGGCGAGGCAAGGCATAATCGACACACAACGGATTTTGTTGGGGTCGATATCGGCATGCTCGGCGAAGAAGGTCTTGATAATCGGGCCGAACATCTGCTGGGGGGACTTGGCTGTCGATAGGTTGGGAACCAGCTCGGGATAGTAGGCTTTGACCCAGCGGATCCAAGCCGGGCAACATGACGTGAACATCGGCAGGGCATGTTCGCCGCGATGGGTAAAGCGCTCGATGAACTCGCTGCCCTCTTCCATAATCGTCAGGTCGGCGGAGAAGTTGGTGTCAAAGACATAGTCGAAGCCAACCTGCTTCAAGGCAGCGGCCAGGCGCTGGACTGTAGCCTCTTCATGGCTTAGGCCGAGTTGTTCTCCCCATGCCGAACGGACGGCTGGGGCAATTTGCACGATCGTGGTGATCTCAGGGTCGTCGAGGAACTCGTAGACCCGGTCAGTGTCGTCACGCTCGCGCAAGGCGCCGACAGGGCAGCGGACTATACACTGGCCGCAAAGCGAGCACTTGGACTCTTCGATTGCCTGGCCGTCGCTGACCCCGACAGTCGTGCGGCTGGCGCGGTTCTTCAAGTCCCAGATATGGATGTCTTGGACATTGCGGCAGACCTGTATGCAGCGCATGCATTTTATACACTTGGAGGCATCACGGATCAAAGGAAAGTCGTCATTCCAGTCAAAGGGCTCGACCTTGTCCTCAAAACGTGTATCGATGATGTCTAAGTCGTTTGCGAGCAAGCGTAGCTCGCAGTTTCCTCCACGCACACAAGAGGTACACTGCACCTCGTGTTGGGAGAGTATCAGCTCGACGTTCATTTTGCGGGTCTTGCGGGCTTTGGGGCTGTTGGTCTGGATAACCATGCCCTCGGCCACTTTGTTGTTGCAGGCTGCAGCCAGCTGGTCGCTGCCTTCGATCTCCACACAGCAGACCCGGCATGCCCCGCAGTCGTTGATGCCCCAATAAAAACAAAGGGTGGGTATCTTGATTCCAAGACGCTGGGCAGCGGCTAGGATGGTCATGCTGTCAGGGACAGTGGTCTGTTTGCCGTTAATGCTGATGTTGACTTGGTTTACCATTTGTCCACCCTCCCTCCTTGTAAGGCGCCTAGGCCGAAGTGGTCGCAACGCAGGCAGCGTTTTGCTTCTTGTAGGGCCTCCTCATCGTTTAGGCACTGCTCGGTTTGGGAAAAGTCACCCACCAAGTCTTGGGGGATCGACTCGACCATGTTGGAGCGGGCGCAATAAGCCTTTCCACCAGGAACGGCTACGGGGATGTCGATATCGACACTGATGACATGGTCATATCCGAGGTAGGTGTCGATGTTTCGGGCGGCTGCCTTGCCTGCAGCGACCGCCATGATCGCCGAGGAAGGGCTGGTCACACAGTCGCCACCAGAAAAGACGCCTTTAAAGCCGTCGATGCTTAAGTCCCGATTGGCTACGATCTGGCCACGCTCGACAGGCATTCCGTATTCGGCGAAGTCAGACGAGTCGATAGCCTGCCCCACAGCAAGGATTAAAACATCACAGTCCAAAGTGTAGGGCTCGACGTCTAACGAGACCGGCCGGGGACGGCCGCTTTCGATCTCACCGACCATTTGCGGCTGTACGGTCAAGCCACAGACCTGGCCATTGTCAGTCTGGATGGCCACCGGGGCCAACAGCTCCAAAAGCTCGCATCCGTCTGCCCTGGCCATTTCAATCTCAGCCGGCAGGGCTGTCATGTCCAGCACACGGCGGCGGTAGACGATACTGGAGCTCTTGGCACCAAGACGAAGCGCTGTCCTGGCCACGTCCATGGCGACATTGCCCCCACCGACTATCTTGACGTTCTTCCCAGAAAAATCGACCTGTTCGTCGTCACCGATCATCCTGAGCAGCTCGACTGCCGAATAAACGCCCTTGGCGTCTTCGCCCTCCAGGCCGATGCTGTTCTCGCTATGTGCCCCGATGGCAATGTACATAGCATCGAAATCATCTCTTAGCTGCTGGATGCTGATGTCTTTTCCCACCGAGGTGTTGGTACGGGCCTCGATTCCAGCTGTCAAAAGGAAGTCGATCTCGTCTTGGAGGATCTCGCGAGGCAGGCGGTAGGCAGGAATTCCATAACGGAGCATACCACCGAGGTGTTGACGCTGTTCAAACACGACAGGGGAGTGGCCCATCAGGGCCAAGTAGTAGGCACAGGTCAGGCCGGCCGGCCCCCCGCCGATGACAGCAATGCGCTTGCCTGTGGCTTCTGCTTTCGGGGGCAGCACATTGGCATCTGCTTTCTCACTGGCGAAACGCTTGATGCCACGGATATTGATCGGGTCGTCCATCAGGGTGCGGCGGCAATAAGGCTCACAAGGATGCTCGCAGATCAGCCCACAGGCTATGGTGAGGGGATTGTCTTTACGGATCAGACTGATGGCATCGTTGTAACGCCCAGCGATGACCAAGGCCATGTAGCCTGGGACATCGACATTGGCAGGGCACCCCGAGGTGCAGGGGATGGCTGCAAACTCATCGGACGAGCAGTCGTTATGCCTGATATGGTAGACAAAGTCGTCACGAAAGCCTTTGACCGAGCGGAGGGCCACGGCTGCTGCTTCAAAGCCGATGGCGCAGTCGGCCGAGTTATATACCCCCTCAGCCAGTTCCACGATCAAGTCAAGGTCCTCTTCGAAGCCGTACCCGTCAAGGATGTTGTCTAACAGGTTCTCGATTTGGTGAAGGCCGATTCGACAAGGCGTGCACTTCCCACAGCTCTGTGCGCCAGCGAGTTTCAAGAAGGCACTGGCAAACTCGACCGGACAGCTTGTTTTCGTACTCCCCCTGAGCCGGGCCTCGACCGAAGCATAGATCTCCTCTGTCTTCTCTAGGCCCTGACTTTTGTTGAATACATCAATTACAGTCATTTATCATCTCCAATGTATTATTACTTGCATTTAGATAGGCACATCCGCCAGCAGCGTTTAAGCTCTTTACCTATGAGCCCAAGAGCGGAGCATGCTTCGGTATAATCTAGCACTTTTATAACCTATGAGGCTTCTTGCAACCTGTTTTTTTTAATATTTTGATAACATTTCTGTATCAAGCAAACAAGACTCTTTCATATTTATCGCCAAGCGTCAGCGCTCGTTATCTAAGCGAGGCGCCTAGGGTGTCTCCAAAAACTCGATCTTCTCCACAGTCCGGACCTGTCCGTCCTCGCGGTAGGTCAAGAGCACAGTGTCGCCAGGCTGTACTTGCAGGACTGCCATTAGGTCTGGCAGGGCACAGTCGTAGATGTTCGGGTCGTCTGCCAAGCTCAGGTAGAAGTGCGAGTTGCCATCGATCACAGCAGTGGAAATGCGCGTCACGGTACCGCTGGCGGTGAGGTCCGATCCTGGCTTGAGCTCGGTCGACTCGTCGATGACCCCGTTTTTCAGAAGCAGGTTCTGGTATTCGGCCTGACAGGCCTCGACCGTCTCGCCAACCGCCACGTTTTGGTAGCGCTGGATGTCTAACATGGCAAACATCTTCACCAAGCCGGCATCGTCTTTGAGCGCCATGAAGTATGTCGGCTGCCCGTTAACGTTGACCAAAAGCGGGAAGGTCGACCTGTAGCGCATTTGCTGGACCTGGCCTTCGGCGGAGTGCATCGCCGATACTTCTGTCGCTCCTGAGATTTGGAAGAAGCGCGCCTCGGCTGTCCGCTGGTTGATCAAGACGAAACCGACGATCGAGTTGTCGCTGGTAGCCGAGGTTATGCCGCTGTAGACCCAGATGTCGTCATCCTGGGCAAGGTAGTTGTAGCCTAGCTGTCCGTCGGTGCCGGGGGTGGTCTGGACGACGCTTTCCTGGCCCAGCCAAGAGTTCAGCCAGCCTTTTTGATAGGCCCCGTACCAGTTGTACTGCTCGATCACCAGGTCGGCGGGGTAAGCCCGGTCGACCCATTGGGGGCACTCGTCTATAGGCAGGTCGATGCATTCGCCGGTCGATGCGTTGCACAAGACGATGCGGGTGATGTCTTTTCCGCCGAACAGGCCGATGCGCCTGGTCTGAACAGGGCAGACCCACCAGGGGTTGCCGTCGTCGTCGATCTCAAAGGACTTTTGGTCGAAGATATAAAAGGGGTATTGCAGCTGCACGTAACGATGGATGTTGCGGAACAGCGGCTCGGACTCCGAGTAGAGCATCGGCGCGTCAAGGCGCACGATGCGGGCGTCTTGGGAGGCCGAGTCGACGAAGATGTACGCCGGCAGGCCATTGGTACGGTTGTTGAACCACTTGATAATGTCGGCATAGCCGATCGGGCTGACCCGCACCGGGCGCCCGCGGTAGTTGATCTGCGAATAGATCGGCGAGATGTCGAACTGGCTGACATATTCAGGGATTTCCCCCATCACCCGGTTTCCGAGCAAGGCCGCAGAGTCCCGGTCGATGACAGGGACCTCGGAGTAGTTGATCTCATGGATGTCGTTGGTAAAGTCCCTGGTCTCGATAGTCATGATGCTCGAATACCGCCTGGCATTGCCCGGGAAGAAGGTCGAGGAGAGCAAAAGGCCCACCAAAAAGAAGGCGAACACGGCCAGGGGCAGGTAGGAGAGGCGTTTGTAAAGCAGCGAGCGGCTTTCGGCAGACCGCTGGTTTGGCGACGAGACGGCCTTGGCGCGGATGCGCCCCTTCTCGTCGACCTCTTTAGGCCCGCTCGGCCGGGTGGGGGACTCGGTCCTGACCAAGACCGACCGCACCCTCAAGATAACCAAAAGGGGCACCGCCATCACAACGAGAATGAAATTCCAGGTCCCCTCGCTATGGATGTTGATCGGCGGGTGAAACCACCAATACAAAAAGAGCAGGATAGGTATCGCCATAAACGACAGAATCTTGATAATCCTCCTAAAGAGGTCCCTGAACTCAGGCGAGCCCAAGAACTCTGGGATTTCCATATTGGGAGTGGTTCTCGGATTTCTTGGGTTGTTCATCGTCAAGCTCCTTTGCTGCTCTGTATATGTGACTAATACAATAACTTATACTCAATTACTGCAAACCCACGGGCTCTTCCTCTAAAGCCTCAAACTATTTAGACTATTCTACTAGACATGGAGAATATTAATCACATGCTTTATGCTAATTCTCATCCGGAACACACATTTGACGTATCAGGTCTTTATGGGGAGAAACCCGCAGCCATGGCTGGCCTTTAAGAAAAAAACCTGGTGGGCCGTCGGGGATTCGAACCCCGGACCTTGGGATTAAGAGTCCCCTGCTCTGCCAGCTAAGCTAACGGCCCGATTTGTGACGTACTACCTCGATTCATGCCTTCTAGCAGCATAACACCAAACAAGACAAGGCTGGTGCTAATTGCACGGCAAAAAAATGGGGTGAGTAATCGGATTCGAACCGACGGCCTCCAGGGCCACAACCTGGCGCTCTAACCAGCTGAGCTATACCCACCATGCAAGGTAAATCACGAGCAGCAAGTATAGCAACAACCTCAGGCATCTGCAAATAATCATGAAAACAAAACATAGCTGTCTGGTGATTGTTTATACTTGCTGGTGGAACAATTCTAGTTGAAACGGACCGACACTTGTCTTGAAGGAGGACAGTATGAATGAAACTTTAAAAACCATTGCAGAGCGTCATACCTGCAGGTCGTTTACCGGAACACCCATTAGCCGCGACGAGTTAGAGGCCATCCTGCTGGCAGGGGCACAGGCTCCGACTGCTGCAAACTCCCAGCGTTTTCGGATCATCGTCTCTGATAACAAAGAGTTCATAGACGAGCTGGAAGCCAAGCTCTTGTCGATTTTTCTGGAGACGAACCCTGGAATGATGGACCGTATCAACGAACGCGGTGGAAAAGTCCTGTATAACGCTTCGGCGGTTGTTTTTATAGCTATCGATAACCAAGGCCCATGGAGTGCCGAGCTGGATGCTGGCATCGTCGTCGAGAATATGGCCCTCGCAGCGCAGTCCTTGGATGTAGGCAACTGCATCTTTGCCATGTTCCGCTCGTTGTTCGAGGGCGCAGACAGCGACGAAATGAAAAAACGCCTTCAATTCCCAGAAGGCTTTACATTTGCAGTAGGGCTCTTGCTTGGCTATCCAACTGATTTCGGCCGTCCCCATGAGCCGGCTACTGACAAGATCATCTGGCTATAACCAACAGATCGCATATCGTAAGAGTGTTTGAAAAAAGAGAGTCCAGCAGCATTTACGGCTGTAATTAGTTCAAATATCCACTCACAGGGAGTAATAAATGATCAGCGGCGCATTATGCACCGCTGATCGGCTTTCTCAGGGGTAAAACAAAAAAAAACAACAGGCCAGGGTCTTTCACTCTGGCCTGTTGAGGCTTTCTGGTACCCCCAGCGGGGTTCGAACCCGCGACCTCCACCTTGAAAGGGTGGCGTCCTAAACCGCTAGACTATGGGGGCGAATCGAAGGGTAATCATAACACAGCTGTTTCATTGGCGCTAAGCAAAAACCACAACTTGATTACTGCTTCGATATCACCCAAAACGTTATCAATAAGACTATTCGCCTGCACCAGCGCCTGCTGGAGCTGGGTTCTGAGCCCGAGCAGCTTCCATCCTGGCTTGGTTCTCAGCTGCATACATCCGGGCATCCTCGTCTTTGATCTTGTAAGCGAACCTCATCAGCATAGCGGCAATGAACCTGCATATTGCGGCAATGCCAAAGAGCAAGAACATAAAGTTACGTACAAACGTATCATCGACAAAAGCAGGGATCCCGCCTTCACCAGCTGCTGCTTGAACAGCCAGCGAGTCAAAACCGATAGCGGCAAGGGCATACATCGCCAAACCGCCGATCAGGCCGGCGATCTTCATTGGCAGGTTGTTCATGGACATGATGACCAGGCGGTGGTCCTGATTGGTCTTCCAAAGCCCATACTCGCCGCAATCAAGTGCGTAGTTGATGCCAAAGCCGGCATAAAGGGATCCAGAGAAGGTAGCAATCATGTTAATACCGACAAAAGCTGCCCAGAAACCAGCACCGAAGAAGAAGTTCAGTACTGCTGACAAACAGGCCCCTAGCATTCCGACCCACATCGCCCTGTCCTTGCCGAGCCGCTTCCCGACCTCAGGGCCGATCAAGGAGAAGAAGAAGCTGGCGACAGTCGTTGCCGTCTGGCCGACAGTGTACATGCCGGGGAAGGCGGCACTAGGCGCAACCCCGTGGGTGAAGGGGACAATCAACTGCCAGTAATAGATCACCATCTGCATGTTGATCATCATGCCGATCATGGCCAGCATTTGAGCGCTAAGGTAAACAAGCAGCTGGCTGTTAGTGGTGACTGCCTTGACCATGTCAGCGACCCTTACCTGCGGTGCCCCAGGCCCGCCAGGGGCGTTTTCTTGGGGTAGGTCATAAGGCTTGGTCGTACGCCTGAGTATTGTCGCCCCAACGATGTAAAAGCCGGCGAAACAGGCAGACATAGCAGTGTAGTTAGCTGGTGGCTTAAAGAAGTTCGAGTACCAAGTCACCAGATAAGCCGATGTCATCGACGTACAGACAGTCGCTAGGGTCATGATCCGATAGTTCCAGGTAGTCAGACGGGTACGGTCTACTGCCGAGGCGCCGGCTAGCAACGGGACCAAGCCGAACTGGGCCGCCCCAATGAAGGTCATGGAGACAGCGACACAGAGCAAGCCGATCGTAGCTGTTATAAAGTGCAGCAGCTCGTTGCCTGGTATAAAGTCTGTATACGTGATAATGATGCCGAACGTTATGACAAACATGAAAATAAACAGCCATGGACGGTACTTGCCGCCGCCGCCTATCTTCAACCTCACCTTTTCGATAACGCCGCCGGCAATTGTAGCAATGAACAGGTCGATGAACCCAGAGATCATTCCTACAGTTGAGAGCAGGTTCAAGTTCATACCGATCAAGGCGTAATACATGTTCCGGAAGGCCCAGGTGTTAGAACCGAACAGCGAGAAGAACGAATAGGCTGCGTATCCTAACAACTCTGAGGTCTTCAATTTCTTTTCTTGGCTTATATCCATACTTTCACACTCCCTCGAAAACTAAAAACAACATATTTTCTTTACTGCATCTAAACTATGTTTTTCTCTAATTCCCCTTTCATTCGTCCACGCTACCTCTTAAAACATCTAAAAAAACTACTACCCTTATCCGGTAAGCAATTCCCGGTAAGGGTAGACACTGTGTTGCGAATATAACACATTCCCGTAATCGTTTTGTAATTTTCACAAGACTTCACAGCGATGCCCAAATTTAACGTAAAAAGTAAGTAATCTTACAACAGTGCGCATTTATGTTGATTTTACATTTTGGTAGAATGCATTAGCTAGGCAAACAGCGGGACACAAGCCGAATCAAGAGGGAAAGCATGCGCCGTGAACAACTTGAGATAACAGAGATGCATGAGATAGCCAGGATCTTCAGCGACGGTCTGGTCTGCCATCTCGCCTTTAACTGCAAAGGAAGGGCACCTTACATCGTGGCGATGAACTATGCTTATGAGGGTGCTGCCAGGACGGATGCCTCGTCAAGCATAGCGGCTCCGCAAGCGATTACACTTTGGTTCCACTCTGCAGACAGCGGGCGCAAGCTTGACTTGCTTAAAGAAGACCCCTTAGTGGCATTCCAAATCGAGACCCGGGTCAAGCTGGCTAAAGGCTCAGGGCTGCAAGCCTGCGATTGGGGCATGGAGTATGAAAGCATAGTCGGCGAAGGCCTGCTGGCAATGGTCAGGGACCCTAGGGAAAAGCAACATGGGCTTCTCCAGATAATAAAGCACTATGGGGCAGAAGGCCTGGCCTTTGGAGACGTCATGCTGGCAAAAACGGAGGTCTTGAGACTGTCAGTGCAGGAGTATGCCGCCAAAAGGAGCAGTAGGCTGATGCCGCAGATCGGCTAGGGCTTGAATGTGAGGTATGAGGACGGAGATGGTTGACTCAACTAAAAGCACGAAGGTACAGACTGCCAAGCTGAACCTCTATTATGGCAGCAGGCATGCCCTTGGTGACATCGATATGATGATCCAAGCCTGTTCGATCACGGCGATCATCGGGCCGTCAGGCTGTGGGAAGTCCTCGTTGATCAGGACTTTCAACCGCATGAACGACCTCATTCCAAGTGCTCGCGTCGAAGGCGAGGTGTTCATTGACGAAGACATGATCTATGCCAAGGACATCGATATCGCCGCCTTGCGCAAGCGGGTCGGCATGGTTTTTCAGAAGCCCAATGTCTTTCCGATGAGCATTTATGAGAATATCGTGGTCGGGCCGCAAAACCATGGGATCAAGAACAGGCAGGACCTAGACGACATCGTGCAACGCAGCCTGGAGCAGGTCGCTTTGTGGGACGAAGTGAAGGACATCCTGCATAATCCCGGCTTAGGCCTGCCTCTTGGGGCGCAACAGCAACTGTGTATCGCCCGCGCCTTGTCTGTCGAGCCGGAAGTGATTCTGATGGATGAGTCGTGCAGTGCCCTTGACCCAGTCTCGACAGGCAAGATAGAAGAGCTGATGCTGAATCTAGCAAAAACCTATACTATCATTATAGTAACACATAATATGGAACAAGCCCTCAGGGTCTCGGACATGTCTGCTTTTATGATGATCGACGACGAAGAAGTCGGACGGCTTGTCGAGTACCGCCCCACAACCGAAATGTTCTCCAGGCCTAGCGACAAACGGACCGAGGACTATATCACAGGCCGGTACGGTTAGGCGTCCAGCGAACGTGCACCGTCCAGCGAACGTGTACCGTCCAGCGAACGTGCACCGTCCAGCAAAACAGCCTGGGGCTGGTGCAAGGGGCTTGAGTAAAACCCATGTAAAATCGAAAAAACGATATCAGCTGGAGCTTATATGTAATAAGCCTTACCAGATATAGGCAGTGTAAAATCGACGAATGCGTAACTTAAAACTCCAAAGAGTAATCATTGCATCCGTGGTGGCTTTGTCTTTCTGCCAGGTTACAGCCTGCGACCAAGAGAGCGGGTCGAGGGTGATCATTGCCGGGTCCACCTCCGTGCAGCCCTACATCGAGATACTTGCCGAGGCCTATGCCATCGAGAGGCCAGAAATCGAGATCGATGTCCAAGGGGGAGGGTCGTCAGCCGGCATAACGGCTGCTATGAGCAAGACTGCTGATATCGGCATGTCCTCGCGCGTACTAAAAGACGAAGAGCAGGACCTGTGGTCGATCGAAATAGCCAAAGATGGACTAGCCATCATCATCAACCCGAATAACCCGATCAACGACTTGAGCCTGGAGCAGGTCTGCGAGATCTACACCCAAGGCATCACAAACTGGAGCGAGGTCGGTTGGGGCACGACCAAGCAGAATAATACCAAGATTCACATCATCACCCGCGAGGACGGGTCGGGGACCCGCAGTGCCTTCGAGGAACTAGTCATGGAAGGCAAGCAGATCTCGCCCCGGGCCATTGTGCAGGACTCGAACGGTGCAGTGCGGCAGCTCGTGGCAGACGATCCAAATGCGATCGGCTTCATCTCGCTGGGACTGGTGGAGAATGGGGAGAAGCCCGTGAAAGCGCTCAGCCTTGACGGGGTCTATCCGACACATGAAAACGTCGTTAACGGCCAATACCAGCTGACAAGGCCTTTTTTACTGATCGCCTTTGCCGAGCCGACAGGTGCAGCTGACGAGTTCATCCAATACATCATGTCTGAGCCAGGCCGCGAGATCCTAAGGTCTGAAGGCCTGATTGTGGAGTAAGCATGGGATTTAGCCTTCTAAGTATTTACCCTAAGAACCAATGATCGGGGACTGGTGAGAGCAGTATGCTGAAGCTTCGGGAAAGACTACCTGGTTATATACTTTTCATACTAGCCTTATCGACGACGCTGGCCTTAGTGCTGATAACTGTCTTCATTATCGCCAACGGTGCCCCGATCATTGCCAAAGTCGGCTTCGTCAAGTTCGTCTTTGGCATGACATGGGCACCCTCCCAAGGAGAGTATGGGATTTTTCCCATGCTGCTTGGATCGGTCCTGGTAACCCTAGGTGCTGCTATTATCGGGGTGCCGATCGGCATTTGCTGCAGTATCTTCCTTGCTGAGTTCGCGCCCGAGCTATTAAGCAAGGTCTTCCGGCCGGCTATCCAGCTGCTCGCTGGGATCCCCTCAGTGGTCTATGGTTTTTGGGGCTTGCTGTTCATAGTGCCTTTCATCCGTACTTACCTCGGCGGGCCAGGACTCAGCATCCTGGCAGGGGCACTGATACTGGCCATCATGATCCTGCCGACGATCATCAGCATCTCCGAGGTCTCGATCCAGGCCCTTCCACGCAGCTACAAAGAGGGCGCCTTGGCCTTAGGCCTGACCCATTGGCAGACGATCCGCAGCATATTGCTGCCAGCGGCTAGGTCAGGGATCGTGGCTGCAGTCATCTTAGGCATTGGCCGGGCTATCGGGGAGACGATGGCTGTCATCATGGTCTTGGGCAACGCTGTGGCAGTGCCAGAGTCCATACTTGACCCTGTGCGGACACTGACAACCAACATCGGCATCGAGATGGGCTACGCCTCAGGCGAGCACCAACAGGCCCTCTTTGCCACCGGGATAATACTCTTCATCGTGATTATGCTGCTCAATGCCTCTGCCCAGTACATCACTTCAAAAAAGACAAGCTAAGTTAGGCTGGTAGGTATTCTATGAGGATGAACCCACGCAATTCCGAACGCATCGCCAAGCTGGTCATTTGGTCTGCGGCTGTGCTGGTGCTGGTAGTGCTCTTCGCTGTTGTCGCCTACATCCTGTACAAAGGCCTGCCTATGATCAACTGGCAGTTCCTAAGCGAGAACCCGCGGAACATGGGGCGCGAAGGCGGGGTCTTCTCCACAATAGTCGGAACCATGATGGTGGTCGTAGTGGCCATGCTGATCGCTGTGCCCTTTGGCATCGGCACTGCCTTTTACCTGGCCGAGTATGCGCGCGGCAACTTTTTTGCCAAAGTCATCCGCTTTAGCGCCGAGTCGCTGTCAGGCATCCCGTCGATAGTCTATGGCCTCTTTGGCTTCCTGTTCTTCGTCGTCTATCTGAACCTAGGGTGGTCGGTCCTGTCAGGCGGCCTGACCTTGGCGGTGATGACCTTGCCGACGATCATCCGCACTACCGAAGAGGCAATTATTACCGTGCCAGTGTCATATAGGGAGACAAGCTTTTCCTTGGGAGCGACCAAGTGGCAGACCATCATCAAGGTGATTTTCCCCTCAGCACTGCCCGGCATTGCCAACGGAGTAATCCTAAGCGTCGGCCGTTGCATAGCCGAGACGGCGGCGGTGGTGCTGACCGCTGGCTCGACGCTGCGGTTGCCGTCCTCGATCTTCTCCCCGACCCGTACCATGGCTGTGCATTTCTATATCTTGGCACGGGAGGGTATTAGCATGGAAAAGGCCTATGGTACTGCCGCTTTGCTGATCATCGTGATTTTTGTGATCAATGTCGGCTTGAACATGCTGATCAACAGGTCAGTGCAAAAAGACAGTTGAGCCTTGGTAAATTGAGATTAGTAAAATAACAATAAGTTGCAGACTGGACATACTTTGGCAAAAATCGAAATACGCGAGATGAGTTTCTTCTACGGAGAAAAGCAGGTCATTTTCAACTTGAGCCTGGATGTGATCGAGCATCAGATACTGTCCCTGATCGGCCCTTCCAATAGTGGGATCACGACGACCCTGCGATCGCTGAACCGCTTGTTCGAGATCAACCCTGAAGCCCGCCTTGAAGGCGACATCCTCATCGACGGCAAAAGCATTTTCGATGCTGATACCAGCGTCACCGAGCTACGCCGCAGGATCGGGATGGTCTTTGACGTCCAAAGCCCTCTGCCCATGTCGATCTTTAACAACATTGCCTATGGCCCCAAGCTCAGCGGGGTGAAGAACAAGCAGGAAGTAGCCGAACTTGTTGAAGAGTCCCTGCGTATGGCTGCATTATGGGAAGAGGTCAAAGACCGCTTGAACAGCCCGGCTAGCTCTTTGTCTGGTGGGCAGCAACAACGCTTGTGCATTGCCCGGGCCTTGGCCTTGCATCCAGAGATCATTCTTTTGGACCGGCCCTGTTCTGGCCTTGACCCGATCTCCACAGCGAGGATCGAAGAGTCTTTGTTACAGCTCAAGGATCAGTACACCATCATCATTGCTCCCCATAACATACAGCAAGCCAGCCGCATATCAGACCGTATCGCCTTCTTGCTGATGGGGACGCTTGTCGAAGAGGGGACGAATGCCGAGATCTTTGCCGACCCAAAGGACCAAAGGACCCTGGACTACATAACCGGCCGATTCGGGTAAAGCCCCTTTGGTTAGGCTCCACCAGGCTGCACATTTGGTTGGGCTACACCAGGCAGCACATTTGCCTCACCTCCAAATCTACAAGCTAGTATGATATCAATTTATATCAATTTATGCATAACACGTTTTTAAAGGCTAAGTGTTCAAGAATTGCGATAGGTCGGGATTTTTTCACTGCCTAAAAAAAGCAGTTTTGCAAAAGCCCTGGTCAGAAATTTGCGTACTCGGAGTAACATAATTTTTCAGCCACTAAAATCCCGTGTAAATTCGCAAACTCATCGCACCACTAATCGCACCTATCCGGACTAATCGCACAATGGTGCGTTAAGTTTGGACATGTGGTCGGACAAGGGATCAGACAAGACCCCCGACAAGCCGCCACTGGGGCCTTCCAATGA
>WRNE01000027.1 GCA_009776725.1 Coriobacteriia bacterium
AGCAATACCATGGCTATTATCATGAATATCCAGGAAGCTAAGACCAACCTGTCCAAGCTATTGGCAGCCAGCTCAGCGGGAGAAGAGGTGATCATCGCCAACCGGGGCAAGGCTGTCGCTCGCCTTGTCCCATTTGAAAAGCCTGTGAAGCGCATCCTTGGATTCGTTAGCGGTGAGGAAAGCTGGGACGACTCCTTCTTCGATGCCCTGCCTGAGGAGGAGCTGGAACTATGGGGGCTTTGAGCGCCAACGCCTTTGATAATTCTGCAGGCTTCCTGTTGGACACACATACCTTTATCTGGGCCTTGAAACAACCCAGACGGCTCGGCGAACAAGCCAGAAGAGTCATTGAGGATACGGAGTCCCGCCTGTTCTTATCCTCAATCAGCGCATCCGAGATCACAAATAAGCATCGGCTGGGAAGGCTCGACGAGACATATAGCCTAGTTGTGGAAGCGTATGCCGAATACGCCCGACAGCTTGGCGTCGAGGATCTTCCCGTCACTCTTGCCCATGCCTATCTTGCAGGCAGCATGGACTGGAAGCACAGGGATCCCTTTGATCGCATGCTGGTCGCCCAGGCCTCGCTAGAGAACCTGGCAATCATCACGAATGACAGCATGATCTCCAGCCATCCTTGGGTCGATGTCATCTGGTGACTGCTTGGATTACCCGCGTACTTAAACACTGTGGACAAGAGCAGCGAGTTTCATAAGGGAGATTAAACCATCATGAGATTAGACCGATTGATCGGCATTCTGACCGTTCTGTTACAGAACGACAGGGTGACCGCCCCCTACCTAGCCGAGAAATTCGAGGTCAACCGCCGCACCATCGGCAGGGACATCGACGCCCTTTGCCAAGCGGGGATACCCATCGTGACTTTCCAAGGAGCTGGCGGCGGCATCTCGATCATGGAGGGCTTCAAACTGGATAAAAACATCCTGACCGTAAGCGAGCTGTCGGGCATCATCGCTGCGCTTAAAGGCTTGGGCAGCGTGTCGGAGCATACGCAGGTCGAACGGGTCTTAGATAAGCTGGGAGCCAACACCGAGGCGGTTGTGTCCATGAGCGAGCCGGTGATCATCGACCTGTCCTCCCATTACCGGGGGCAGCTGACCGAGAAGATCGAGTTGATAAAGCAGGCTGTGCTGGACTCGCGGCTAATCGAGTTCGACTACTTCTACGACAAGGGCGAGGGCCATCGCTTAATCGAGCCGCACTTTGTGATCTTCCAATGGTCGTCATGGTATGTATTCGGTTTTTGCCTGGACCGGTCGGACTTCCGGCTGTTCAAGCTACAGCGGCTCTGGAACCTGCGCCTGAGCGACGAGCATTTTGAGCCACGCGAAGTGCCGCTGGAGAAGCGGGACTTCAACCAGCGTTACGATGATGCCGACAAGCTGGTGGCCTTGTTCGACCCTTCCGCCAAGTACCAGTTGATCGAGGCCTTCGGCTTGGATTGTTTCGAGGAGACGGCAGAGGGCCTGCGCTTCGAGCTCGGTTTTTCTGACGGCGACTACCTGACCAGCTGGCTGTTCGGCTTCGGCGACAAGGTGAAGGTGCTGGAACCGAGGTCTGTGGCTGAAGGCATACAGAGCCGCGCGAGAAATGTCTTATCCCTTTATTTGTAACACGACATACAGTTGTCTTGTTGGCCTTGCTAGGATGAGGGAAACATAGTCAATGCCAAAAAGGAGGCTGACACATTATGAACAAGAAGTATATCTGCTATTGCGGGCTGTACTGCGAGAACTGTGCAGTTAAGGCCAAGGTCACGCCCGCTGCTAAAACGCTCTATGACGAGATGGTCATAGCCGGCTTCGAGGGAGTCATCGGGAATATCCCTGGCGGTGACGGGTTCTGGCCGTTCTTGAAGAGCATGGCTGAGGTTGGCCTTTGTGTCTCATGCAAAGACGGAGGCGGCGACCCCAGATGCGCGATACGGATCTGCGCGCAGGAGAAGGCAGTCGAGATGTGCGCGCTATGCGAGGAGTACCCTTGTGCTAAGTTCGATGTTTTCGTAGGCTTTTCGACATACAAGCAAGACAACGACCTGTTACGCGAGCAAGGCATGGAAGCCTGGGCACAGCTGCAAGACGAGCGCCGCAGCAAGGGTTATGTCTACTCGAACGATTGATAGGGATTCAATTTGGTATAATACCCATAGTTTTAGATATATGCTTTTAGCTAATATCTAGTTGGGTCTGGTTGAACCACCATGCTTGCATGAACATGGGAGGGAGGTTTCCAATGCCGAAATCCAACTATGTCGTGATTATCGTTGCTATGGTTTTTGCCGTTTCATTTGCGGTCCTAAACGACATGTTCATTCATTTCCCATCTGCTGTGGTGTCGGGCTTTGTAGCGGGTGCTACAGGGGCTAGTGCCAGCATCCTGACGTTAAACGCGAAAAAGAAGAAAGACGCTGACAAAAAGTAGGCAGCCGGCTCGTGGGGCTCTGAAGTGCAAAAGACAGACACCGAAACGGTAGTTGTATGCTAGACTGATCGAGGTGAATGTTCGGAGGAGGGATAAAATCATGCAAAAACTCAGAAAGCGGCTAGTAGCCGTTGCATTGGCGCTCACGACTATGGTGGTGGCGGCGGCGCTGTGGCTGGCCATGCCTTTGGTGGCTTATGCTGACCCGGCTGTGATTGATGTCAGCGATTTTGTCGACGGGGGCGGTGATGTATTCAGCGCGGATGGAGTTGACTCTTGGAGTTATAACGATACGACCAAAACGCTGCTCCTAAACGAATTGAACGGCGGTACCTACACGATATCCGGTAGCAATTCGAACCTTTGTATCTACGCTCAACGAGCAAGCAATGTCACTTTGAACAATGTGAGTCTTGAGTCGCCCAGCACACAACCCACTTTTTCGTGTGCGCATCAAGTCCAGCTGACTCTAGTGGGAGAAAACCTTTTTACCGCGACCAATGCTGCAGGCTTCGCCGTCAATGGCGAGGGGAGCTGCGTCATCAGCGGGTCGGGCAGCCTAATAATTCCGGAACCGGCTGTGGGCGGCCCCGGTCTGATCGTCTATGACTACTTCGTCATCTCAGGCTCGGCAAACGTAAACGTCACTGGGTCGCCGACTGTTTTCTTGAACAACTATTATCCCAACCCGATTTATATGGGTGACAACGCAAGCCTATCGATGAGAAACACATCTGGCACTGCTAATACCAACACGTTTGTGGCATATGACACAGGCAGCACCTACCGCTGGAAGCTGACCGGCGGGGCTGCCCTCCAGGCGGGCTATGCGCTTACCGACGAAACCATCGAGGTGACTCTGGCAGCTGGTGCGACCGGCACGGTGTCACGCGAGGCGGCATCCACGACGGCCTATGTCTGTGAGAGATACGACTCGTCGGATGTTTTGCAAGCCAGCTATACCTCCCTAGAAGATGCCTTGGACGAGGCCAATGATGGAGACACCATCGTTTTGCTGGTCAATCTTAACGAGTCTTCGCTGAATTCGATCTATATCGTTTCGGACTTTCGCCTGACCATCGATATGGCTGGCTATTATCTGAACATACCTAATTCTGAGGTGGAAATCGAGGCCAACGGCAGGCTCTCTATATTAAATGGAGAAGACCTGACTGTCGATACCGTCACGGTGGAGGGCTCGCTAGTTATCGAAGCAGAACTCACCACCTTTACTACCGGCGGTCTTAGTATCACTGGTGCGGATGCTTCAGCGGTTGTTAGCGGAAGCCTAGATGCGTTAGTGTCGAACTGCATTGAGACTGAAGACGGCGCGACGGTCGAGGTCAGCGGCGATGTGACCTCCGTCGCCGATTGTATCGTTGCGACAGGGTCTTCGGTGGAGATAGGTGGGAATATTTTCGCTGGTAACACGGGTGTGATAGCCACAGCAGACTCCTTTGTGGCTGTCGAAGGCTACATCACTGCTGGTAATGTCGGCATTGCAGCTGTAGGCTCGGTTGTCGAGGCTGATGGCAACATCACCGCCAGCGGCACAGCCGGTGTGCTGGCGAGCTCAGGCTCCCAAGTCACCGTAAACGGCGACGTCATTGCAAGCGGATGCGGCATCGATGCCAATGCCTCGATCGTGGAGATAAGCGGCGATGTCGAGGCCGGCGCATTCTTACCCGCGTTTCACTCGATCCGGGCGACCGGTGGGTCCGAGTTGTATGTCGGCGGCAACATCACCGCCTCCGATATGGTTTTCATCCTAGGTTCTCAAGCTGAAGTCACCGGCGACATCACCCTGACCGGGGTTGACATGGGCGTCTATGTGATGGAGGAGGGCGATCTGGTTATTAGCGGCTCGCTCTCGGCGCTTGCCCTTACCGATGGCTGGTTCGCGCTCTACTGCGACAACGACAGTACCACCTGGGTGAAGGGCGATGTCAATTCCAACAAGAACGGAATCTGGGCTTCGGACGGCGGCGAGGTGACCATCGACGGCAAGCTGAACGCCCCTGACCTCTACATCATGCTCGGTGATTTCGACAGTTACGGTGAGGCCGAGACCCAGCTGATGGCTGCCGACTTCACGACGCCTACCACCAAGGACGGTTATCTGACTTATACCGATTCGAACAACACGGTCTGGGTGTTCGACCTCTCCGACACGCCGGACGAGCCTGGCCCAGGTGGCGATGGCCCGAGCGGCCCAGGTAGCCCGAGCGGCCCGGGTAACCCAAGCGGCCCAGGTTCGCCAGGTACTACCAAGCCTACCACACCGGCGACCGGCGATATCGCAGGGCTGCTGCTGCTGCTGTCTGCTCTGTCCCTGTTGCTGGGAGCCGGCTTACTAGTGCGTCGGCGTTGGCTGCAACAAGCCAGGTAGCAGCACATTATCAATCTACTGGAGCCGGCGAGCGGCATTCATGCCGCCCGCTGGCTCTTTCATATGGAGGTGGGAGGTTGCGATTCAAAGCTGCTTAAAGATGCAGCATGGAACAGCCCGGTCTTCTCCCTATATGGGTTTGTATCTATGATTGTCAGTCATATCGGCTAGCTGCTGTGATACTCCTAGCACCGAGAATGCTCGTGTCTATCGCGGTTGACAAAGATCTACCAGCCAAAAGCCAATATGCGGTGGAACAGTCTGATGGCATGGCATGTCCGGGTATGGTCAATGATATAAGTGATGAGAAATGTGGGGGTGTGGACGAAAATTTGACTAGTCTGCCATAGATTTGCGGTTGCGTACACTTTTTTATGCTGCTCGAAAAAAGTCGAAATGTAAATGCACAGGTCAAAAAATTGCTTTGAGTTAGTAACAATAATTCTTTCCCAAATTGGTAAACAATGCCGAAAACCAATTACCTCTATGTATTGACGAAGATTAGTCAGCATTCGGTGTGCTAGACAAAGTGCCCTGGCGACAAAAGGGCACAAAGAGCTATCATCTACATGTACGAATAGCCGAGTCCTGGAATGGAGGCGTTGATGCCCGGGCCAGAAGATATCGTCATGGAAGCGTCGCTGCGGTCGATAGCCTCGATGATCGAGCGCAGCAAGAAGGCCCAAGAGAAGTTCAAGCCGGGCTCGTCCCAATTCACATTGCAGGCAAACCGCATCCAGGCGCTGGAGATTGCTGCGTTTTTAATTGAAGGCGAGCTGACCGGAAGCGTCGCCAACGATGTTTGGACATATGAGAATATGGAGAAGGCCTTGGCTCCTTTGAAGTCGCTTATCAGCAAGAGCGAGAAAGCGCAAGCCAAGCTGAAGGAGGGGAGCTGGCAACATAGGATGCTGGATGAGAACCTGAAAGCGCTGCATACCGCATTGCCGCTGCTGGAGGGATCCATCGAGGAGCATTGCGGCTAGCTGGGCATGGGGCATGGAGACAGCCTCGCCACTAGATGCTACCGACTTGCAGCCGCGACCCGTCCGCACCAGGCTCGATTCTCCAGCGTATCGATGTGGTCGCGCCTAAGAACCGTTCGTCATGCGAGACCAACAGCAATGCGCAGGGGCAGGCGGCGAGCATCGCCTCCAAGGCCTCGATGGAACCCAGGTCGAGGTGGTTGGTCGGCTCATCCATGATGATCAGCTCCGGACGTGCCAATATGCCGAGCGCGAGCATCAGCTTGCGCGTCTCGCCTGGGCTGGCCAGCCTGCCGCCGAGCAAGCGGTCAGGGTCGGAGTTGAGCTGCGCCACTATGGATAAAGCCCGGCCACGCAAAACGGGAGGCAGCTGTTTAAGCAGGTCAAGCTGCTGATGCCGTTCGCTGATGCTCAGCTCTTGAGGCAGGTAAAGCAGGCGCAGCCTGCTGGGGACGACGCGGCAGAGGGCCTCGACCAGCGTGGTCTTGCCGGCCCCGTTCGGACCAGTCAGGGCGATGTGGTCGGTGGGGGAGACCATCAGCTTCGGTACGTGCAGCCAACCTTGCCCGCCATCGGTGCCGAGCGGCAACAAGCCTTCCTCCAGCTCCAGGACCAAGCGCCGCTTGGACGGCTCGGCGTCGAACCAGACGTCCGAGTCGTAGGTCTTATCCACATGAGAATCGTCCAGTCGCCTCTGGGCTGCGGCCAGACGGCTGTCCAGCTGGGCGGAGAGGCGGCCGGCTTTGCCGTCCTGCGAGGTGAACACTGCGAGGTCGATCTTGGCCTTGGCGTCCTTGTCGCCTTTAGGGATGTTGCGCTTGGAAAGCCGGGCGTCGGCCCGGGCCGCCTCGTGGTCGCGCGCCGTCTTGACTTGCTGGAGCCTAGCCAGCTCCCTCTTGGCATCCTTGCGCTGGCGGGTCGCCGCCAGCTGCTCGATGCTTTGCTGCTGCTGGCCCTGCGTGTAGTTGCCAGGCCTCATCACTGCTGAGGCCTGGCTGATGAAGAGGCACTGGCTGGTCAGCGCGTCGAGCATCTCGCGGTCGTGCGAGACCAGCAGCCCCACCCCGCTAAAGCCGGTGAGCGCCTCGATGATGCGCTCGCGGCAGAGCGAGTCGACATGGTTCGTCGGCTCGTCCAAGGCCAGCACCTCGGGGTCTTGCCACAGCGCCACCGCCACCTGTAGGCGCTTGCGCTCGCCTTCGGAGAGCCGGTCGTAGCGCCCCACCCACTCGTCCTCGATGCCCAGGATGCTGCGGATCCTCAGCGCCTGGCCCGAGAAGTCGGCGATCAGCCCGGCGGCGTCTGCCGGCTCCAGCTCGGTCTCCTGGGCGCAGTAGACGCTGAAGGCCCGGGGCGTGACTTGGCCGGAAGTCGGTTCCAGCTCCCCACAGACCAGCCGCAGCAGCGTGGTCTTGCCGCTGCCGTTGCTGCCCACCACCCCGGTCCAGCCTGGGGGCAGGGTCGCCGTGACCGGGGCCAAGGCCTGCTCCGGCGAGTCCTCGTATCGATAGGTGACCTTGTTTAAGGTAACCAGCATTTATCCTCCAAAAGGCCAAGGCCTGCTCGGGGTGGCAGCCCGCCGCTCAAGCCAGTAGCTCGAAGCTCACAACAACAGCCCGTCGATCAGGCCAGCAGCCCGAAGCTCACAACAACAGCTCGAAGCTGTTCTTCCTGAACCTGATCAAACCCTCGTCCCGCATCCGGCCAAGCTCGTTGGACATGGCGCTGCGATCGACGCAGAGGTAGCGGGCGAGCTCCTCGCGGTTCAGCGGGATGGTGAAGCTGGCGGCAACTCCGCGTTGGCTTTGCAGGTAACAGAGCAGCTTCTCCCGCGTGGTGCGTTGGGAGAGTATCTCGATCTTTTGGTTCAGCTGAAGGTTCCGGTCAGCCAAAGCCTTCAGCATGTTGCTGATCAGCCTGCTATGGAAGGCGCAGGCCGAAGAGCAGCTGGTAACGGCCTTGCGGTAGTCCAAGAACAGTATCTGGCAGTCTTCCAGGGCCTGCACAGTGACCGGGCTGGTGGCGATACCGGCACAGACGACAGCCTCGCCGAACAGCTCTGGGGCAGATAATATGGATAAGATCGAGGCCTTGCCGTCCCTATCCTCTTTGACGATCTTCACGCTGCCAGCCAGCACCATGCCGATCTGGCTAAGTCGGCTGCCGGCGAGCAGCACGACTTGGCCTTTGCTGTAGCGCCGCGTGCGTGCGTCCAGGCAGCTGGCCATCTTCGCAAAGTCATCAGGGCCGACCCCGTCGTAGAGGGGGTTTTGCCTGGCTGTCTCATAAATCTCCAGAAGGTTATGCGCTATGCCCATCTTCGCCTGCTTTTCGTTGTATTTCCAACAGACTTATTGCATCCATGTTAGTAGACTACCTCTCAACAATCAAGTCGGGATAAGAGCAGATCGGGATAAAAGCAAGTCATGATAAACCAAGTCGGGACAAGAGCAAGTCGACCAAAGGAGGAGTTATGGATAAAAGGATGTTCTGTTTCCAGTGCGAGCAGACCGCTGACGGCAAGGCATGCACAGTCAACGGGGTCTGCGGCAAGTTGTCTCAGACCGCCGGGCTGCAAGACCAGCTGACCGGCGAGCTGATCAGCCTAGGCCTGGCTGCTGACGGCAAGTTGCCGCAGGCAGGGGAGCGCGGTATGGAGCCTGTCCATCGGGCAGTGCTGGAGGCCCTCTTTACCACACTGACCAACGTCAGCTTCGACGACGAGGACATCAGTAGGCAGATCGAGGCCATCTCCGGCATACGCCAGGGCATCGCCCCGAGCAGCCAGGAAGCAGCCCCCTACGACATGTCCGGCATCTGGGAGGCCGACGAGGATGCCCGATCCTTGAAGTCGCTGCTGCTCTTCGGGCTGCGCGGCATGGCAGCCTACGCCTACCATGCCTTGGTGCTCGGCAGGTCGGACACCGCTGTCGACGCCTTTGTCTACCAGGCCCTGCAAGCCCTCGGCGAGGACAGGCCGGCCGATCAGATGCTCGCCTTGTTGATGGAGCTCGGTAGCGCGAACCTGCGCTGTTTGGAGCTGCTCGACGAGGCTAACAATGCAAGTTTCGGCCAGCCTGCCCCCAGCAGTGTCAGCTGTGTTATCGAGCCCGGCCCCTTCATCGTCGTTTCCGGCCACGACCTGCTTGACCTGGAGCTGCTGCTGAAGCAGGCCAGCGGCAAGGGCGTCAACGTCTACACCCATGGCGAGATGCTGCCTGCGCATGCGTATCCGCAGCTCAAGGCTTACCCAGAGCTCAAAGGCAGCCTCGGCAACGCTTGGCAGAGCCAGCAAATGGACTTCGCCAGCCTGCCCGCTTCGATCCTTTTCACCACCAACTGCCTGATGCCGGTCCGTGCTAGTTACGCAGACCGGGTATTCACCACCTCGGTGGCTGCCTATCCCGGCATCATGCATATCGGTGAGGACAAGGACTTCACACCGCTGATCGAGAAGGCCTTGGAGCTTGGCGGCTTTGATAAGGCCCAGCCGATGCCCGGCATCAACGGCGGCGCCACACTGGCTACCGGCTTTGCCCATGGCGCGGTCCTTGCGGTTGCCGACCTGGTAGTCGAGGCAGTGCAGGTTGGCGCCATCAGGCACTTCTTCCTAGTCGGAGGCTGTGATGGGGATAAGCTCGGTCGAAGCTACTACACCGACTTCGTGAAACAGGCTCCCCCCGACACAGTAATATTGACCCTCGGTTGCGGCAAGTACCGCTTCAATGACCTTGACCTCGGCGAGATCGGCGGGCTGCCGCGGTTTTTGGACATGGGCCAATGCAACGACGCCTTAAGCGCCATCAAGGTGGCAGTCGCCCTCTCCGAGGCCTTCGGCTGCACGGTTAACGAGCTGCCCTTGACCCTGGTCTTGTCCTGGTACGAGCAGAAGGCCGTCAGCATCCTGTTGACCCTGCTGTCGCTTGGCATCCAAGGAATCTACCTGGGACCGACCCTGCCCGCCTTCGTGTCCCCTGCGGTTTTGGATCTGCTGGTCGGACAGTTCGGCTTAAAGCCGACCTCCACGCCGGAAGCCGACTTGGCTAATATGCTCGGCTAGCAGCAAGGAACAAACAAGCTGCCTCTATGTCAATCCTGTTTGAACATAGAGGCAGCTTTCATCAAAGCCTGCTTGAACAGGCAGTCGTCTGGACTGGCGTCAGCTAGCCAGGCCGAATGGGATGGAATACAATACAAAGCCAGTAGAAAAGAGGAAGAGAATAAGGCACAGGCTGGCTGCTGTCGCTGTCAAGCAGCCAGTACAGGCAAACCAGGGAGGACAAAGAGCAGTTTGTCTTAATGCTTTGCCAGGCCTGGCAGGAACAATTAGACGGCACGACCAAAGCCGAAGAGACTGCCATGCAGCAAGCCAAACGCAGCAAGGAGCATTAAAGCGTTCTTAATACCCGACGGTAGAGGAGGTTTTACGATGTCAAGCAGTAGGCAGGTGTTACCCGCGACGTCGCATCAGGCCAAGTGCCTTTCAAACAGCGTCCGCTTTCCGGGACAGAGCGAGCAAGGGCTTCTCCCCATAAAAAACCAGCGGCAGGCGCTTAGAGCCAGCAAGACCGCCCTAGCCTTGCTTTTAGCGCTTTGCCTGGCGTGGGCTAGCGGCACCTTGGCTGCTTGCTCTTCGGCGCAGCAGTCTGGCAGCCGGGCCGGCGATTCGAGCATTGACGACGAGTCGATCCCCAACGTGAAATGGCTGCGTATGGGTGACGCCACCTACATTGTGGGCAATTATTGCGTGGACCCTGACAGTGGGTTTTTCTACTCGCAGATAATCAGGATTCCCGATGCAGACGGCGCCTATGGCGAGGAGATGTACCGGTCATCTGGGCAAAGTGGCGACGTTATAGAAATCTCCCTCTTGTACGGGAAGGGTGGGATTTTGTACTTCACCGAGTTACAGGCCAACATGACTGGCGATGAGGCCTCGTATAGTTTTGCCTTGAAGGCTTTGGATGTGGAGAAGCCCGGCAGCAGGGGGACGACGATAAGCATCCACCTGGCCTCGGCCCAGTCCCTGCCTGACTCGTTCATGCGATTATTTGACGACGACAGCGGAACAGAGGGAGACTTAGCTTTCGACGATTACCTTGAACGATGCTTTATGCTTTCGATGCAACTTAACCTGGAAGGAAAGTACGCATATTACGTTGCGGCTTACGCGATGAGTTATGACAGGGCATATTGCTTCCGCCTAGACTGCACCGACGGGGGAGTCGAGTGGTTTGACTTGGGCCCCTTGCAAGAGCAGGAAGGCTGGAGCCCCCTTTGTGTCAAAGATGGTTACGTGTATTACAAACGCTTTGGCTTTGAGGGATACAGCCTTAGCGACCCAGACTTGTACCGTACCAGCCTGGATGGAGGCCAAACAGAATGCCTGTCTAGCATACCTAGCCTTACCAGCCCAAATGGCCTGTCCTTTACTGACCATTACCTTTACTGTGTGCTCACCGACTTTGACAGCCAAGATGTTGTGGACACCCTGGCAGCAGGCGCCGAGGGCGAACACCATGTCTTGTATAGGCTCCACCGGGTCGACTTGGAAACGTTGGCCGGTGATGATATTGTTTTGTCACTAGAGTATATGCTTTATGATATATACGAAGGGCAGGTATACTATCTAGGACAAAACGACGACCTGCATAGCTGTGGACTTGACGGATCCAACGACCAGCTGCTGGCTAAGGGCAACCCTAACTACTTTATCCAAAACGGCTTCGTCTCTGGCGGATGGTTCTACTTCCAAGCCTATGAGTACTGGTACCGCATCTGGCCAGCCGATTATGCCTACCCGACCGATCCGGTGTTTGTTTTCGAGGCTGACTGAGCGGCGGGGTTGATACTTGCCAGAAATACGTCCGTAAAATGTGAATATGCCCACGAAATACGGCCGTAAAATCGCCAACTATGCACGATATACGGACGTAAAGTGTTATACTAGTCAAACCGACTCGCTCTAAAACAACCAACAATGGAGACGATATGCAACGCCTGCTCATGGATAAACTAATAGCTTGGAAGAACGACGCCAGACGTAAACCGCTCATCTTGCGTGGAGCACGGCAAGTGGGCAAGACTTGGCTTTTGCAGGAATTCGGAAAACAAGAGTTCACGGAATACGCTTATGTGCGGCTTGAAGACAACCAAGCCATACAGGTGCTTTTCGAGGGGTCACTGGAGCCAGCCAGGTTGCTAGATGGCCTGTCGTCATATACCAGGAAGCGGATCACCCCCAATACCCTCATCGTCTTGGACGAGATCCAGGCAGTGCCTCGCGCCTTGACCGCATTGAAGTATTTCCATGAGGAAGCTCCGGAGTACCCGATCGCAGTAGCTGGTTCGCTGCTAGGCATAGCCTTACAGCCAGGAACATCGTTCCCGGTCGGGCAAGTAGACTTCCTCGACCTTCATCCGTTGACGTTTCGTGAATTCCTGCTTGCACTAGGAGAAGAAAGACTCGTTGCGCAAATCGTTGCTGCTGATACCGACATGTTAGAGGTTTTCGCAGAAAGACTGACGGATCATCTGAAGCAATATTATTTTGTCGGTGGCATGCCTGAGGCAGTCCAGGAATTCATCTCTACCAGAGATTACGATCGGGTTCGCCAGATCCAGCGAAGCATTCTCAGCGCATATGATATGGATTTTTCCAAGCATACTGATAAATTCGCTGCCGAGCGCAGCCGGGAGGTCTTTGCATCGATTCCTAGCCAGCTAGCCAAGGCGAACAGGAAGTTTGTCTACGAGGCTGTTAAAGAAGGGGGCAGAGGCCGCGAGTACTCAGCTGCTATCCGCTTCCTGGTAGACAGCGGCATAGCCCATCAGGTTTGGCGAGTAGCCAAACCAGGAATGCCACTCGCTGCCTATCATGATCCGGCAGCCTTCAAGATCTACCTGGTAGACATCGGTCTACTAGGGGCAATGAGCGACCTGGACATCCGGACATTAGTCGAAGGCTACCGCCTTTTTGAGGAGTTCAAGGGCTCGCTTTCCGAGCAATTCGTCTTGCAGGAACTGGTTGCCGAATGCGGTCTCACCCCGTACTACTGGTCGGCGGAGAGGTCTTCAGGAGAGGTCGATTTCATCGTCCAACACCAAGGTGGCATCTACCCGATGGAGGTCAAGGCCTCGGATAACCTGAGGAGTAAGAGCCTCGCAGCCTTCTGCCAGAAATATGGCCTCCAGAACGGGCTGCGCCTGTCGTTATCGGCTTATAGGGATCAGGGCTGGCTGCGCAACATCCCGCTTTATGCGATCGGCAGCCTGCTGCAGTTGCTTAAGTGATAACAATTCATCGCTGCAAGCGCCCCATCATATAGATCGGACAATACGTAACACTGCCTTTCACGCTGGTATTTCCGTCATAGAACACATAAGCTCGCTCAATGCCATAACTAGGTGTGCTGAGCACATTGGTAAGCGCGTTGTGGCGCTGGTAGTTTTTCCCCGATTTTATCTCCAGGGGTATGACCTCGCCCTGCTTAGTCTCAATCACGAAATCCAGTTCTCCGACGCGCTTGTTTTTGAAGTAGTACGGCTCAAAGCCATGTGCTTTGAGCTCCTGGGCTGCGGCATTCTCATAAAACGATCCGTAATTCGCATTGGAGCTACCAAAAAGCGTCTCCCTGGTCTCATCCATACCGCACATGCTGGCTAGCAGACCGACATCATTGTTGAACAGCTTGAACTGTGTCGAACCCGCTGACAGCATCAACGGATGGCGCGGCTCCCGCACATTATAAGACGCAATGGCTATGCCGGCATCGACTAGCCAAAGAAAATCATCTGCGTAGCGGTCATGCCTAGGGATGCCGTCTATGCTCTTTATAGTGAACTTCCTGTTCTGCTGGCCAAGCTCGCTAGGTATAAGCTCATAGATACGCTTGATAACCCGTGACCTATCGAAGTTGTACTTCGTGGCATCCTGCTTGTACGTCTCGATGATCCCGCCTTGCAGCGCGCGGACCCTTTCTATGTTGAGATCCTGGACGAAGGTATTGACGGGGTCGGGCATTCCGCCAACCACTAGATATTCATGAAAGAGCTTTAAAAGACGATTGTGGATAAACCCGGGTACTGCTTGCTGTATGTCGAATGCAACTTGGGCTTCATCAATTACCGGATCGCCAACACCTCGTGCCCAGCAGTATTCATCAAAGTCGAGCGGAAACATCTCTATGGTTCGAAGATAACCGACTGGAACTGAGCGGATGTTTTTCAACTCAACCCCCAGCAGGGATCCCGAAAGCACATAGTCAAAGCCCCCTCTATCTACAAGGAATTTGATCGCAGTTACTATTTCCGGGCTTTCCTGGATCTCGTCAATAAAAACCAAGGTCTCGTTTTCTATTAGCCTGTCGCCAGCAAACAACGAAAGCGCAAGTAGATAGTCTTCGCTGCTCCTTGCTTGAATGAAGGCTTCTCGAGCATCTGCATTCTCGACCAGGTTGATCTCTACAAAGCTTTGATAATGCTGGCGGGCGAATTCCCTGATTAGGAAGGTCTTGCCCACTTGCCTCGCCCCCGTAACCAATAGCGCTTGCTTTGTTTTATTAGTTTTCCAATCTATGAAAGCACTCAAGGCTTTTCTTTTTAACAATTTATCCTCCAGATCAGCGGTTTACTTTTAATTTGGTAGTTTAACTGGGAAAACTACACTTTGCAAGCACAAAAACACTACAAATAAGACACTTTGCAAGTAGCCAAATAGTTATATCCAAACACTTTGCAATCAGTAAAAAAGTTATATCCAGACACTTTGCTTAAACTCCCTGTTATATACCATGCAGTCGTTTATGGTTAAATTTGGGCAAGATTTACTGATAGACTACACAATATATATTTATATAATCACAATAGAAAAAGGATGGGTATGGAATAAAAGGTTTACTGTTCTAATGACTATAATACTGTTAGCACTTTCAGGTTGTGCTAATACTAGAGACAAATATGGTTTGGTTGAATTGACAAGTATAGATCATCTATATGATGTGATCTGAAAAGACGAAGTTTCATACACATATTTTGTTAGTCAACATGCTCTGACTTTGAGGATTTTAAATTAATTCATGAATAAGAAATTGTTATAAACGATGTTACGGTTTTTTACTTTGACACTGACAAGTTTAGAGATGATGCTGAATATGAGGAAATCACTAGTATTTTATGATGTTATCCGGGACCCTGCACTTTTCCGTGTTTAGAATAAAGAAATAACCGATAGATTCCCCTTGAGGTTTGAACATAATCCAACAGAAACAGAAGTAGTCGAGTGTAGAAACGAGCTGGTCAAGTTTTTTTATTAATGAAGAATAGGGGAGCTTAAATGGTTACGCCTAGCGCATCAGATAATAGAATAAAAGCATTCGCTGTGCTAATGAATGCAGTTGGCTATGTACTGTTTGTAGCAATAGTTCTATGTGGTTTGCATGTTGCGATTGGGTTTTTCGCTTCCATGATCGGTCTGATAGCTTTCTTCTTTGCATGGGCAATTGGGAGTAATAAGCTCATGATCTCAAGCACTATCCTATTCTTTGGGATTTTTATCGCTATTGTAATTACACATTATGCACAAAGAATTGGCAAGGTACCCATAAGTCCCATAGACAATGAAATAGAAGCACCAGAGTATATGATGGCAATTACCAATCAGGGCAGTATTTATAATCTCATCTTAAAAGGTTCAATTATGTATTTCTATTTCAGTAATGAAGCATGTGACGATACTGATTTTCTAGTCGCACTAAGATCAGTGATGGATGACACAGACTCATATAATGAAAATATGTATCCCGTCGGTTTGTATTATTACGTAAACAATTCGTATATTTTTTATTATGATACCTTGAAGATGCCTGCTGATGAAGTGCACGATGTGCTCGGTCTACTTGATATTAGGCAAGTTCCGTGTCTGGTCAAAATACAATACAGTATGGTCGCTGACATTGTAGATTCTGTAGAAGAGGATGCTTTAAGAGCTTTTTTTAGTAATATTGAAGGAGCAGATAATAAAAAATACGAGATTCAAGTTCATTATTGCTGCCCTATGTTCTTTATAGCAGCCTGTTGGAACATTATGCCGAGCTGGCGCATGATGCCACCAACCCAGAGAACAACCCGCATTATCTTGCAAGTATTCGTGAAAGCGGAGCGCTTCGCATGTTCTACGAAAACTGTGGAGCAGAAGAAGAACTGGCTATCCTGCTTGACAAAGCTGTCCGCAGCAACAAGCAGGACGGCTTTCGAACTAGCCCGGTAAAACAGAACAGAATCAAACGGGCCTTGTATGCAATCATACCGGACGAAGCTGAGGTCGAGCAGTTGTTCAAGCTAGTGATGTCTCAGGAAGAGTACTGATGAACGTTGCTGGATTCGATGTCCGGGTAGACCGGAAGGACATCAAAAACATACACCTTTATGTCAAGCCACCAGACGGGGCAGTCTCAATCTCTGTGCCTCTAAGCATCAGTGACGAGCAAGTAGAGCGCTTCGTACTGACCAAGACCAGGTGGATTTTGGCACAGCAGGAAAAGTTCGCCAAGCAGCTCCGCCAGACCGAACGGCAATACATATCGGGAGAAAGCCTTTACCTTTGGGGCAAGCAATACTTCTTACAGGTCGGGTATGCAGGCAGGTATAGGATCGAATTATCAGGAAACACTGCTAAGCTGACAGTACGGCATAACAGTACGACCGCTCAGCGCGAGAGCTTCGTCCGTGAGTGGTATAGGAAGCTGTTGAAAGCAGAAGTCGAACGGCTGCTGCCAAAATGGGAGGCTATGACTGGAATCGAGTGCGAGTCGTGGGGAATAAAGTATATGACCAGCAAATGGGGGTCGTGCAACATCACCGAGCGTAGGATCTGGATCAACTTGCAACTGGCTAAAAAGCCTCTGGAGTGCTTGGAATATATCATCTTGCATGAGCTTGTCCATCTGCGTGTCAGGAACCATAACTCCGACTTCACAGCACTGATGGACAAGTACATGCCTTTTTGGCGAGAGGTGAGGCAGCGGTTGAACGAACAAATACTCGACAGCTGGGTGGACGGGTGACGACTGCGTTAGTACACCCGGGTCATATTGCGCTAGGGTGATTAGCAAGATATACTACGGATACAAATGAGAAGCAGAGGGTAGCTCATAGATTAGCTTACCAACGGGGAGGTTGGTGTTCATCATGGCAGTCACAAAGCCGCAGGTTTTCATTGCATCGTCGACTGAGGGTCTTAATGTAGCTGAAGCAATGAAGTCAGCGTTGGAGCCTGACGTAGATTGCACAATTTGGAGTGAAGGCGTTTTTCAACTTAATAGCTTTACACTTCTAGACTTGGAATCACTAGTAAGATCGTTTGATTATGGGGTATTCGTCTTTTCACCTGACGATATTGCCACCATTAGAAACGAACAAACCAGGGTCGTGCGTGACAATGTTTACCTTGAGCTTGGCATGTTCATAGGTAGGAACGGCCTTGCCAAATGCTTTATCGTACAGCCAGACGGAGTTGACGACTTTCATCTGGCAACCGATATTGCCGGTCTGACAATAGCTGCTTACAACCCAAGTGGCCACGGAGGTAACCTAACAGCTGAGTTAGGGAGCACGGCAATCCGGATTAAAAACCAAATCACAAAAAATGAAGAAAAGCTAAAAGAGGAACTAGACGAAACGCTTTATCGAACTGCATCGCAAATTATTAGGCTAAACAGCAAAGAGGGTGTTATTGTTCCAGACCTTCGTAATACCATGTTCAGCAAGGTTGGCTCGATTTTACGAATTGTTGCTGGAGATGAGTACTATGAAGATTATCACCGAGAGATTACTCTAACACCCAATGAGGACGGATCAATCATAAACAGGAAAACCCGTACTGTCTCACTTTTGCACACACAGAGATCAATGTATAACTGGGATCAAGGTAAGGGATGGTTTGAAAGCTACGAAAACAGAGAAGACTATCAATGCACAAAGCTGATTCTAGATGGAGTTGACTGCACAGAGTTATACAATGCGTCTAGAACGTATATTGATAGAGATAAAACAAAGCACTACAGTACTTACGGTCATTATTTTGGGGCAATTAGTTTTCCTGCTGCAGGGCTAGAACACTCAATCGAACATGAGGTAATTGAAACAAAACATATTAGTAATGATTATGTGTATACCACTCATATTGATGTGCCGAATAAGAGGAGGACTCTTCAAATACTGATAAGTGGACCTAATGCATATAAGTGGACAATACAGTATTTAGACTCTTCAGCTTTCCATTACGCATCATCATCTGATGCTAAGCTCTATAGCAGTGAGCACCAAACCATGCAGCTTGTAACAGTAAAATGCGACGACTGGGTCTTTCCAGGAGCAGGTTATATGTATGTAGTACGACCTGTCACTAAAGAGGATCTTGAACGATTTAGAATAGAGAGTATTTAGTAGAAACCACACCGATATATTATTAGTATTAAGCGAGTCATTGAAGAGCTGTATATTGTAAGAGAGAAATAAACAATTGCCTGGCGGTAACCCATCGTGCGGTAAGATGTTGTTAGGAGCGCCTCCAAAGGTATGGTTGCTGCAGCTATAGATGAGTTCAAGTGACCATCTGACGCTAGGCTTCGAATGCATTCACGGTTGGATGGATATCCGAGTGGATTGTATGCCGCAACGGAATCGTCCGCTTGTTCAATCAAAGAGTTTACTTGATCTTCCAGTGCAGTTAAGTACGATGAGCTTCTGAAAGATGTCGGTGAGCAGTTGTAGTATCAGTGCTGCTGCAGCTTGCCAAGCGCTATGTGGAGAGGCGTAAACCTGAGGTACCCTTGTTCAGCTGGTAAGTGAACCACTTGGCTTTGCCTGAAATTCACAAGCATGTGTGAAACCATGTATAAATAGCGACATTTATTAATGAGAGATGCAATTCTATAGTTTCAACCCCTTAATACCATACAGGAATTTGCTGTTTAAATACACATTGGTTTGTACATACTCTAAGAAGTTACCCAAGCCAGATCGAGCCTTACATCAACCTTCTCAGTGGTGAAGCCAATCCTCTCGCGGTCTTCGACTGTCAGCAACCTGTAGAGCTTCTCGTTGATATTGTTCCTGAACATAACAATGATGTCTTTACCAACTTCGATCAAACCCAAGATGATCTCGGTTTTATCCACATCATCATCGGACCTAGCCGTGCTGTACCATCATGCATAAGCCATGTAGCGAGCATCTACGAACTTGCACTTGCTTGTTATCTACTTAAGGTCGAGAGGGTCGGTAAGCTTTCTAACTGCTTCCTCGCATTCATATACCTGGTTGTCCCCGTTGGCGATCTCGACAAGCGTGAACTGGTCGCCAATCATTCCGGCGCAGCAATGTGTATTCAGGTGTCGCCCTCGTTTGCGCCGATAATCACCAGCACTTGCCGGTTCGACAGTTTATTCAATGCATCGATCTGGAGAATGGAATTGTCGCAACTTCTGATTAATATGATGATGGCATCCTATTCAACCAACGCATCGACTGATGCTACCTGAATGTCCCATTAGCTATCTTTCGTGGCGAGCTCGAGCAGGGTTGCTTGGTCTGTTAACCGCTTGATCGGGGGTGCTGAGTATTTTCGCAGTGTTTATTAAGTCTGTTTGCCTCGTGGTCTTCTCCACAGCTTTTTAACGCTTTATCTTCTATATCACTCAAGTACTGTGGTTTGAATAAGCTCATGGAAGTTTCCTGTAAACTGTTTAACCACCAGAGGTAAGCATATGCTGGCACTTCACTTTCTCTGCCAGAGATCCTCAAGCACCAGAGACCGCTGAATAATGTGGCTATATCTGTTCGGCTTGATGCCTTTCGAACTGATCATTACCAAGTGCACTTTTTGTCAGTCCTGGTTCTCTCGATGAAAGCATCCCTGCGATCGAGCAGCCTCTGCCAGTTGGCGAACGACGGGTTACCCTGGTAAGCCTCACAAAAACGTGGTGCCTTGTTCCGTGAATCTTACATATTCTAGTAATGTCGTCAAACCACCCCCGCTAGGCAGTTTCGTTTACGTGATCAGCTCATTGCATGTAAATCCTTTACGAACCTGAGCCAATGCACAAATGACTAATAAATGCTTGTCGGCATTACGAATATCATTCGCAGAAAGTGAACCGCTTCAGTCATATTCGCCTTACCACCCGATTATTGATGCCACCATGGCTTTTCTATAATTCGCCAAACGGTGCTTAAAATTGTGCCCTTTGGCGAAATATAGCCCTTTTTTCTTCAATAACTCGCCAAAGGGGGTGTAAATCGAACCCATTTGGCGAGTTTGATACAGTAGTTTAGACCTAGCGCTCTATATGCTATCTTGCTTCGCAGCATACTCGCCAGTATTAAGAGCTGCTGTGATGAAGTGCCCTAATCCTTTGTGGATCCGCGTTAGCCGACGATGTAACCGGTATAGCATATGGCATAAAGGTGGGGGATCACCTTTTTGTCGGTGGTCGACCAAATATTGCAAGGCTGTGGTTTGGATAGCAGGACGATGTGGAAGGAGTACTTCGGGTCTTCAGCCAGCATTGTTCGTTTGGGTGGGAGACCTGAGCGTCTCCTTGCTCGTTCACCCAACGCTCACCACCTTCCTTGATGATTGCGATGGAGAGTAATCGTTCGCTTCTATGATCATCGGGAAGCGGGTGGCTATCACATAGCCTATTGGGGAATTTTTCCTAGTCGTCGTACAGCTCCCGTGACCAGTAGGTCTTGTTCTCCAGAGTATTTTCGGGAACGAGATGAAGAATATGTCGCTGATAAGCCGCCGATCTCCTCAGCTACGAGGGAGCTGTCACCGATGTTCTCCACATAATAGGAATAGCTTGGGATGCTGTCAAGGAGCACAGCTGCCCTAACTCTAACAGTAAGAACTGCGCGCTTGTATGTTGCCGTCTACCGGACTGGAGGTTGACGGCATCGACAAGGTAAGCGACTGGCAGCGGCATGTCATGAGTACTTCGCTAGCCATGCTGTAGCCTCATCATCGGCTTTTGCACTATCTGCCTAGTGAGCTCCAGCTGAGCCTGGCGTCATAGAGCCAGAGGCGTTCCTTCTGTGCCTTGACCTTGTAAGCGTCAGGGTGTGCCGGGTTGATCAGCACGTTCGTCTCCTCGTGCACGATGGCGGAAGGTACCTCCAAAACGCATGACCTGCCGCTGCTGACCCACTGGTCGCCGATGTCCAGGCTGACCATGCCAGCCGGTATGGCGTCCCATCCGACCTGCGCAGTCTCAGCTGTCAATGACTCGCGTTTGTCCCAAATGTCGTCAGGGATGTCGACACGCACCAGGTAGCGGTTGAGAGGCAGATCCCCTGCAGCCAGATGGACGATGGTCTCCAGGCAGGCCAACGCCCGGGTGGTAGAGCAATAGACGACAGCCGTGCCCTTGCGGTTCCAACGCCCTCCGCTGGCCTCTGCCCCCAGCCCCTTGATGTCGTCGGCTGTGTAGTCCGGCGTGTCTATGCCGATACGCCATACCGAGGTCATGCGTAGGCTCCCGACTGCATCATCGCAAGCAGTGCCGAGACAAGCTCGATCCCCTCGACAGTGTCCATGAAGTCGGCAGGCTTGGCGTTGCCGAGCGCAGCGACCGGCTGTTCCAGCCAGCCCGCCACCCACTGAGAGGCATTGAACCCGGCAGGGTCGCCAGACTCGGCCACCATCACCTCGACCTGGCCGATCAGTTTCTGCAGGCCGATGACCCGCTCCGAGTACTCAGCCGGCAGCGCCTTTTGCGACTTGATGCGCCGATTGACTGTGGAGCGGCTGAAGGAGAGCAGGGAGCAGATCTTCTCCTTGGAGACGCCCATGTCGCTGTATGTCCTTTGCAGGTCATCGGGATGGACCCCAGCCCTGATCATCTCGATGCGCTCCATCGGCGACGACCGGTATTTCTTTGCGTAATCGCTTGTTTTGTTGAAGACTCCGCTGGCTTGGGCTTGTACATCCGCCATTAGTCGGCTCCTTTGGATCATCCATTAGGTTCATATGGCACGTTACTCCCAAAACAGCACGACGTCAAGGGAGCTGCTGGCGTCGAATTTGCAACTATCTCAGTGTACTGAGATAAATGTTCAGCTTTACGCCTGAAAAGATACGCCAGCGAAAAAGTTCACCGCGTTTCATGGTATATGACATCTCCTTGATGGTAACAGCAGCTGATGTCATGCCTGACCAAGTCGCCGCAGATGCTGTGTTTCGTGGGTATTTGGTTGAAAGCGCTATTGGGGCATACCTACTAGCTCGATCCAAGGAAGAAGGGTTCCATGTCTACTGCTGGCGCGAGCGAAACCAGGAAGTCGACTTCGTATTGCAAAAAGGCCCGTCTATTACAGCCATCGAAGTAAAGAGTGGGCGAATGAGAGGCGAAGGTGGCTATCTGGCTTTCATGAAGCAGTATCCAAAGGCATTGTGCTATGTGGTAGGGAGCAATAACTGTTCGGTTGAGGACTTCTTACTGGGTAATATAGAGCTGTTCAAATAACAGCTCCAAGCAGCCCGTTGGCTTTTATGGGGATACCAGGCTGATGCCCTTATCCCCATAATAAGTATTCCATTACAAGGAGCATGCATCCGCAGGCTCACTATACATTCGTCAGTATGCGCTCCAACCTGCATCAACCGGCAGGGCTACAGCATTCACAAAACTCGATTCGTCGCTGGCCAGGAACACGGCGACTTGGGCAATCTCTTGCGATGAGCCAGTGCGTGGGTTTATCCCCATACCGCTCATTGCCCGCTCTAGCCCAAATGCGCTCGGGTTCGTCATGCCGGCAGCGGCGATCTCGGTCTCGACGGCGCCGGGGCAGATGGCATTGGCGCGGATTCCCTTAACGGCGTACTGGTAGCCGACGCTCTTCGTGAAGCCGACAACAGCATGCTTCGAAGCCGTGTAGGCAGCTCCCGCCCGCGAGCCGAACAGCCCGCCGATCGACGCGGTATTGACGAACACCCCGTATTCGCGCGGCAGCATCTCGGCCAACGCCCGCCGGGTCATGCGCATCACGGCAGTCACATTGACATCGAAGACGTTCGCCCACAGCTCGTCGGTGACCTCAGCTGCTGGGACCATCTCGTCCATGATACCGGCGTTGTTCACAACGATGTCCAGCTTCCCGCACGAATCGATTGCCAGCTTTACCACATCATCGATGCTCTGCCCGCTTGTCACGTCTCCTTCAAAGGCAATGATCGAGCCAGGCGCACCGCTGGCAGCGACTGCTTCGGCTAGCTCCAGCAAGCGTTCTTGGCGCCTGGCAAAAGCGATGACGGTAGCTCCTTCGGCTGCGAACGACTCAGCGATCGACCGGCCCATTCCAGAGCTTGCCCCCGTCACGATTGCTACCTTGTTTTCAAGTCTCATGTTTTTGCCTCCTCCTTCTATAGTTTGTGTATACAAGATCATATCGCAGACTATGATACTACATGGATAATGACGAACGGGTCAGCCGATCGGTTTGTACGATAGATGTTGGCTAAGGCATTGAAGCGGCGTATGGCAGTTTTGCCAAAGCGGCTTGGCTCTTAGCTGGGATCGAGCTTGCGGTGCGAGGTTTGTGAAGCTTGACTTCGTCTCATAAGGTCCAAGGTGGGCATTGCACCATGCACAGACAACCGATAAAATACAGTTTGTGTCAAAGGGCGTTTGGCGCAGTGGGAGCGCGCTTCCTTCACACGGAAGAGGTCGCTGGTTCAAACCCAGTAACGCCCACCATACAAAACCCGCAGGTCAGAGGGATAAAAATAGCCTCTGACCTGCTGTTTTGTTG
>WRNE01000028.1 GCA_009776725.1 Coriobacteriia bacterium
CACCGACGACAGGCTAGGCCATATCGTAGGGACAATCCAGACCAGGGAGCCGGCAATCGTCTACACCTACAGCCGTGACACGGCCCGCCTGCTTGTCCGGGACCTGCGCAAGGCACTGCCCGAACAAGCTATGACTATCAACTACTATCATGCTGGTTTGAACCGCGAGCTGCGCCAGGAGCTGGAAGAAGGCTTTTATCAGGGCGACGTTACCTGCCTAGTCTCGACCTCGGCTTTTGGGGAAGGCGTCAACATAGCCAACATCCGGAACCTCTTGATATACCATCCTCCGTTTTCAAAGGCCGCCTTCAACCAGTTGGCCGGCCGGGCCGGCAGGGACGGCGAGGATGCTTTTATCCACCTGCTGTTCGATTCTGGGGATATTGCAAAAAGCCGGGACTTGCTGGCAGGGTCCATACCCTCCTACGAGCGTCTTGCCGACCTTTACCGCTACCTTATGGGGCTTTCCAGGAGGGGGATCGAGATCAGCCTGACCGACGAGATGTTCGCCGAGGCGATGCGTGGCCTTCTCCCCAATAGCGAAGAGCAGGCGCTAAGCCCTGCCCAAGTCAATCTGGCCTTGGCGGTTTTTGCCGAGCTGGAGCTGATCGAGGTCAAGCAGTCCGGAAAACGTCGTATAATAAACATGCATGCAAACCAACAAAAAGTCGAGCTGATGTCGTCGAGCCGCTATTTGGAGGCGTTCGACGAGTTGGCGGCGTTCGATGATTTCAGCGTTTGGCTAGAGTCAGCCGGCGCACTCGAGCTGGAGCACTTTATCCAAGGGCCGATGCAGCCGCAGGCATAAAGGCCCTTGCCTTGTCGCTTCGGCAGCCAAGGCAGAGGGCAGCGGACCTTAAGGCGTTAAGGCTTTGTTCTAGGGGTTTTAAGATGAGCGAGCAAAAAACAATAGACGAGCAAAACGAAAGACTTAGCAGCGACGGTGTGGTGATCAACTCCGATTTGCGCACTGTACAGATTGTCAGCGATCAGGCCGACCACGAGATCGTGCTGCAGGTAAGCCGNCTCCCGGTCTCCATGGCAGACTCGCAGGCCCGTTTGANCCACTATGACAGAGGCACGCAGAAAGCCTGGGACGACCTGTACCGCCAGGTAGAAAGCTACCTTGAACCCTCCGACGTCGAGCTGGTCGAGAAAGCCTTCAGCTTCGCCGATGCCGCCCACCAGGGCATCAGGAGAAAGTCGGGGGAGGCCTTTGTCAGCCATCCGATCAATGTGGCCTTGATATTGGCCAACCTGAGGATGGACGCCGACACTGTCTGTGCCGGCTTATTGCATGACACGGTCGAAGATGCCGATGTCTTGCTAGAAGAGATAAGCGAGCACTTCTCCAAAAACATCAGCGACCTGGTCGACGGAGTGACCAAGATCACCCGTATCGAAGTCAGCTCGCTTTCCGAGCAGCAGGTGGTAAACCTGCGCAAAATGCTCCTTGCGATGGCTGCAGACATTCGGGTGATAGTCGTCAAGCTGGCCGACCGCCTGCACAACATGCACACCCTGGAGGCCTTGCGCGAGGACCGGCGGATGTTCAAAGCGCGGGAGGCGTTGGAGATATACGCCCCGCTGGCCGATCGGCTAGGCATCTATTCCATCAAATGGGAGCTGGAGGACCTGGCCTTCAAGTACCTGGAGCCAGCGCGCTACCAGCAAATCAGCCGGATGGTCGACGAGTCGCGAAGCGTCCGGGAGGCCTACATTACCGACGCCATAAGCATTCTCAGCCAAGAGATCGACAAACTGGGGATAAGCGCACGAATCACCGGCCGCCCCAAGCACCTTTGGTCGATCTACCAAAAGATGTCGGAGAAGGGAAAGGACTTCTCTGACATTTACGACCTGATCGCCGTGCGCATCATCGTCCAGGCCGAAAACGAGTGCTATGCCTGCCTAGGCGCAGTGCATGCCCTATGGACACCGGACATCGCCCGCTTCAAGGACTACATTGCCGTCCCCAAGCTCAACGGCTACCAGAGCCTGCACACGACAGTCATCGGCCCTGCGGGGAGGCACCTCGAGGTGCAGATCCGCACCGAGGAAATGCACCGGGTGAGCGAGTTCGGGATAGCTGCGCATTGGCGCTACAAGGGCACCAAGTTCGACTTGGAGCAGCAGGTAGACGAGCAGTTATGGTGGCTGCGCCAGATGTTGGAATGGACCGAGGATACGGACGACCCGCGGGAGTTCATGGAGGCTTTGCGCCAGGACCTGAGCTATACCGAGGTCTTTGTCTTTACCCCCAAGGGCGATGTTGTGCGCCTGCCAGCGGGGGCATCGCCCATTGACTTCGCCTATGCGATCCATACGGAGGTCGGGCACCGCTGCGTGGGCGCAAAGGTCAACGGCATCATCGTCCCTTTGAGCTACGAGCTGAAGATGGGTGACCGCGTCGAGGTCTTGACCCAAAAGCAGACCGGCCCCTCCCCAGACTGGCTGAACCTGGCAAAGACATCGTCAGCCAGGTCAAAAATACGCTCCTACCTTGCAAAACAGGGCAGGGGAGACGATATCACGCATGGGCGCGACCAGCTGGGCACCGAGATGCGCCGGCATGGTTTGGGCATCTCGTCGACACGCTCCCAAAAAGCGATGAAAAAGGTCGCTGCGAGCCTGGTCGACGGCAGCCCTGACGACATGCTGGCCTTGATCGGCGCTGGAAAGCTTTCAGCCCGGCAGGTGGCCAACCGCCTTTTGCGGGAACTGACAGACGTGGAGAACAGCCCGGCGCTATCACCTACCGACCTGTTGACCATAGGCCGCAGCACGGGGGCTGCCCAACAGATCCGCGGTTCGAACCGGGCTGCGGTGAAACGCACCTCCAGCGGTGTCATCGTCAAGGGACTAGACGATGTCCTGGTCCGTTTGGCGCACTGCTGCAACCCAGTCCCTGGAGATGCCATCTTGGGCTTCATCACCAGAGGCCGGGGGGTAAGCGTGCATCGCCAAGACTGCCCCAATGCCCAGTCGCTGTCCTTGACGCCAGAACGCATCATCCCGGTCAATTGGGCAGAGGCAGGCAGTGAGAACACCTTCAACGTCGAAGTCTTCATCGAGGCTGCAGACCGCTTGCGGCTATACGAGGACGTCACGACGACCTTGGCTTCCAGCGGGGTGAATATGATCAATGCCAGCATGCAGGTGCATCGCGATGGGATCGTGGAGATGCGCTACACCTTCGAAGTCAGCGAAATCGACCACATCAACCGGATACTGCGTGACTTACGGGGCGTAGACGGAGTCATCGACGCCCGTCGCCTTCACCCAGGCGAGGTCACCCGCAAGCGGAAAGGCTGATACGCCCTGTAAACTCTTTGAAGGATGAAAATGCAAATTGAGACAGTTGTTCTAACAATTGCAGACAGTCTAGGACTGAGGACGAATTGCTACCTATTGGCCTCCAGCCATCAGACGGGCAATGGGGCCGAGTCCGACCTGTGGGTGATAGACCCGGCGGATGACTGGGCCTTGCTTGAACAGGCAATAGGCGGGCGGCAGGTGAATGGCATCATCTGCACTCACCGGCACTTCGACCACATCAGCGCCCTGGCCAGCCTCTGGGCAGCAAGCCATGCCTTTGTCTATGTCGGCCGGGACGATGCAGACATGGTCTTACGCCAGATCGACAGCCAGACCGAAAGGCTGGGCCTGCCTGCTTTCGAGCAGAGCATGTTGGTCAGGCTGGAAGACGGCGATACCCTAAACATCGGCGACAGGTCGCTAGAGGTCATCCATAGCCCGGGGCACAGCCAGGGAGGGGTCTGCTTGTACGACAAGCTAGGCGGCTCGCTTTTTTCTGGCGACACTTTGTTCAAAGGCAGCTATGGCCGCCTTGACCTGCCCACGGCTGACGCTCAGGCAATGCAAGAAAGCCTAAACCAGCTCGCTCGGCTGCCCGACACGACTACGGTCTATCCTGGCCATGGCGAGACCAGCACAATTGGAGAAGAGCGCCGCCGAGGTACTTTTACTGTCAGCCTGCCCGAGACCCGTGCGATAATAGACCCATAGACATACAAAGCTGACATGGATGAATTAAACGGAGGAGGCCAGCGTGTATATTGCCCTAGTGCAAAACAACCCGAAAGTCGGAGCCTTAAGCTCGAATGCTGAAAAGATGCTCCAAGTCATCGAAGAATTGTCATATGAGGCCTATCCGCCTGATTTAGTGGTCTTTCCGGCTTACGCAATGTCTGGGATGCCGTTGGACGGGCTTGCTTTTTCGGCAGCCTTCAATGCGGAGTGCCTGGATGTCGCCAGAGACTTCATCAGCCAGGCCAAACTGCCTTGCCTGTTCGGCTCGGTCGTCCCCTTGGAGCTGGCATGGCGGGGCCATGTGGCTGAGGCCGATATAATCTACTGCCAGTCAGGCTTAGGCGGTACTTTGGGCTTTTCTGAGATCGAAGGCCCGCGCTTCTCACGCCGGTTTGTCCAACGCTCGCATTATATGGAAGTTAAGATCAACGATGCGCATGTCGCTATCTTCCTAGACAGCTTTCCTGACTATGAGGAAGACTTTACCGACTGCGACCTTTTGATTGTCATGATGGCCAAGGAGTATGTCGGTGCGGACGGGATGCTGGGCTCGTCAGATATCCTGTCCGACCTCCGGTCGATTGCCAGTGACTCGGCAGCCTGGATGGTAGTGTGCAACCTGGTCGGCGGACAAGACGACGTGGTCTTTGACGGGGGCAGCCTGATCATCGACCCGACGGGAACAGTGGTTGAGGCCGCCCAGGTCTTTGAAACAGGAATCATCAAGGCCAACCTCACGTTCTCCTCTGCCCCGGCCCGCAGCCAGAGGCTTGCCGTGAGGTCAGAAGCCCCATCAGAGGCCACCTCCGAGGCCAAAGCGCAAGACAAGGCCTCAAAGCCCTTGCTGCCTTATGAGGCAGACTGGAGGGCCTTGGGTCTAGCAACCCGTGACTATGCCGTTAAGAACGGCTTCAGCGATGTCGTGATCGGCCTGTCAGGCGGGATCGACTCGGCCCTGACAGCCGTCTTGGCCGTCGATGCCTTCGGCAACGATTATGTGCATGGCGTGCTCCTCCCGTCCGAGTACACTTCGGAGGAAAGCACCAACGATGCCATCGAGCTGGGGCAAAGCCTAGGCATAGACCTGCTGACCATGCCCATTACCGATGCTATTCAAGCCGTGCTAAACCAGTCGATGCGCACTATAGGCCATGGCGGCAGTGAGACCGCCCAGCAAAACATGCAGGCCCGCATGCGCATGCTGTATCTGATGCACCTGTCGAACACATTTGGCTGGATGCTTCTGAACACCTCGAACAAGTCAGAGGGGGCAACGGGCTTCTCCACATTATATGGCGACACAGCCGGCGCCTACGCTCCTTTTGGAAATGTATATAAGACCGATATTTATGGAATGGCCAATTGGCGCAACTCGCGTCAGGCGGTGATTCCCCAGGCTATTTTGGAGAAGGCCCCCACAGCCGAGCTGTATGCCGGCCAGCTGGACACCGACAGCCTGCCGCCATATGAGGTGCTAGACCGGATACTGCGGCTGCATATCGAGGACCGGATGGGACTCGACCAGATCCTGGACATCGTTGCCAACACCCCCGGTGGAGACCCGATCGAAGAAGAACTCGTTGCGGACGTGCTAAAACGGGTCGCGCGCGCTGAGTTCAAGCGCCGGGTAGAGCCCATTGCGCCAAATATCGGCTCGATGGATATGAACAATCGCCGGTCCTGGCCGGTAACCAACGGCTTCGTCGACCGCAACCGCAACATCAAAAGCTCGTTCCAGATCTCCGACCTGATCAACACCTTGCGCGACTGGCAGCGTCCAGAAGACTGGGGATACTTGGCGAACTAAACCAAATAATGTATAAAATGCCAATATTATGCGTAATATTAATGTGGAGAAGACCTAGTCGGTGAAACCAGAAATGGCATCAGGCGACAAACCACAGCCCCTCCACTCAGGCACTAGACCACACCCCCTCCGTTCAAGCCTGGTGTTGCTGGCCACTGCCGGGATTTGGGGCTTTGCCTTTGTCGCCCAGCGCGTGGGCATGGGGTATATCGGCCCGTTCCTATTCGCCGGCATGCGTTTTTGCCTGGGTGCCGCAGTCTTGAGCCTGGTGCTGTTGGTCAAAGGCACGATACTCAAGCCGAGGCGGGAAGAGCTGGCTTTAGGCGTTGCTACCAAGGCTCTGCCACTTCGCCAATTGGCCAAGTCCGGCTTAGTCTGTGCCTTCTTTTTATTCATGGGCTCTTCGCTGCAACAAGTCGGCCTGGTCTTTACCTCCGCCTCGAAAGCCGGGTTCCTGACCGCCCTCTATATCGTCTTGGTGCCCATCCTAGGGGCAGTCATCGGCCAAAGGATCAGCTGGAATGCCTGGCTAGGGGCGGTGGTCGCTGTTGCGGGACTGTACTTCATGTCCATTACCGACCAGTTGGACATCATTGCCGGAGACTTGATCCTGATCGTCGGGGCACTTTTTTGGGCAGGCCATATCCTGGCTGTCGACCGTTATGTCGGCGACATCGGCCAAGACGAGCTCTACTTGGTCTGTATAGCTCAGTTCCTTGCTGCCGGCATAGCATCGTTTGCATTGACACCGCTCCTGGATCGCTTTTTCGTTGAGAGCACAATAAGCATAGCCGGCCTCAAGGGCGCATTTGTCCCAATTCTTTATGCCGGAGTGCTCTCCACCGGCCTGGCCTATACTTTGCAGGCAGTCGGCCAGCAAGGGCTGCCTGCCTCGGCAGCTGCCATCATCATGAGCCTGGAGGCTGTCTTCAGCATGCTTGGTGGGGCTGCGCTGCTCCACGAGAGCCTCACCAGCCGCGAGGTCGTCGGATGCAGCCTGATGTTTGCTGCTGTAATCATTGCCCAGCTTCCGCAAGGCTGGCTGAAAAGACTCTTGCCCAAAGGCACTACTGGCGATGATTAGGCAGGAATTCCCACATCGGCCGATCGTGGGCCGTGGGCTTAGCAGACAATCATTGGCTGACAATCGGCCGAGCCGGCAATTACTGCTAGAATTAGCAAGCAACCAAGGCTTTTATAAACGTTGCCAAGGAGGAGGTGCAAGAGGTGAGCAAGCGGCTACAGCGTCGCCTAATAATTGTTACAGGTATTGTTGGGGTTGTCGTCATTTGCGTGTTGGCACTGGTCGGCACGGCTAACAGCTCGTCGTCTATCACAGTCGCCGAGGCAGCCAGTGGCTCTTATATCGGCAAGAAGGTACAGGTGACCGGGCAGGTCGTCGACAACTCATACCAGCTAGACGAGGGCCAGCTCACCTTCTACATATACGACGAGGAGGACCCGGACTGTGTCCTATGCGTTATATACAAGGGGTCGATGTCTGCGAGTTTCGGTAACCAAGTGACAGCGATCTGCACTGGGACAATCTCTGAGGACGGTACCTTGATATGTTATGAGCTGGTCACGAAATGCCCGTCGAAATATGAGAATGCAACCGAGGCGCTTACGATAAGACAGCTCATCGACTATGGGGATGAGATATACGATGTGGCCGTCAAGGTCTCTGGCGAGGTTTTGCCAGGAAGCGTAAAACCGGCTTCTGCCGACGAGCGGTTCGTCGTTATCGACCCCGAAAGCGGGATGCAGCTCTCAATTGTCTATGCCGGCGGGCTGCCTGACGGCATTGGCGACGGGTCTATCGTGGTATTGACGGGGTCGCTCCACTGTGACGGGCGTTTTTTCGCCACTGGCATTGCGATTGCGAATTGAGGCTGATATGACAAGGTTTGGCTGGCAGGTATATATATGAGTTACGCTAGTCTAGGCTCAGGTATCTTATATATAGCTTTTGCGGCAGCAGCTTTCTCCATCTTCGCCCTGGCCAGTGCCGGCCGTCTGGCTGGGCGGGCCAAGCCCCAAACGGCATCGGCAAAGAATCTTGGCTTAGCGGCAATGCTCGGTAAAGGTGCTTTGGCCTTATGTGCTTTTTGCCTAGTGGTTTGTTGCAGCATCCTGCTGTATTGCTTCATCAGCGGCAACAATACTATCAAGTATGTCGCAGAGTACCGCTCATACAGCGGCTCCCCTATAAAGTGGCTTTACCTGGTCAGCGGCCTTTGGGCAGGGCGCAGCGGATCCTTGCTGTTCTGGGCATGCCTGCTTTCGCTGTTCAACTTGTCCGTGCTTTGGGCGAGCAGAAAGAACATCACGGCAATCGACTTCTTCGCACTAGCTGTCAGTCAAGTGGTTTTACTGGCATTTGTCAGCGTCTTGGTCTTCTCCACACAAAACCAGCCCTTTCAACCAACGCCCGAAAGCCTGTTGGACGAAGCTGGGAACCTAGTCGGCCAAGCCGCTTTTTGGCGGATGAACCCCTTGCTGGAGCATTGGGCAATGGCTGTGCACCCGCCGGCGCTTTTTATCGGATATGCCGGCCTGACCTTGCCTTTTGCTTACGCCATTGCTGCCCTTGCCGTTGGTGACGACAGTGCTTTATGGGTACTAAAGACCAAGCGCTACGCACTTGTGGCGTGGCTTTTTTTGGGAACTGGCATCGGCCTGGGAGCGGTTTGGGCCTATGTCGTGCTCGGCTGGGGAGGGTATTGGGCATGGGATCCTGTGGAAAACGCTAGCTTGCTGTCATGGTTGATAGTGGTTGCGTTAATCCACAGTTTCCAGGTATATACACAGCGCAAGGCCTTCAAGCGTTGGAGCCTGATGCTGGCCTGCCTGGCTTTCGCGTTTGTAGTGGTCGGCACCTTCATAACCCGCTCGGGCATCGTCTCGTCGGTGCATGCCTTCGAGTCCGACCCGGTATCACTGGCTGTCTTTGGCTTCTTGGTTGTCTTTCCAGTGATTGCCGGGGTAGCCGGGCTATATTTGCGCCGCGACAAGTTCAAGGCCTCAAGCGACTACGCAGAGACTGACGACCTGTTTACCAAGGACACGGCATATTACTTCAATAACGTCGTTATGCTGATTGTCACGCTCTTGATCATGTATATGACCCTGGCCCCCGCCTTGCCAAGGCCGCTGCCTTTTGCCGGCCTGACCTTTTCGGCAACGACGTTTAATATGCTGGCTCGTCCCATGGGGATCGTTTATTGCCTAATCGCCGCCCTTTGTCCCATGTTGGCCTGGGGCAAGGCCGACCGCTTGGCTTTTATGCAGCGGGTCCGGGTACCGGCCCTGTCATCCTTGGCCTTGTTCGCCTTCCTGACAGTCTATTTCGTGAACAGGCTGGTGCCTGCCTACGATGCTGCCCGGGCAGCAGGCGGGGCAATCGCCGAGTCATTGCTGGCTGCTGGCCCCCGCTGGTACTACCTGGGGCTTACAGTCGTCGGCTTTGCGGTGGCCAGCCTCTTGCTCTGCAACTCGCTGGTCTTGATTAGCCGTGTGGTCGGTGCCCATGCGCGCATCCATAGAATCGACAGCATCAAGGCGTTTGTTGCCGTCCTGAACAGCAGGGCGGCCTTGGTAGGTGGCTTTTTTGCCCATTTCGGGCTGGCGGTCACGCTTATCGGCTTGATCGGCTCTTCAATGTTTGTCACCGAGGTCGCTGGCTATGCGGGGGTCACTGGCGACGACGGCGAGTTCAGTGACTTTACGATCGGCAACTACACACTGCGATATGTCGATTATGGGATCACCGAGTCAACAGACGGGCGCATAGTCAACTATCAGGTCTTCTTCGACGTCTACCTAGACGGGCAACTCATCGCCAGGGTGGGGCCGAGCATCGACGTCGATCAGGTCACCGAGCAGAACAGGTACAACGCAGCGGTCGTAAGCTCGTTTGGAGAAGACCTTTTCGTTGTCTTCAATGGAATCAGCATGCATGGGGCATTGTCGCTGGACGCGCGCATCAACCCCTTGATTTCCTTTGTCTGGTGGGGATTTGGCCTGATAATGGCCGGAACGGCGATATCGGCAATCGGGAACAGGCAGGCTGCTGCCAGCAAGCCTAGGCCAGCCGAGGAAGAGGACTTCGACTATCTGGACGGCCCCAATGAGAAAAGCAGGCCTTCCAAGGAAGCCAAAAAGGCCGACGATGACTGAAAGCCCAGTGATAGAGGCGTTTTCGCTATCCAAACGCTATGCGGGCCTGCTGGCCTTGGACGGCCTCTGTTTTGCGCTGCCGAGGGGGGCCTTCCTGGCTGTCTTTGGGCCAAACGGGGCGGGGAAGTCGACGCTTTTGAACCTCTTGTCCACTCTTTTTGCGCCTAGCCAGGGAACCGCTGCGGTCTTTGGCTTCGACCTGGTCGAAGAGGCCGAGAGGATAAGGCCGCATATTGGCTTGATATCACACCAGTCCATGCTTTTCCCTGACCTTACGGCACATGAGAACCTGGCCCTCTTTGCCAAGCTTTACGGCGTCGCAGACCCCGACAAACGGGCGGACGGGCTGCTTGAGCAGTTCGGGCTGACCAGCCGTCGCCATGACCGGGTCCGCACACTGTCGCGAGGGATGACCCAACGCATGGCAATCGCCCGGGCGCTGGTCAATGACCCAGAAATCCTCTTGGTCGACGAGCCTTATTCCGGCCTCGACAGCCGGGCGGCCACCTTGCTCGACGAGCTGATCGAGCACAGCCGCTTGGACAAAACCATCGTGATGATCAGCCACGACCTGGCCCGTACCTACCAAAAAGCCACACACGTCCTGATACTTGACAAAGGCCGGGCCTTGCTGTTCTCTGACAGGGACAGCATCCCCATGGACGACTTTCCGCTGTTCTATCAAAACCTGGTCGAGGCTTGAGCATTATGGCCAAGCAGTCAGCCCAGCCTTTATATGTGGATAAACCCGTCCCGAAGCTGTCGGCTTGGCGGCAGTTTGCTGTGCTTTTTGCCCATGAGCTAAGACTAGAGACGCACACCTTGGACATGCTTGGCTCGATGGGCGTCTACGCTGCATTGGTCTTGGTTGTTTTTGCGGCAGCTCTTAAAGAAACGGGCACCTCTGCAATCGTCCCGTCCGCTAGCGGGGGATTGGTTTGGGCCTTGCTGGTCTTTACGTCCATTCTCGGTTTTAACCGGTCCTACCTGGCAGACCGGGAGGAGAACGCCTTGGGAGGCTTGTTGCTCGCACCTGTCGACCGGTCAGTCATCTATTTGGCCAAGGCCAGCGCAAATCTTGTTTTCCTATGCCTGGTGGAGCTCTTGATATGTCCCGTCTACTACTTTTTCTTCCTAGCCGATAATAAGCCTGTCTTGCATCCTAGCTGGTTCTTGTTGTCTTTGTTAGTCGGGTCGGTCGGTATAACTGCGGTCGGCACACTGCTTGCCTCCATAACCAGCTCGACCAAGTCGAAGGATGTATTGATGACCGTGCTTTTTGTGCCAGTCATCTTCCCCCTGCTCTACACTGTCGTTAGGGCATCAAGCCTAGCCATGCTTGGCGACTCGGATGCTGGATCGGGCTATATCGTCTTAATGGCAGTTGCGGGTGGCTATGATGTGGTTATGACTGCAGTTTCGTGGCTACTCTATGATTATGTGATATCTAGTTAAAGGTGGGATTGTGAATTCAAGAACTGATAGTATGCCGACAAGCACAGACACGCCTTTTCTTGTCGTCATCAGCCTTGGGGCATTGTTGTCGACGATTGGCTTCCTTCTGTCGTTCTTATCCGCACCCCTGGTGTTAGGGGCGAAAGTACAGGTACCAGCCTTAGTCGCTGACCGGATGCTCACCAACAAGCTGCTGCTTTCTCAGAAGATATTCTATTTTCATGTGCCGGTCGCCCTGGTCAGTTTCGTCGCCTTGGGGTTCGGGGCGTTCTTCGGGCTGCGCTTCCTAAGCAAACGCCAGGCCCTCGATGACCTAAAGTCCCGAGTCGGCCTGGAAGTCTCATTGGCCTTTATCCTGATGACCATGGCCTCTGGAGAGATGTGGACCCGCTATGAATGGGGCGTTTGGTGGACTTGGGAGCCACGTTTGACGACCTATCTTGTTCTTTTGTTGCTGGTTTTTGCCTACTTCGTGCTAAGAGCGGCGATTGACGACCCGGAGCGTCAAGCAGTTTTTGCCTCGGTGTTTGCCATCATTGCCTTTGTCGATGCGCCTATCAGCCTTCTGGTCACTAGGCTGATCCCGAGCAGCGTGCATCCGGTGATTTTCCGCAGTGACTCCGGGCTGCCGCCCTCGATGCTGGTCCCTTTTATATGCTCGCTAGCCGGTATTTGCCTGTTGGCCTTTGGCCTGTACCGCTACAGGCTCTTCGAGCAGGGCCTGCGCATCAAGCTCGATGAGTTGAAGAACCGCCTAAACGACTAGACAAAGGATTAAGCCATGGATCCAGTGCTTGCTGAAATATACTCCACCGTGCTAGAAGCCGCCCCCTATGTGATAACAGCCTATGCCCTGATCTGGGTAATCATGTTCGTCTTTGTCATGGTTACTTATACCGGTATGCGTAAAACAAGGCGTGAGCTGGCAGCACTCGAGGAGGAATTGGACAGAAGAGGCAAATAGCAGGTAATCAAGCGTCTGTATGAGCCTGGCTTAATATGCATGTTAGGGGACGCTGGCACCAGTGACCATCAACTAGATGCTAGATTTATAGTATATTGCGTCTAACACGTTATTTAAGGCTAAGTGCTCCAGATTGACGATAGGGTACAATTTATTCAGTGTTTAAAAAAGTGCCATTTTGCAAAAGCCCTGGTCAGGAATTTGTGTACTATGACTAACAAATTATTTCGCTCGAATTTACCCCCACTAAAAGTGTACCCTACCGCAAATCTTGAACAAGCCAGGCTTGACTATTCGTCCCAGCCGTTCGACCCTGGTTGTTCGTCCACAATCACTCGACCCTGGTTTTTCGTCCACACCCCACTTCGCCTTGGTTTTGCCTGGCGTAGGCGTAGGGACCGTGGTAATCAAAAGTGGCTGAAAGCAATGAACCTGGTCAGAACAGTCAACGACAACACAAGGACGACTAGGAATACAGCTATAAAGTCATTTTGGCCAATACGGTATTCGCGATAAAAGCTACGTTGGCTGCTTCCATGGAAACAACGGCTCTCCATAGCCAGTCCAAGGTACTCCGCATTCCGGAAGCATTGTGCGAACAAGGGGACCAGACAGGGGACCAAGGCCTTGACCCGGCGAATCGGGCTGCCGCTGTCAAAGACAGCGCCACGTCCTTGCTGGGCTTTTCGAATGCGGTAAAACGAGTCTGAAATGTCGGGTATGAAGCTAAGCGCGATACGGATCATCAACGATATCTCATAGGCCGGCAAGCCAAGCCGCTCAAAGGGCGAAAGCATTTCTCCAACTGCATAGGCAATGGAAAGCGAGGTGGTCGTCAGGCTAAGCAGGATCCCGCATGAAAACATCAACAAGAGGCGAAAGGACATATAGACGCCGAGATAAACGCCTCGGTCAGTAATATACAAAGGCCCATACGAAAAGAGCAGTGTGCCGTCGTTATGGAACAGAATGTTCAAGACAAGGGGGAAGCTGACTAGGAACAATAAAGGTAGAATGGACCGTCCGACCAGGCTGAGAGGGATCCTGGCTGCCCACCAGACAAGCAGCATAAAGACACACACGCAAAGCAAGCCTAGAAAACTGTCCGCAACAAACATAGCAACCATCAAGACCAGCAGGAGGTTGATCTTTACCCGGGGGTCAAGCCTATGGACAAACGACCCGGCTGCATAATAGCTGCCAAAACCAAAGTCATTCATCGGGGCCGCCTGCAGGAGGCTTGCCTTTTAAGCCGGCAATCGCCAAAGCCAGAGACTCGACGCTAAGCAGGGAAGGCGGCAGGCCCAAGCCGGCTTGGCGCAGGCTTGCAGCAAACGCCTCCGGTTTGGGGACTCCTAGCTTGATCGCTTCCAGTTCGTCGGCATGGGCAAAAACCTCTTCCGGGCTGCCCTGGAAAAAGATGCGCCCCTCGTTTAGGACCAAGATCCGGTTTGTCAGGTAGGCGATGTCTTCCATGGAGTGCGAGACCATGACTACGATCTTTCCACTGGCATGGTATGTTTGGATAAGCCCCATCAGCTTGCGCCGGCCAGCGGGATCGAGCCCAGCGCTTGGCTCGTCCAGTATCAAGATGTCCGGCTCGACGAGGAGGATGCCGGCCAAGGCGACGCGTCGTTGCTCGCCTCCAGACAGTTCGAAAGGCGACCTTTGGGCGTAACGCGTAAAGTCCAAGTCGAAGGCCTCCATCCAATGACGGACACGCTTGTCGGTATCGTGGTCAGAAAAGCCGGCGTTCCTTGCCGCAAAGGCGATGTCGTCATATACAGTAGGAGCGAACAGCTGGCTTTCTGGGTACTGGAAGGCCAGGCCGATGCGGGTGAACAGGCCTTGGCGGTTTTTGGGCTTGGCCAGGTCTTCTCCATCTAACAAGACCCGCCCTTTGCTTGGTTGGACGAGTCCGGCAGCCAGTTGGGCCAAGGTCGATTTCCCTGAGCCGCTATGGCCGATAATGCCGATGAAATCGCCGTCGCCGATGCTGAGGTCGATGTCTGAGAGGGCGTACTGGTCGTTGGCTGAGGCCGGATAGCGGTAACCTAATTGTTCCAAAACCAATTGCATATCTGGTCCACCAGGTCGTCGCTGTCCAGGCTAACAGAGAGGCTTATCCCATAGTCCTTCAAGGCCTCTATAAGCTGCATGGTAAAAGGGACATCAAGCCCAAGGGCGTCGAGCAGCCGATATTCGCGAAAGACATCGAGCGGCTTGCCGTCGAGTGCCACTCGGCCACGGTCGATGACTATTACCCGGTCGGCAAGTATGGCGTCTTCCATGGAATGGGTGATGAGGACGACTGTCATTCCCTTTTGGTTCAGTTCGTCAACGATGGAGCGGATGGCTGTCCGCCCGCGCACGTCAAGCATAGCAGCAGGCTCGTCTAAGATGAGGATATCAGGCTGCATTGCTAAAATCCCAGCGATGCTCACCCGCTGGCGCTCTCCTCCGGAGAGCCTGGCCGGGTTCGCGTCAAGGAAGCCGAGCATGTCGACGGCCGCCAAGGCCTGCTCGACCCGCTCGCTCAGCTCCGGGTTGAGGATGTTCAGGTTCTCCGGGCCAAAAGCCACATCGTCGGCGACGATGTTGGCGACCATTTGGGTGTCGGGGTTTTGAAAGACCATGCCGGCGTGCGAGCGGATGACAAACAGCTGCTGCGGGTCGCTGGTGTCCAGTCCGACCGTCAGGACTTTACCGGAGTCTGGGACCAAAAGCGCGTTGATGTGCCTGGCAAACGTGGTTTTACCCGATCCGTTGGCGCCGATGACCGCTACGAACTCGCCCCGCTGGATGCTTAGGGTCAAACCCTGGAGCACCTCTGTTTGCCCAAGGCCGTCTGGGCCTATCGGGGGAGAAGAGCCTGCCGCGGGCTTCTCCCCATGGTTAGGGCTAGCCGGGTAATGAAAGGTAACTGATTGAAACTCCACATCAGGCATGGAAGGCCTCTGTTTCTCTCATCCGGACTGTCACCGTCGGTTTTCGAATTCAACGAAATCAACCAAAAATGGCTTGTGGACTTAGCAGCGCCCAGCCAGTCGCCAAGCAACCGAGCAGCCGAGCAGCTACACCACCACCGGTGAGGATTTGCACCTCGCCTCGAAACAAGTAGCAGTATTTTATCATGAAGAATATAATGGGAGCCTAATTAAATGTTGAACGTCAATGCGTACGCGGCCTTGGGAGGTCATATGTTGCTTTTAGCCCGGTATATCGTTCCTGTCAGTTCTCCCCATATTGAAAACGGCGCTGTTTTGGTAAAAGACGGGCGCATCGCAGCAGTCGGCGCCGCAGCTGACCTGCTGAGGGACTACCCCAACGAGCCACAAACCGATTTTGGCCTGGCGGTCCTGATGCCAGGCTTGGTCGACGCTCATTCCCACTGGGAGTACTCTGCCTTTCGCGGCCTGATCCAAGACGTTGCCTATGCTGACTGGAAGATTGCCCTGACTGAGAAGGAGGAGCGCTTCAACGACCAGGACTGGTTGGACAGCGCTTTGCTCGGGGCCTTAGAGACCGTGCGTGCCGGCATCACAACAGTGGCAGACATTACCAGCACCGGCGCCTCGCTGCATGCAGCAAAGGCTGTGGGGCTGAGGGGCATCTTCTACCGTGAGGTGGGTACGATGGAGAAGAAAGAGGTCCCCCGCATCCTGGACGAGGCCTACCAGGAGATCGAGGACTGGAGGTCTTTGGCAGTTGACGGCTTTCAATATATCGGTATAGCCCCAGAAGCCCTTTACAAGTGCCACCCCCAGGTCTTCAACGAGATCCGCGACTATGCCATGGACGGGACCCCGGTGGCAGTCCACCTGGCCGGCTCGCAGGAAGAGTACGACTTCATCCGTTACGGCTCGTCGCTCTTCTCGGTGCATACGACGGAGATGCAGCGCGGCTATGGGATCGACATGCCCCCTTGGCTGGCTACCGGCGTCTCGCCGATCCGCTACATCCTCAACTGGGGACTGTTCCAGGTGCCGAACCTGCTGGCGATCCACTGCGTCCATGTCGACGAGGACGACATCGGCTTCTTGGAGCAGTACGACGTGGCTGTGGCGATCTGCACCCGCTGCAATGCCCAGCTCGGAATGGGCATCGCCCCTGTCCCCGACCTGGTCAGGGCGGGGCTGCGCATCGGGTTGGGCACTGACTCGCCAGCAGCCTCCTCTACCACCGACCTCTTTGCCGAAATGCGGATGACCTTGCTGATACAGCGTGCAGTGCACCTCAAAAGCGATTTCATGACGTCTGCCCAGCTAGTGCGCATGGCTACCTTGGGCGCTGCCGAGGCCTTGGGCCTGGCCGACCATATCGGCTCGCTGGACGTCGGCAAGGACGCCGATATCATCGCCGTGAGCCTGCAATACTCCTCGCAAGCACCTACCCACGACCCGAACTCGGCAATAGTCCACACGGTCGGCCCTGATAACATTATGATGACAATGGTTGGCGGAAACATCCTCTACAACGGCGACCACCTGCACGGCGTCGACCGGGAGCGGGTCTTGGCACGTGCCGAAGAAATGAGAATAAAACTACGCGATTGATGTTATTATCGGGAGAAGACCGTTGTGTAAGCCCTTGTAGGAGGATGTTGGTAGATGTATGGCTGCTCAATCTAAGAAACGAAGACCGAGATCGAATGCAAACGCGAATACAAACAGTCAGTCACGAAGCGCCGAGAAGCAGGGCAAGAGCCGTACTTTGCAGATAATCCTCTGCCTCGTCCTGGCACTGATCCTGGTCGTTCCCACAGCCAGTATCGGCCTCAGCAGTTGTGCATCTTGTGCGCTATATTGATCCCAAGTCCCTTTGTTGGTCTGATTGCAGGCCAAAACGGCCTAATGTACAGGAGATGAATTGTTCGGTATAGGCGGAACAGAGCTTGCAATAATCTTACTGTTCGGATTCTTGATCTTTGGCCCTGACAAGATGCCAGAGATCGCCCGGACCATTGGGCGAATGATCAAGCAGTTCCAAAACGCCCAAGACCAAATGAACAAGGTATTAAAGGAAGAGGTCCTTGACCCGATCAAGGACATGGAGCCCTTGATGAACCCCTTTGCAGCTGTCAGCGCAGACGACAAGGCCAAAGACAGCACCAGCGCAGACATAGCAGACGAGAAAGGTGCCCCAACCCCGACAGAACCCAAAGAGCAGGCAGAAGACCACCTCACTAGCCCTAAAGAAGCCGAAGAGGCAAGAAAGCCTGGTCCAGCAGACCTGCAAAAGGCCCTTGTCGACGATGCCAACAAAAGGCGACTGGCAGCAAGCGCCCGAGACCAAAGCACCGCTGTTCATGATAGTTTTGCCGCCCGGCGGGCACGCTTAGAAGAGTCCTTTCTAAGGCAGGACGGCGAAGAAGCCCAACGCCAGACAGCCAGTAAGACCCCCGAGGAAGGCACAGATGACTAAGACCAGCCTAGATAACAGGCAGGAGGGCTAGCCATGCCGGTCGGATCAGCGCAGATGTCGTTATTCGAGCATTTAGGCGAGCTGCGGAGACGTCTGACAGTAGTCATAGCCGCGCTTCTGGTAGCCACCATAGCCCTTTACCTAGTGTCAAACTCGTTGATACTGTTCCTGATTCAGCCCATTGCGCGCTACATCTCTGAGAGCGGCTCAATAGACGACCTGAACAGCCTAAAAGAGTCCTTGATCATCCTCGACCCCTTTGGCGGCTTTGCCTTGAAGTTCCAGGTGGCCTTTGTCTTTGGCCTCCTCGTCTCGAGCCCTGTCACAATATGGCAGTTGTTGGCCTTCTTCCTGCCGGCGCTAAACCCTAACGAGCGTAAATGGGTGATCCCTACTTTCTTCGTCGCTGTCTTCTTGTTCATTGCCGGCATGGCGTTTTGCTACCTGGTGATCCTTGACCCGGCCTTTGAATGGATGATTGGTCAAACCACCGATTTCGCCCGAGTCATAGCTGAGGCCCCCAAATACATCAATACCATCTTATTGTTCGAGGTAGGCTTTGGCGTAGCCTTCGAATTGCCGATCGTGGTCTTTTATCTGACGATTTTCAATATCATCCCATACCAAAAACTGCGGAGCAGCTGGAGAGTGGTCTACATTGTGCTGATGACGGTCTGTGCCTTGGTCACCCCAGACGCTAACCCGATTACGATGTTACTGATGTTTGCTGCGATGCTAGTGCTTTACGAGGGGTCCCTGTTGATCTCGCGGATAGTCATCTCCAGGCGGCTGGCAAAAGAAAAACAGCTTTCGGCCGTTGACAGGCCTTGAATCAAGGTGACGGGTTTTAAACGACATGCATGAGGCGTCGCTTATGAGTTCGGTCCTCTCAACAGCAATCGATGCTGCACGTGCCCAGAACGCAGACAGGATCACCCGTATCACCCTGGTGATCGGAGAACTGTCCGAAGTGTTGCCAGAAGCCATGGAGTTTGCCCATTTGGCCCTAAGCCCGGGGACTATCGCCGAAGGGTCGGAGCTGCTGATAAAGAATGTCCAAGCACGGTCACGCTGCCTGGTCTGCGGCCATGAGTACACCCATGACCAGTATCGACGGAGCTGTCCGCTGTGTGATGCCTTGGCCTGCGAGCTGTTGGCCGGCCGTGAGCTACATATCGAGTCTATCGAGGTGGAAGATGCAGATCGAGATTGACAAGCCGATTTTGGAGTACAACCAGCAATTGGCCGAGCAAAACCGTATGGCCTTATCCCGAGAAAACGTCTTGATGATCAATATCATGGCGTCGCCAGGGGCAGGGAAGACTTCGTTGATACTGTCTACGATCGAGCGGCTCAAAGACAGGTACCGGATCGCTGTGATTGAAGGCGATATAGCATCGGACGTCGATGCGCAGCTGGTCAAGGCCCAAGGAGTCGCTGCCGTGCAGATCAACACCGGGGGAGCCTGCCATTTGGAGGCTGCCATGGTCGCCAAGGCCCTAGACGCCTTGGACCTGCACCAGACAGACCTGGTCATAGTGGAGAACGTGGGAAACCTGGTCTGTCCCGTCGAGTTCGACTTAGGCGAGAATCTGAAAGTCCTCATCCTGTCGATTCCGGAAGGCGACGACAAACCGTTGAAATACCCTAGCATCTTTGCAGAAGCCGACGCCATCCTGTTAAACAAGATCGATGCCGCGGACTTCTTCGACTTCGATCAGAAGGCCTTTGCCGACTCGGTCCTTCGCCTGAACCAGTCAGCTCCCATATTTGCCTTGAGCGCTAAGACCGGGGAGGGCCTGGACGCCTGGGTCGGCTGGCTTACAGACGCGGCAGGAGCCTTGTAGCAGCCCAGCTTGACTGGCTTGCCTCTTAGGTGCGAGCGCTGGCTATAGCGAAGCGTGGCCGAGGGCCACGGCTGCCGCCTTCAGGGGTAGGCCAGGCTACTTTGTCAAGGAGTAGGTTTTTTCGATTATGTCTATGCCTTGGGCGATGCTGTCGTTTTTTGACTCAGCGCTCAGATAGCGGGTGACCCCGTCTGGGCCGTCGAAGAGGTATGTGGCGATATAGGTCTCTAGCTCGGGGTAGTGGAAGTAGATCTTATAGACCGATGTGATGTTCCCGCCATCGAGCGTGATGACCTCCTCCAGGATGTCGTCCAATTCCTTCGTGTCCATAAAGGCATGTATATTGGTCAAGGCCTCTGTCAAGTCCACGGTGGTGTAGACTATACAAGTAATAGCTATTTGTCTATCGGGATCGATATATTGAATGCTTTCAACACTATTTGAACTGTCGTTTTGCTCTATCCAGTCCTCTGGGACAGTAAAGTAGCCATACCGGTCGTTTCCTACACGGGTGGTTTTCGGGTTTGAACAAGCGACCAACGCCAAGACTAAGGTTAGAATGAAAGCCATCAGCCAAACACGATTATTAAAAAGACCCTTTTTCATGCGACTCTCCTTTTTTTATTAGACTCTCATAGTCAATAATAACAGCTAGGTACAAGGTGTGTGTGATAAAAGTCTTACTTGCCAATATGGTTTGAAAAGATGTAGGATAGCGCACGTTACAACGGTTTTACATTAAACGTCACCGGGGGAAACGGTGAGAATGTTTATTGAGAAAGGAATATTTTGCGTCTGGTAATCACAGAAAAAAACGATGCAGCAAAAAAGATTGCTGAGTTGTTGTCCGCGGGCACAGTCAAAGCGGACAAAGTCTATGACACTCCAGTCTACCGGTTTGACTACGAGGGGGAGGACTGGGTCTCGATCGGCTTGAAAGGCCATATCCTCGAAGTGGATTTTCCGGAAGAGCTGACCTATACCAAGTCGAAAGGATGGTACGGGACTGCCAACGGTGTCAGTGTCACTGCCGACATACCGAAAAGCCTAGCCAGGCCGCCATTCAAAAAAAAGAAGCCCTTCAGCGAGAAGGCAGTCGACTTGAAAGGCTGGAAAATGGAGTCGCTGCCCTATTTGGTCTACGCCCCGGTCATCAAGAACCCCGCTGAAAAAGGCATTATCCGCTCTTTGAAGAACCTTGCCGGGAAAGCCGACAGCGTTATTATAGCCACCGATTACGACCGCGAAGGCGAGCTCATCGGCTGGGACGCCTTGACTATGGTGCTGGAGGCCGCCCCCGGGCTGCAGGCAACACGCGCCCGCTACTCGGCCTTTACCAAGCAGGAGATCAACAGTGCCTTCAGCAGCCTGGGCGAGCTTGATTTTGACCTGGCCTCAGCGGGAGAGTCGCGCCAAGCCATCGACTTGATTTGGGGAGCAGTGCTCACACGCTACTTGACGCTTGCCAAGTATTCCGGCTTTGGCCGTGTCCGTCCCTCCGGCAGGGTACAGACCCCTACCTTGGCGATCATTGCTGCCCGCGAGGAGTTGCGGAACGCCTTTGTCCCGGAGGACTATTGGGTCTTAAAGGCAAGGTTCAACACTCCCGACGGCGAGTTCGAAGCGACCCATAATGTGGAGAAGTTCAAGAACGAGTCCGAGGCCAAGCAGGCCTATGCCAACGTCGAGGGGCAAAGCCTTGGCCGGGTCGGCTCAATCGACAAACGGCGTCGCCAAGTAAAGCCGCCGACTCCCTTCAACACTACATCGCTGCAGGCTGCTGCGGCTGCAGAAGGGCTCTCCCCAGCAAGGACCATGCGCCTTGCCGAATCGCTATATATGGCTGGGTTTATCTCGTATCCGCGTGTGGACAACACCGTCTATCCGGCATCCCTCGACCTTAAGGAGACCCTCAGCATCCTAAAAAGGGTCCCTCAGTACTCTGCCTACGCGAACAGCCTCTTGGCCAACCCCCAGCTAAAGCCGACGCGAGGAAAGACAGAGACGACCGACCACCCGCCGATCTACCCTACCGGGGCCGGCAGCCCTAACACACTGCGCCAAGACGAGTGGAAGCTCTACAACCTGATCGCCCGTCGCTTTATGGCAACGCTCAGCGAAGCAGCCATAGTCGAGGGGACGAAACTAGTCATTGACGTGAACAGCGAGCTGTTCGTTGCCCGGGGCGACGTCTTGATCGAGCCAGGCTTTCGGGCGGTATACCAGTACGGCTTAAAGAAGGACGAACAGCTTCCCCGCCTAGAAGAGGGCCAAGTCATCGATTTCCTTGGGGCCGAGCTGGACCAGAGGCAGACCGAGCCTCCACCCCGATACTCCCAAGGCCGTCTGATCCAAGAAATGGAGAAACTCGGGTTGGGGACCAAGTCTACCCGTGCCTCGATCATTGAGCGCCTCATCGAAGTCCGGTATATCCAAAACGACCCGGTCGAGCCGACACAGCTCGGTATGGCCGTCGTAGCCGCCTTGGGGAGTTTTGCTCCCCATATTACCTCGCCGGACATGACAGCGAACCTTGAGGAGGAAATGAGCTCCATAGCTGCTGGCAGTACCACCCGGGACACTGTGGTAAACCACTCTCGGGCACTGTTGGCCGAGATCATGGAAGAGCTGATACCGCGGGCAGCCGAAGTAGGGGAGGCCTTGTCTGACGCTATCTCGGCTGATGCACGCATTGGGGCATGTCCGGACTGTGGACGGGACCTACAGTTGAAAAGCTCGGCTAAAACGCGTTCGAGCTTCATCGGCTGTGCCGGTTGGCCGGACTGCAGTGTTACTTTTCCGGTGCCGTCTGGCCGCATCGAGGCCGTAGAAGACCTTTGTCCGGTCTGTGGCAAGCCACAGATCCGGGTCTCGGTTTTCCGGGCGCGACCTTTGATCCTATGCATCGACCCTCATTGCCCCACGAATATCGAGCCTGAGATCGAGCTTGGGCCGTGCCCGGTCTGCGCTGAAGAAGCACGGGCCGGCGTACTGAAGACCCAGAAGAACCCGCGTACCTTAAAGCGTTTCATTCGGTGTAGCAACTATGAGCAGTGCAACACCTCTTATCCTTTGCCCCAAAGGGGGGACTTGAAGGCAGCCGGTAAAGTATGCGACTCCTGTGGCACCCCCAAGGTCATAGTACAGACAGCCCGAGGGCCTTGGGAGCTTTGCCCGAACACCCAATGCCCGTTGGCGCTAGAGAAAGCCGAGGCAAAAGCCTCCGGCAGCACAGCTACCAGGCGGCAGTCGGCTGGCAGCTCGCGAGCCACCGCTACGAGCACCAGCAGCCCGCGTAAACCAGCTTCCAGCACGTCAAGCAGAACTAACAATGGGACGAGGAGCAAGACCGAAGGCGGCCTCGTTCCAAGTCAAAGCAACGGCAAAGCACCCTTGCCGGAGAATAAGAGCCTCGACCAAGTGCCTAGTTAGGATTTTATAAGGAGAATAGAATGAGCCTACCCAAGGTTTCGGTTATTGGAGCTGGAAATGTTGGAGCAACGACGAGCCATATCCTGCTGACGTGCGATCTGGCCGACGTCGTCATGGTCGATGTTGTGCCTGGCGTAGCTGAAGGCAAAGCAATGGATATGATGCATATGCGGGGGAATGAGGGCTTTCAAGCCACTGTCTTAGGCTATTCAGACTACTCGATGACCCAGGATAGCGATATCGTCGTCGTCACGGCGGGGGTTCCCC
>WRNE01000029.1 GCA_009776725.1 Coriobacteriia bacterium
AATGCTAGCTCAAAGGAAGGGCACTAAAGCACTTCCAACAAGACCGGACACAGCGTACCCAGCCCTCCTTATTTCCCTCCCTATTCTATTGGACATCCATGCCCTATCACCTGATACTTTGTTGCATCTCCCTTATATAGTCATAGACTGCCTGTATGGCATTTGCACCCTGCTTGGCGATGATGTCCACAATCGCACTCCCGACTATCACCCCGTCGGCGATCTTTGAGTACTCTTTGGCCTGCTCCGGCTGGGCAATGCCAAAACCGACTGCCACAGGGATGTCAGTGTAGCGCCTGATGTTCCGGTAGATGGCAGCTACATCGGTCGATATCTCCGAACGCATTCCTGTCACCCCCATTGACGACACGAGGTAGATAAAGCCCTCCGCGTGCTGGGCGATCCGGCTTATCCGCTCGCTTGACGTAGGGGCAATGAGCGTGACGATCTCGACCCCAAAGCCGTCTGCCACCGTCTTTACTTCCAGCTGCTCTTCAAACGGTAAGTCCGGGATTATCAGGCCGCACACGCCGATTTCGGCACAACGGGCCAAAAAACGCTCATACCCGTATACGAACACTGGGTTTAAGTAGGTCATAAACACCACAGGAATATGCATTTTTTCTTTTGTGGAGAAAACCATGTCAAAGATCCCGTCAAGCCTTGCCCCAGCTTCGAGGGCCCGAATGCTCGCGGCTTGGATCACCTCGCCCTCGGCAATGGGGTCGGAGAAGGGGATGCCGACTTCCAACAAGTCGGCCCCAGCCTCTTGCGCCGCAAGCATGAACCCGGCTGTTGCGTCCAGGCTTGGGTCCCCTGCCATCAAGTAGGCTATGAAGGCCTTTTTATCGACAAATGCGTCTTTGATGCTACTCATAGATTTCTTCTCCCCTGTACCTGGCAATTGCTGCCACATCCTTGTCGCCTCGGCCGGACAGGCAGACGACTATTATTTTGTCTTGGCCAAGCTCCTTTGCCAGGCTGTTGGCATAGGCGACCGCATGGGCAGACTCGATAGCAGGGATTATGCCCTCGGTTTGGGCAAGCAGCTCAAAGGCGCTTATCGCCTGCTCGTCGGTAATAGGAACATATTCGGCTCGTTTGGTCGAATGCAGCCAAGCATGCTCCGGCCCAATACCGGGATAATCAAGCCCGGCCGATATCGAATAGACCGGGGTGATCTGCCCAAAGTCGTCTTGGCAGAACAGCGACTTCATGCCATGGAAGACGCCGACCGACCCCCGGGCAACCGTAGCAGCGTGTTGGTCGGTCTCCAAGCCACGGCCAGCTGCTTCGCAGCCGATCAAGCGGACGGTCTTATCCCCATAAAAATCGTAGAAGCTGCCGATGGCATTCGATCCGCCGCCCACGCAAGCAACGATTGCGTCGGGCAGGCGTCCTTCGGCCTGCATGATCTGGGCCCGGATCTCTTTGCCGATCACGCTTTGGAAGTCCCGGACCATCGTCGGAAAGGGGTGCGGGCCCATCACCGACCCGAGCACATAATGAGTGTCGCTGACCCTTTTGCTCCATTCGCGCATGGTCTCGTTGACAGCGTCTTTGAGGGTCATGGTGCCCGAGGTGACTGGGTGCACCTTGGCTCCCAGCAAGTGCATGCGGTAGACGTTGAGCGACTGGCGCTCGGTGTCTTCCTTGCCCATGAAGACCTCGCAGTCCAGACCGAGCAGGGCGGCAGCGGTAGCAGCGGCCACTCCGTGCTGGCCAGCCCCAGTCTCGGCGATGATGCGGGTCTTTCCCATGCGCTTGGCAAGCAGGGCCTGGCCTAGGACGTTGTTGATCTTGTGCGACCCGGTGTGGTTCAAGTCTTCGCGCTTGAGGTAGACCTTCGCCCCGCCCAGACGCTCTGTGAGGTTTTTTGCATAGTAGAGCAGCGAGGGACGGCCCGCATAGTCTGCCAGTAACGTATTCAGCTCGTCTTGAAAGCCAGGATTGTCCTGGTAGTACTGATAGGCCTCGTCCAGCTCGATTAGGGCACTCATCAAGGTCTCTGGGATGTACTGGCCCCCATAGTCGCCGAACCTGCCTGGTTTGGCTGGCCTGTCGAGGAGGCTTTCTTCAATTAGGATGTTTGGCTGATCGGTCATAATGCTGACTCCTTTCTCACCAACTCGATAAAAGCGGCGATTTTTTGTCGGTCCTTCTGTCCATTGGTCTCTACGCCGCTGCTGACATCGACACAATAGGGGGAGAGACTCTTGATCGCTGCTGCCACGTTGGCAGCGTTGATTCCCCCGGCTAGAAAATAAGGCGGTCCCGAATAGTCCTCTAGGAGGCTAAGGTCAAAGGCCCTGCCCGTGCCGCCTCGGGTGTAGGCAGCCGAAGCACCAGCCGGGCATTGCTCTTCGGCAGGCGGCTTGTTGTACGTGTCAAAGAGCAGGTAGTCTGCATGCTGAGACAGGCTGATCAGGCTGGGCAGGTCAAGTAGGCTAGACATGTCAGACAGGCTAGACAGGCGGTCTGAGACACCGACGGCTTTTATCACTGGACAGTTGCAGGCTTGCTTTAGCCTGTCTATATAAACGACGTCCTCGTCACCATGTAATTGCACTATATCAATAGTATTACTTTCATATAAATCAACAATGGCCTCGATCTGCTCGTTGACGAAAACGCCGACGGCACTGATCTGGGGGTCAAGGGCCTGGCGAAACACTTGCGCCTGGCTAGGGCTGACTTGCCGGCGGCTTGGCGCAAGGACGAAACCGACATAGTCCGGAACAAACTGGTTTGCCGCCTGGATGTCTTCCTCCCGAAAAAGCCCGCAGATCTTCACTTTAGTCATAGCCTCACTCCCCTTAACTCTGCTAGCTTTGCTATCTTATCGTGCGCTCGCATCATCGCTTCACCGACCAGCACTGCGTCTACTCCCGCCTGCCGCAAAGCCTCGATGTCGCTAGCTGACTGGATGCCGCTTTCAGAGACAAAAAGCACGTCAGCGCGCAGCGTTTCGCGTAAACGCAGGCTATTGCCGGTATCGACTGCAAAGGTCGTCAGGTCGCGGTTGTTGACGCCGATCACGCGGGCGCCTGCCCTTATCCCCATATTCAACTCGTCCAAGTCGTGTACCTCTACTAATGCGGATAAGCCCAGGCTTTGCGCTATTCCGAGGTATTCGCGGAGAGCAGCTTCGTCTAGCAAGGCGCAGATCAAAAGAACGGCGGAGGCGCCTAAGGCTTTTGCCTCGTAGACCATGTAGCTGTCAATGACGAAGTCTTTGCGTAGCAGAGGCAGGCTCACGGCCTTGGCGATTTCTTGGAGGTGCTTGTTGTCTCCAAAGAAATAATCGGGCTCGGTGAGGACAGAGATGGCTGCGGCTCCGGCAAGGGCGTACTCCTGGGCGATAGCCAGGTAAGGGTAGTCACTGGCTATCAGCCCTTTGGAGGGGGAGGCCTTTTTGACCTCACAGATGAAGGCTATGTCGTCTGACCTCAAGGCTTGCTCGAAGGGGTAGTCGTCATTGACCGGAAGGGCGTAGGCGGCTTCGATCATCTCCTGCTCTGGGACCTCGGCCTTGCGGCGCTTGACCCGTTCGTAGGTACTGGCGGCAATTTGTTGAAGAATGCTGCCTGTGCTGGCATTTGGGCTGCTGGGGCTGGTACCCATGCCCTTTTGGGCAGGACCAGCCACGTTTGTGTCAGTTGTCGCCATCGTCATCATCCTTCATTGGAGCACTTGATGAACTCGTCAAGCTTGGCTGCCGCCAAGCCCCTGTCCAGGGTGTCTATCGCGACTGCGACGGCTTCGTCGACCGAGCCATATCCCCCAGTGATGAACAAGGCTGCAGCGGCATTGAGCACCGCCGCGTCCCGCATGGGGCCCTTTTTGCCGTTCAGTATCGCCCTGAGTATTGCTGCGTTCTCGTCTGGACGGCCTCCCCTGACATCAGCCAAGGTACAGCGCGAAAACCCATAGTCCTCCGGCTTGACGGTATACGAGCGCACCCATCCGTCCTTGACTTCGCAAATAAAGGTCGGGGCTGAAAGCGATATTTCGTCAAGCCCGTCCTCGCCATGCACAACCATGGCGCTCCTTACCCCAAGGTTGCATAAGACCTGCGCCAAGGGCTCGACAAGCTCGCGGTCATAGACACCCATCAACTCCATCTTTGCGCCAGCTGGGTTGGTCAGCGGCCCCAGTATGTTAAAAACCGTTCGAATGGCAAGCTCGCGGCGAATAGGGGCAACATATTTCATGGCGATGTGGTAGTTCTGCGCATATAGGAAGCAGATGCCGATGCTCTTTAAGAGCTCTGCGCTTTTCTCCGGCTCGAGGTTGATATTGACCCCAAGGGCCTCTAGGACATCGGCCGACCCGCACACACTGGACGCGCTGCGGTTCCCGTGTTTGGCTACCGACGCCCCAGCGGCAGAGGCGATAATGGCGGCAGTTGTGGAGATGTTGAAGGTATTGGCATGGTCGCCGCCGGTCCCGACAATCTCCAATGCGTCTACCTCGTGCAGCAGGCGGATGCAATGCGAGCGCATTCCAGCTGCCGAGGCAGTGATCTCGACAGTCGTCTCCCCCTTCAGGCTAAGCGCTGTCAGGTAGGCACTCATCTGCACTGGCGTAGCCTCACCGGTCATGATCTCATGCATGACCGCTTCGGCAGCCTCGTAGCTAAGGTCTTCCTTTTGTGATAATGCTAGTATTGCTTCTTTAATCATTTCTGTCCTCCAAAACAGTTAGTTGGTTAATTGCTAGCCGAAAAAGCCGGCGTTTATCCAGATCGGGACCATGACTGCCAGCGAGACCAGGCAAGCTGCGATATATACCGCCCCATAAAGGGCCAGGTGCTGGTTTTTCCAGGCGCTTTCGCCTGCGATCGAGACGGACATCATTGCCCAGGCGTTTTGATAGTTCATCAAGAACGAGTTGGCAGCCATGACGAAGACCGCCAGCCAAACCAAGGGATTGATTTGGTAGGCGTCATAGATTGCAGGGAGAATCGGGACCATGATCGCCATAGTCGGGATGAAGAAGGCGACGTCGACGAATCTCCATAAAAACATGATGGTCACGGCGGCAATGACGAATATGAAGGGGTTATTGGCAATCGGGGCGAGGGCCGGGACAATTATTCCTGCAAGCCAGGCAGAAATGCCGGTTTCGGTGAATATGGCATTCAGGCTGAGTGCCATCGCAATGAATATGACCAGGTCCCAGTTCGCTCCCACGCTTAAATCGCTGGTGTCTAAAACACGAAAGAGGAAAAGTGCAAATACCGCAGCCAGGCAAAGCGCGGCGTCTGGTATGCCATGCAGGCTGCTAGTCACAAACATGACAAAGACAGCAACAAGTATGAGGCCAGCGGTCTTCTCCCCCTTACTTAACTTGGCTTGAGGCTCGTTCTTGATGCTGTCGATGGCGTCTGCGCTGAGCCCTTCTTTCGGTTTTAGCAACAACAGGCTTCCGCAAATCAGCAAGGCCGTGACGAGCATCGTCGGCACGAACAGTACGCCCAGCCAGCTGTCGAATGTGACCAGGCCTTGGGTTTCAGGAACTGCGTTGACCATCCCCGAGATAATCGGGCCCCAAAGGGCGCCGGTGAGCCATCCTGAGCCTGGTATCAATGCCATGCCGAAAGCTGTCAGCAATATCAGCGAATTGCCTTTTGAGCCTTCTTGGAGCTGGCAAAGTTTTGTGCACTGGACAGCGATGGGCATGATAATCGCCACCCGGACGGTTATCGAGGGAGTCAAGATGCTGAGGATCACACCGATGATGGCCCAAGCTACCACGAGCGTCAGATACGATGGCTTGAACAGCCTGATAATCGCCAAGGCGATGCGTTTGCCCAGTCCGGTCTTTTGCAATGTGTAGCCGAAGAACAAGGCCGGGACTAGGGTCCAAATGGCTGACTGTGTGAATCCCGCAAAAACCACTGCGGGCTTGATGCCGATCGCCAAGGCAAAGGCCCCAAGGAAGAATCCGCCTGCTGAGTAGGGCAGCGAGAAAGGCTTAAAGATCCATACGCTGAGCGTTATCAGCAAGCCTCCAAGCATTAATTGGGCCACATCGTCGATACTGTTCGACAGTGGTTTAACGATTATCATAACTAGCGCGATCAACACCATCAAACCACTGCCAAAATATGGGATTAGATCACTCGCCGTTATTCTTTTACTTACTGCTGTACTGTCACTTTCGTCATCATGGCCTGCGCTCATGTCCTTCTCCTCATCAAACAAAGTCTGAGGTATCATTGTTCCCCGACTTAGCCAATCCGACTTGACCAGGCTGGTCCAAGCCGTTTGCTTGCAGGGATAAAAAAATCCCTGACCAAGCTGTCGTTTGCTTGCAGGGATAAAAAAATCCCTGACCAAGCTCTTGCTCAATCAAGGACGAAATCAAATCCGCGGTGCCACCTTGTTTCACGGGGATAAGCCCGTGCGCTCATCAGGATACCATCATATCCCTTGCAACTAACGCGTGCATCACGTCACGGAATACTCGGAGCCCTATAACCTTAGATGCCTATCTTCATGCATCCTTGACTCTTTTGACCATGCCCTCAGCAGCCCATTTGACTACCTGCATCTCGATCTGGCTCTCAGCTTCCCAGACTCTCTGTGCGCGCATTTATAGTTTTTACTTCTGCCTCAACGGTTTATTTGCTATTCAGTTGGCTATTTTTATAAGCTTTAGGAAAATCATTGTCAAGGGTTTTCATAGGTTTTTTTGGTAAGAAACAAGTAAAAAGGCCTGTTTTCGCTGATTAACAGCGGTCAGTCCAAGCTGCCAGATACCAAACAAGCGGCTCCCAGCCTACAGTCCGGAGAACCCCTATACCAAACAAGCGGCTCCCAGCCTACAGGCCGGAGAGCCACTTGCTCTAAAAAAACCAACCATCAGTCAAAACGCGCGAAACCCAAAAAAACCAGTTTTTACCGTCGGCAAAACGATGGATCCTAGTTGTAATAGTTGAACTTGATTTTCGCAAACTCGTCTTGTATCCAGCCATTGCGCTTGACGGACTCAGGGTTATCGATTGCCCCTAAGATAAACGCACCAAAGGCAAACCCGCCACCTGGGGCTAGTTCGTCACAGACGCGACGCACCTCGGCGCGTACTTCTTCTTCGGTGGTTTCTGGCAAAGCGCAAAAACCATTGCTCTCGAAGCCGCCACAAATGGCCAACTGCCGTCCGAACTCGGCTTTGATCGCAGGCAGGTCGTTAAACGTCGGCTGGGCAGGATTCCAAGCATCAAAGCCCATGTCCACAATGTATTTCACAAAGGGGGCAAAGGCGCCGCAATTATGATGCTCCGCCGGCAGGCCAGCCTCTTTGAACAGCTGCACATGCTGGCGCCACATCGGCTCGAAGATGTCTAAGAACAGCTCGTCGGAGACAAAGGGGGCACGCTCATGGGCGATATCGTCACCCATATGGAACATATCGGGCTTGAAGTAGTAGATGTACTTCTTTCCAAGCTCGAGGTTCAGCTCAAGTATGAAATTGAGAAGGTCCTTTACCTCGTCGGGCTCCTCCATACAGGCTACCAAAGCATTGTCAAAGCCCATGAAATAAGTAAGCATCATAAAGTAGCCGTTGCCGACCGATGCTCCACCGACCTTCAAAAGCTCAGGGTCGCGCTGGTCCAAAACCTCTTTTGAGGCGATCTCCCAGTCGATGTCGTCAATCCGTTTGGGCCTTTTGATGATGTCACGCCATTTGGTGACGTCCTCGAGGATAAAATGCCCAGGCTTGGGAATTGGCCCGCTGTTCGGCTCGACCACCATCGGCACTCCGAACATATCCTCGTATTCGAGAACTCCAGGCCCAGGAAAAGACATCAATCCCGGTACTCCGACCCCACATCCAAACACCATGGTCGAGGGAATAAACTCTGGAATCTCGTGGTTCATCATTCGTAAGTAGTTTTCTCTGTCGGTCAAACGCTGCTCTGCCATATCAGTCCTCCTTCAAATGTCTAGCAGTAGTTTCCTCGCAGTCGCAAGGCTAAACCATACTCACATTAGCCGAATAACCACGTGAAAACCGACTACATATGATTAGGTTTTTTGCTCAAACGAATTATACTATCAAGTCAGTACCTGTTTTTTGTGAACCTATTCCTTATTTCCTGTGGAGAAGACCCAGCGCCAAGGACTAGCTTGAACATATAGCCTGTTCATTTTCCTGTTCCTGCTTTTTTACTGCTGTATAGAAGGTGCGAGCGTTACAAAGGCGAGGGGGCCTAACGCTCTATCCTTACCCATGACAGATGAACGCCTTCTCAGCTAAGCCTTCTTTTCCTGCATCCTGCTAATTGTGAGACACGAACACCAGTTTGCATCATTAATTTGCTAGTATTATATTTTTCTTTGCCTAACACGTAATTTAAGGCTAAGTGCTGGAGATTGACGGTAGGGTACACCTTTTTCGGGAAAATTCGGGCGAAAATTTATGTTACTTCGACTAAGCAAATTTCTGACCAGGGCTTTTGCAAAACGGCCTTTTTTGAAGCAGTGAAAAAATTGTACCCTATCGTCAATCTGGAGCAGGCGAGGCAAAACCTAACGGATGCACCCGCTCAGGCGAGGCAAAACCACCCGGATGTACCCCCTAATGCCAGGTTTCAGCGAGGTTCCAGTCCCTGTTTATGTGATTTTCCGGTATAACTGATTTACAGCCAGGGCTTTCGGACTGCTCGTTAGCCTTTCTTAGCCCCAATGCCTTCATGGATCGTTCGGGTTTGTTGTTTCTGCGCTTCTCCCAAGCTGTCGGACTCACGCAGCGAGTGGCCATAGAGCTCCCACATCGGAAGGTTGGCCACAGCTTCATACAGCAATTGAGAAAGGTCGCTTAGCATGTCAGGGTTGTCTAGGACAAACCCAACATCTGTCAGCATGTTGATTGCGACTGAAGGGTCTGCCCCTAGTTGGGCGTTTTCGATGATTGCACTTGTCATGGTCTCGGCAAATGTCAAATCATTCATGCCATCAGGTATGAAAGTATCAAGGAACTGGACTAGGGATAAGACCTCAGGTGCCGTGCAGCAATAGTCAAACAAGTCAAAGCCCTTGGTGGCTTTTTTATCAATGTGCCTTGGTGTGGACTTCTTTCTTTTATGGATTAACTGTTTAATGAACGCGTTGGCGCTTGATTTGCTGTTCTCACTGCCAAGGCCTTCGGCTTCGGCCTTTTCCAGCAGGGCTGGATGGACAATATACTGCTTGCTTTGAAGCAGGTCTGAGTCGTCTAGATAGTCATCGTATGAAACTGAGTCAGCCCAAGTGTCATATATGACGTTATCGTATAGGATCAAGTCTTCCGTTTCAAACAAGACATCGTCATAGTTATAGATGTCGTTGGGATAAAACTGGTAGTACCGTTCACGAAAGTCATTAAACGACATGATTCCATAAAACGCCATGCAGGTATCCAGGCACTCTTTGATGCGAATCACCCGCCGGCGTTCCCTACTGATTTCCTTGAAGTCGATTTCCCGGTAAGTCTTGAAAAACTCGGTTGCCACATGCAAGACCAAATCGTTGCCGTCGGCATATAGGGTCAAAATCGGGGAAAGCTGCAACTCTAGGACTGCTGTATCGACCTCATGGACGGCTTGCACCAGCTTCCCGTCATTTTCAGCCAGTTGGTGGAAGACATCGAACTCCTCGTCAGAGCAATTGACCATGTATATTTCTAACAAGTCCTTGAACTGCCTGGACACAGCGGTCAGCTCTTGGATAAGCTCGGCTTTTTTCATTTGCGCAGCATGCGGTATGCCCATAAGCCCGGCCAGGCCGACCAAGTCGTCCTTATACAGAAAGCCCATGACTTTTTCGAGCTTGGCAGGAGGCGGCCAAGTAGGGATGCTTTTCTTGCCTGCGGCTAAAGCCTGGCCCAAGATTTCGTTTAGACGCCTCTTTTCGTCAGCCTTCAAGGTTTTCTCCACATAGGCATTTCGTTCCGCGAACTGCATCCCAGCAAGCTGGCCGAGGTGCATCCCCTCCGGCATGACGCTTTGCGGGTTCGCCTGCCGCGATTTTCGCAGGTAGTCGTCTAGTTGCTTGTCTAGCATACGGTTGTGCTCTTCAGCGCGATGGTACTCCGCGTTCTTCATCAGAACCAAAGAGCTGGAGTATACATACCCTAACGACTCCAGCCGATCGAGCTCTTCAAGCAGCATTGGTTTTTGGCCCTCGGTATACTCGTCAGAGAACTGGCGGATCATCGTGTCATGGACGATCGACCCTTCAAACGGCAACAAGGTGGCCTCAACCCGACAAGGCACTCGCCCTATCGTTTGCGAAAGCTCCTGAAAGATCCCCTTTACTTTATAGACCCGTTGGTCTTTCATGAAGTAGCCGTACCCGCCCTCATGCTTGACGACGACAAAGGCCCCGCCAACAGCCTGTTTCCATTCCTTTAGAGTCTGTCTCTGGGATAGAGACAGCTTAGTTATATTGCTATCAATATATTGATCTATAAACCCAACGTCGTTCCACAAATATTCCAACACCTCGCTGAGGTGCTCTTCAAAATCAAAGTCGTCGGCAGTCGAGCTAAGCGTCTGCTCGGTCACACCAACCGCCTCGTTGACATAGTCGACCAGGCCGCTGAACAAGGTTAGAAAACGATCTAGCTCAGCCTCGTTGAGATGCATCCAATCACCGTCCAAATAACATTTCCAGGCACGTTTGGACTTTCCTTTGGACTTTCCTCTGTAAAGCCAAACGTTATTCAAAGATAACATAAGCCGCCCCTTAGGACAGCCCGGCTTTGTGAGAATTGCCTTTGGAGGGACCGGCCTCTTCAAAGACAAATACTCATGTGGAGAAAACCGCCTGGGTTTTCTCCACATAAAGACCTGATGTAGTTGGGTGATGGAATTCTTAGTCAGTTGAACGCAGGTTTGTGATATAGATGGTTCCGGAGCTGTTTGATAGGCTCAAGTAGACCGGCGGGCTGTATGCCACCACAAAGCCCGTAGCGCCTGATTGGACGACGCTGTAGGCGTGGTCGAGGGATAGCCCGGTAAAGCTGGCCTGCCAATTCGTTGCCGCAGTCACAGTTTGGGTCTGGGAGCTGGGCACTCCATCGATGTAAAGGCTCAGGCTGACGCTTGCCGGGACCGCCGAAGGAGGCACTCCCAGCCACTCGATCCAAACCGTGACAATACCGATGTCCGGCATAGCGATACTATCATAATAGTATGTATGCACGTAGGGCACTTGGGCGCCCGATCCGTCCAAGACAATGAAACCCAGCGAGTCCAGGGTAAACACAACCGTCTCGTCTTGCTGGGGAGTGGTCTGAAAGGCCCAATAGGCATCCAGTCCGTCGGGCAGCGTCTGGTATTTTGTGACGCTTACAGTATCGTATCCGAAGTAAGGATCAACGATGACTTGGCCCTGCGCATCGAGGGGCGTTCCATAGACCGGCGAAGTGTCGGTATAGCTGGGCGTGTATGTCTTCGCTGTCTTCGTGACATTGTCGGCAGTCGGGGCATAGAGCTCCATTTGATAGCTTTCAATGACTCCCAAGCCGGTGTGCTTGATGAGCAAGGGCGTGTAGAAACAGTCCACTTGTAGGCTTAAAACCAAATACTGGTTGCGGTCATAGGCCTGGTCTAAGGCCAGCACCCATAGCTTGCCGTTGTCGCCGACATTGACAGTAAACCCGTAGCTGCCCGCCGTATAAGCCGTTTGCGCGTCAAGCAGGTCGCCAGACGAATAGGCAGCATTTACATAGGCAGCCCTAAACTCTGCCTCGGTCAAAGTATCGCTAGTGAAGTTCGTGTCGTTTTTATCAAAGGGGATAAAGACATACTTCAGCTCTCCCAACAGTGGGTCCACATTGATGTTTTGCTGCGCAGAGTTCAAAGCAGCCGGCACCTCGACTTGGACGCAGATATCGCTTGTCGGCATGTTCGCATTAGCATCCTCGACCAGGTAGGCCTTTTCTTGGGGGTTTCCCAAACTGACCTGGATGGGCCTGGTGCTTGGCGCTCCGCGCATGAACATTACCTCGTAGTTGTAAAAGTTGTAAAGCCCCCTCGCAGCGTTGTTGCCTGCGGTCTTCTGCTCGTAGACCGAATAGTCCCAACCCCAGGCGATCGACCCAGAGCCATCAAGGGAGGTCCGGTAAAGGTTGCCGGAGTTGTCAATGAAAAGCGTCGCTGACTGGTAGGTGTCGATCCTTGTCATAAAGGGCAGCTCGTTTCGGCTGGCCCCGGTATAGTCAAAGGACTCCAAGTCGACAACCATGCCGATCCAAGCCCGCTCCTCCGCCTTGACTGCCGGAACGCTCGTCTCCGTTGTCACTCCCGCAGGCAGTGCCGTGGTCGACCTGTTGTCCACGATCCAGGCCCCTGCATAGGAGTCCAAAGCCACATAGAAATTCCCTTGGTAGCGCAGGGGCGTGCCAGCCTGGCGGTTGACGACATAGACCAGCCTCCGCCCTTGGTCGTCAAGCGGATACTTGTAAGTATGGCTGGTGGTTTGCCCGTCATCGCTTGTCTCCATATATTTCTTGTCATAGACCGTCGGGTGCAGTCCGTCAGCCATTTGTGACCACTGGCCGTGGTTCTTATACGAGGCGAACTGGGAAGTGAAGCTTCCCGTCGAGGCCACACCAAAGAAAACCGGGGCCTTGACATCGTCGCGGTAGCCTTCAGTGTCGCCGTCGCCAAGGAAGCGCAACAAGGTCGCATCGCTTACATAGGTCGAGTGCTTCCCGCCGTTTACCGTGGTAAAGAGCCTCCCGTCAGTGCCAAAGCCGTAATTGACGTTCCAACCCATGTACCAGGTCCTGCCGTTGCTGTCGATCAGGTAGTTGACATACCTGCCGGCAGTGACCGACTTCACAAAAGGAGCCTCTTCGTTATATGGAGAAGAACTCAGGTCAAAACCCACCTTCTGGGGTGTGGTCAGATTGGTTGACGCCCCATATGGGCTGTAGATGATTGGGGCCTCGCTTAGGTTCGCTGGGTTTGTATACGATGTGCGCGTGTTGCCGCTCGCCACATAGCGCCTGCCCCAGATATAGGCGTCTCCTGCATCGGTGAGGGCCATGCTCGTGGCGGACTCGGCAGAGACCCCACTGACCGTCAGGTTTTGTAAGGAGGAGATCTTTTTAATGGTAGTCAGATTAGCAGTATTACCCTGCCCGAGCTGCCCGTTTGTATTGGTCCCCCACGAGTAGACGGCTCCGGACGAGTCAAGGGCTAGGCCGTGCCTGTCCCCGACAGCTATGTCGACGATATCGATACTGCTAAGGCAGCCGACCAAAGCAGCCGTTCGGTTGATCGAGGTTTTAATGTCAGGAATGCGGTTGTAGAGCCCTGACCCCCAAGCATAGACGTTGTCCTGGTCGTCGATGGCAAACACAGCGCACTCCCACTCGGTACCGCAGACTACGCGTAGTATTCTCTTACCGGCCAAGCTGCTCACAACGACCGGTGACTTGTTAGTGGCTGTCACTGTCCCATTGCCCATCTGGCCTTGAGTGCCGTTGCCCCAGGCATAGACGACGCCTTGGTCGTCCACCGCAAAGCTTGTATGGTAGCCGGCCTCGATGTCAATGATGTTGATGTCGTTGTCGACAAAGTAAGGGACCCGCATCATCCCGCCGGCATAGTCGCCAGTGGCTTTGCCGGTGCCGAGCTGTCCGTAGGCGTTGTAGCCCCAAGTCCAGACCTTGCCTGACGAATCGAGGGCCATGCCTCCCAGGTAGTTGGTCTCAGCCTGCTGGATGTTTAGGATTGATGCCTGCTCGCGGGTTGGGGCATCGATGCCGTTGCCTGCCTGGCTACTGGCTTGGCTAGACGGCATTTCGCTTGCAGGGTCGGCTGTGGCAAGGGGCATATTGATAAGCATGGAGCAGCTGACTAGCAGCATGACGAGCATGCGACATGCCCTTATGGATAAGTACAGTCTCTTTTGAACAGAAGCATCAGCTTCTGTTCTTGTTGTTATAAACATAAAGCTTCCTCCCTCATTTGGTGTTTTTAGTCTTGCGGATTTTTTCGCTCTGTTGAAAACTGGCCCGAGCACAATCGGGTTTTGCTTGGTCCTACATCACTGGGCTTTTGCTAAGAAAGGCTAGACAATCTGTTGCCTTGCTTCGTATTGCTCGCTTTGACCCTTTGCATGTAAGCTCGATGATGAATCTTTGTTCGCGGCAGTTGGCCTCTTGGTTCAAGTACCTCCCTTTGGCTGTGAATAGCCGATATGGCTGGCTGGCTGCATAAATGATCCTCCCCGCTCACCCCTGAATGGTGTTTAGTTTTCCTCTAAGCTCGGAGCTTGCGCTTTGTCTCGGCTTCCCTTTTTTTAAAATGACCAGCTCGTATGCTAGAGAATTCATTCACGATTATAAGTGACAAGAGCACAGGCCATTAATGGGATATGCCTGATTTTTGTTTACGGATTTGCGTTGAATATTAGGCGGAGTGGTTGAATCTCTGTCTAGCTTGTTGTTTTCCCCCAAACTAAGCCTCACCGGTTGATTGCTGCCCACCGGTTTTGCGTTTGGATCGAATAGCGATTATGCATTAAGGACGAGGATCGTCAGGTATATACTAGCTTTATTTTTTCCTATGCCTAACATATTTATTAAGGATAAGTGCTACAGAATTGCGTTAGGGTACACTTTTTCCAGTAAAAAATTTATGTTACTCTAAGTAAGCAAATTCCTGACCAGGGGTCTTATAAAACAGCCTATTTTAAGCAGTAAAAAAACTGTACCCAACCGTCAATCTTCAGCAAGCCTTGCTCGCGTTTTCGTCAGCACGCTCTCAAAAGCAAACCGCAACCTTGGCGAAACGGTATCGGTGTGGGCAGCTTACGTTTCAGGGAAGGGTAGAGCATTGCTCCCGCAAACTGCCCACACCGATACCGTTACGCCGCATGATTAGGGCATGCGCTTGTTTTTATTCGGATCGGACTGATAGACCATAAAGGACCCCGACAAGGAGAGCACAGTCATCAACGCTAAGACCATCATGGACGCATCTCCTGTGGGAGGGGTATTGTTTGCCCTCTTCGTGGGCTTGGGGCTGGTGTTGCCAGGCGTTCCTGGCCGGCCTGGAACCGACGGCTGACCCGGCTTGCCCGGTTCACCCGGATCGCCCGGCTCGTCTGGTTCGTCTGGCTGGTCCGGCTCGCCCGGTTCGTCTGGTGTTGGGCTGAGAGCCACCTCGCCGAAGCTGATGGATATGCTTGCAGTCGCATTGAACTCGTCAAAGACAGTAATCGTGGCTGTCCCAGCAGCAGCACTTGCGCTCGGAGTCCCAGATATCACTCCAGTTAAAGGATCTATGGAAAGGCCGGCAGGCAGACCTTCAGCCAAGAAGCGATAAGGGGCTTCTCCACCTGAAACACCGCTGGAAACCACAATTTGGGCTATCGGCTCATCGACTGTTTCAGCAGGGATGTCGAACGAGGGGTCATATATAAAGGTCAATGGCTCATTTATCCTAAAGCGTGCATCGGTATTTGTTATTAATGTGATCTCATTACCATGGGCGAGCAGGTGGCTTGGTATGTTCAGGCCTATTTGGGAGGTAGTGGCTGCAGCGGGGGTTCCTGCGAAAGTGAAGACGATATAGTCGCCTGTTGTGGCAAGCTCGTCGATCGTGGCCGTGACCCCGGACGGCAGGTCGACGAACCAGTCGGCAGCATCGCCGCCATCGGCCAGCGTGTCTCCGAACAGGGTGACCCGCAGGGCCTGTCCGCCGGGCAAGGAGGCATTGGCTGTCCCCCGAATCGTGGCCTCGCCGACCAGGGCAAAGCTGGTGGTGGACAAGCTCACGAAGAGGTCGTCAGGCGAGTACTGGTAGGAAACGTCGTAGGGCTCAGGGGCCGTCTCGCTGAACAAGCTTGTGCCGGCAGCGGCACCGCTGGGGTCGTCGAGGCTGAAGCTATACTTGTAGGTCGTCCCGTTGTTGACAAAAGCCAAGGCCTGTATCGCCCCGGTCTGTCCGGAAGCCGTGAGGCTGCCCGAGTCGAAACGGCAGGTGGCACTGCACCGGATGCCCAGGCTCAAGCTGTCGGACGAGCCGCCTTTGGCGGTCAAAGAGCCTCCCGACAGGCCCAACTCCTGGCAGTCCAGCCCGACCGACTCGGTACTATTGCCGCCAGAGGCAGCCAAGGCCCCGCCTGTCAACAGGCACTTGTCTGACACTACTCCAAAGGAGCCCAGGCTGCTCGAGCCTCCAACAGCAACCAGCTTCCCCGGATTGCCAGGCACGGGGTCGTACTCTTCTATCGTGAGGGACGCAGGGCTTGGCACCAGTATGCCGACCGAGGGCTCGCCTCCCTCATATGTGGAGACGAACATGTTGGTGCTTGCCCCAGCGAGCCTGACGGTTGCATCCCCCTTTAGGATGTAAAGGGAGACCGCGGAAGGGCTTATCCAGTCAAAGCCGCTCAGGGCCAACACGCCTGGCGAGGCGTCCCAAGTCAGCCCCCTGCCGGTCGTGAACTCGTAGTCGAGGTTTGCCTCGACCGTAGCTATCCCGGACTTGTTCAAGTACATCGTACCGGTGCTGGCATCGAAGATCAGCCCATGGTTGATGTCTAGGTCGGTTAGGCGCAGATACATGTCGCTCGGATCGTAGAGATAGGGAGTCCCCGGGTAGGTGTTAGGCAGACCGCCGGGCTTGCTGGGCGAGCTCTGGTTAGACAGCCATTCGTAGGAATTCGGCAATAAAAGCCCGGGTGCTGACGTGAAACCAAGGGCACTGGTATCAGCGCTGGCCTCGATACTCCCACCAAGCATGTTGACACTGGCTGCGCTGATCCCAAAGCTTTGCCCATCGGGCAGGGCTTGGCTTCCTTTGGCTTTTAGGCTCCCACTGGTGATTTGCAGGTCATATGCCGAAATCCCAATGGATTGGCTGCCTGCCTGCCCCGAGGCTGATCCGCCTGTCGCCACCAGCAAGCCTCCCCCATTCAGGTTCAAACTAGAGCCGTCAAGGCAATAAATGCCGCAAGTGACCAGGCTGTCGCTGGAGGTGGAGGTCAAGGTATTCTCCCCATGCAGAGTAACCTGCAGGTCGCCGAGGATCACCAGGGCAAAGGGAGCGGGCGTGACCCAAGTGAAGCCGGTCAGGTCCAAGACGCAAGTCGCGCCGTTAAACGACCAGGCAGTACCTTGCCCCTCGTTATATGCTATGTCTGTGGTATCAATATTTTGGTTGTTGTTGATGTCCAAATAGAACTGCCCGTATGTCGGGCTGGACTGGTCGGCATCGAAGATCAGGCCGAACTCGCTGTCTGCCCTCACATTTACCGGGAGGGGATAAAAGCCCTGGGTTGCCCCGTGCTGGTATGCGATGCCGCTGGCATCGGAGACTTTGCGCCACTGGACGCTTGTCTCCCCAATTGCTTGGAACGTTATGTCGTTTGACAGGCCTGGAAGGTAGGTTGCCCCGGCTGTTCCGCTCCAAGCCACAGCCAAGGCGTCGTCGGCGATGTTTGGCAACAGTCCGCTGGGCATGCGGATAACCGCATAACTGGCGCTGGCGACCGATGTCGTGACCGTGTTGCCGTAGGCGAACACGAAACCGCCGCTGAGGCTGACGCTGGCATTGGTGGCAGTGTTGGTCACATTGACAGCATTTCCCGTTGTCGCCGCCACGACCCCGCCTTTTATACTGACCGACGAGTTGATGCCGGCGAGGTTGATCGCATTGCCGGTGGTGGTGGTGACCAGCCCCCCGTTGACGATAATCGCCGCATTGGCAGCAGCCTCGCCTGATGTGGTTGCCGTGCTGACCGCGGTACCGCTGCCTGTGGCCTGGATGATCCCGCCGTTGATTGTGGCAACCGACGTAAGGCCGACCAAATTGATCGCCCGGCCGTTGATCGATGTGACTTCTCCGCCAGTGACAATGATGTTGCCGCTGGACTGCAGCACATAGGCGTTGTTTGTCAGGGCACGGATAGTGCCCCCGTTGATGAAGGCATTGTCCCCAAGGCCGCCGTTCATGTAGATCACCGGATTGAGGTTGTTGCCAGCCGAGTTGGCGATGTCCCCTCCATTGACAGTGACTGTCGACGCGCTGCCGGTGGAATGGATGGCACAGCTTGAGCCCGCTCTTACCTCGCCGGAATTGATCACGATGCTTGTGTCGTTTTGGGCCAGCCCGCTGCCTCCCCCGTCGTTGATGGCGTAGCCTTGGCTGTCAGATACGACCGATCCGCCGTTAAGCTCGATCAAGGCCCCCCTGACATCGGTTGATATCTGTATCGCCGTACTGACGTTGCTGGACGTGCTGGCGATTCTAGCATTCTCGCCGATCCTCAAACTGACATTGTTAGTATCGATGGTGACCGCATTGCCTGTCGTTCCCCCCGACACAATCGACGAGCCGTCGCCCAAAAACACGTCTATGGACACGGCGTTGACGCGTAGCGTACCCCCTGACCCGTTGTTGGCCAGCGAAACGCTGCTGCCTACGATAAAGCTGCATCTTTCAGCCGGACTGCCAGTCGCCCCAGACAGTGTCACTAAGTATGCATTGTACGAGCCCGTCAGGCTCGCATTCCACTCGACGACCGAGCCACTGCCAAACAGCAAGGCCTGGCCGGTCGTCATTGGGCTGACCAGACCGTCGATGTATACCCTGGCTCCGCTGGGAATGCTCAAAGTCCCCGAAGGCGTCCCGCTTAAATGGACCGTGTCGCCGTCAACAACTGTCGGCACGACGTTACTGTCCCAGACGTGTTCTGATAGGGGGAGAAGACCGTCTGCGGAGCCTATATCCTGCAATGTCTCGGCTTGGTCTAGCGCTTCTTGCCCTGCTTCGGCTGGCGGGGCGTCTTCGCGCAGCCCGTCAACCAGCGGGGCATCGGCTAGCGGGGCGTCGTCTAGCGGGGCGTCTTCGCGCAGCCCATCGGCTAGCGGGGCGTCTTCGCCCAGCCCCTCACCCTGCAGCCCCTCACCCAGCTGCCCCTCTGAAACAGCCTCATCATGGACTTGCAAGTCTTCTATTTGGCTTAGTCCGTCATCAAGTAGAAATGTCATCCCCGAAAGCGGGACTATCGAAAAAAGCAACAAAAGTGCAGTTGATACGCGTAGCAGTCTTTTTGATTTCATTGCACCCTCACCCTTGGTAACGCTAGACACCACATCATATTTGCCGCTATTTTACCAGTTAAGCCAAACTGCTGCATTTCTCGATGCTTTCGTTGAATAAATGCCAACCTATATAGGAAGTACTGTCAAACCCCTTGATCAAAACCCATTGACATGCTTAGCTGTCAAGTGTTTCTCTATTCGGACCGCTCGTTCATGTAGCTTAAAAATCTACCGGTATGCTTTTATGTTCGTTATAATACTATTCATTCATCTAGCTTTCTATCCTATGTCGGCAGTCTAAGTCAGTTCATGTTCCCAACCCTCACAAGCCTAGCCGCCTTTAAAAACTCGTTAGAAATTGTTTAGCCAGATCAATTCTCTGTTTAACACATCAAAGTTAAAGGAGAGCCTTGTAATGAAGATATTACCGTGATATCATATCGATATCGTTATAAAAGGATGGTGGCGCATGAACAATACAATCAGCATCGAGTTCCTAAAAGAGTACCTGGTCTTCCTGATCCCATTGTTTGCCATTCAAATTGTCTTGGCTGTAGTTGCTCTGATCCACGTGTTAAGGCATCCGAACTACCGCTTTGGCAACAAGGCCTTGTGGATCGTCATCGTGCTGCTGATAAACACGATTGGCCCTATCGTATACTTTGCCATCGGTAGAGGGGATGATTAAAAAGTCCGCAAGCGCAAGCAAGCAGGCTAGAGAGTTGGTTTAAATGGGCATTTTAGAGATCCACGACCTCCACAAGAGCTTCGGCAACAAAGAGGTCTTACAAGGGCTTGAAATGAATGTGCCGGAGCATTCCGTCTACGGGTTTGTTGGCCAGAATGGAGCCGGGAAGACTACGACCATGAAAATCGTACTTGGCTTGCTAAAGGCCAATAGCGGCGAGGTTTTCGTATGTGGAGAAAAAGCCGGCTACGGTGAAACGAAGACCAACCGCTTTATCGGATACCTGCCCGACGTTCCCGAGTTCTACGGGTATATGAGGCCGATGGAGTACCTGTCGTTTTGCGGCGAGATCACCAAAATGTCCAAAGACGACACCAAGCTCCGCTCTGAAGAGCTGCTCTCGCTGGTAGGGCTAGGTGGCGAGAAACGCAAAATCAAAAGCTTCTCCCGCGGCATGAAACAACGCCTCGGTATAGCTCAAGCCCTCCTCAACAGGCCAGAGCTACTAATATGCGATGAGCCGACCTCTGCCCTAGACCCTATCGGGCGTAAGGAGATACTCGACATCCTGTCGGCTGTCAAGGGGGAGACGACCGTGGTCTTCTCCACACATGTATTGACCGATGTCGAGCGGATCTGTGACTATGTGGCGATATTGCACCAAGGCAAGCTGGCCTTGTCGGGGCCACTGGACGAGATCAGGTCAAGCCGAAGCCAGGGAGGCTTCGTGATCAGTTTCGCAGATGCAGAAGACCTCGCCGATTTCGAGAGGGCAGAGTCGCTGAAGCGCTTGGCACTAGACATCGCAAGCGAAGGAAACACGATGACGGTCAAGGTCTCTGACACCGATTATGCAGGGCAGATCGTCATGGCTGAATTGGCAAGCAGGGGCATCATCCCTCAAAGGTTCGAGGTAATGGAGCCGTCGTTGGAGAGCCTCTTTGCCGAAGTAGTCGGTTTAGAGTAGGAGGCCTCGCTGTGTCCCATTATTTTACATTCGTCAAAAAAGAGGTCCTCGAAGGGCTTCGGACGAGCCGCATGCTGGTGATGCTGCTGGTTTTTCTAGGCTTTGGGATCTTAAGCCCCTTGACCGCCAAGCTGACCCCTAACCTGCTGGAACTGCTGGTGCCCGAGGGACTCTCCTTCAACCTGCCCGAGCCTGGGGCGCTGGACTCCTGGGCGCAGTTCTTCAAGAACACCTCGCAGATGGGCCTGATCGTCACAATTGTGGTTTTTTCTGGGATCATGGCAAACGAGCTCTCGCGCGGGACAATGATCAACATGCTCACCAAAGGCCTCTCCCGCAACGCCGTGGTCTTGGCCAAGTACACCTACATGGTCTTGCTTTGGTCGCTGAGCCTGGCGTTTTGCGCCCTGGTCACCCAAGCCTACACCGTCTTCCTCTGGCCCTCCGACAATGTAGCAAGCCTCTTCTTCTCGATTGCCTGCCTCTGCCTGTTCGGAGCGTTTCTGCTGGCCGTCCTCTTGTTTGCCGCTTGCTGTTTTGACGGTGTTCCTGCATGCCTTCTGACCAGCGGATCAGTTGTTGTTGTGATGTTGGTCGCTAATATTTTCCCAAATGTGGAGAAGTACAATCCCTTGTCGCTGGCATCGTTGAATGTCGAATTGCTAATGGGTGTGGTTAAAGCCGCAGACCTTTACTGGTCGATCGGTATCACAGCAGTTCTGACGGTGATGCTAGTCGTCGCCTCAGTACTGGTCTTTAGGAAGAAGCAGCTATGAAGTGCTTTTCGTAACCGGTCCAGCTTGTTGCTCATAATACTATTTTGTTAGTATTATATTATACTATATTTATATGTCTTCTAAAGCTAAGTGTTCCAGATTTGCGGTAGGGTACAAATTTTTGACCTGTTTTTATACTGCATAAAGAATCGCTTCGTAAAAGCAATGGTCAGAAAATTGCTAACTGTAAATAACATATAAACCGGTTCATCAAAATTGCGCCCAACCGTCATTCTGGAGCAGTACCCGTTCAAAAATGAAAGCGAGAATAGAAAAAGTTGCCTAGGCTGTCAATAATAGGTCTTTTTTATTCATAACGCTCTTCAAACTATGCATTTTGGACTGCCCTGGTCAATATAAGCAACCGTTTTGTAGCGAGGACGGTATCTTTGGGCGAAATCGGGGCAGGCCCTTCGAGAACCTGCCCCCAAACAGCAGCCTGGTCCAAGGCTATCTGACAACTTTCAAAGCCATGTCTGTGTTGTCCTGGCTTTGCCCATAAGCATGCAGGCAAAGCCATCCCAGCACCATCAAGACAAGCATTGCTAGCAAAAGCAAATAACCCGTGTCGCCTGTCGCTGGAGTGCTTGGCTTATTTGGCTTGCTGGGCTTGTCTGTGCCTGTGTTGCCGTTATCGCTACCGTTGCCGTTGTCGCCGCCGTTGTCGCCGCCACCTTCGGCTTCGACGATATTGAAGACTGCCAATGGGTTTAGCATCACTGCCAAGTCAAGCTCACTTGCCAGCAGGCTGCCTGGTATAACGATGTCAAAGACTGTCACACCCTCAAGCTCAGGGATGCCGCTGAAATACAAGGTAATGAACCGCTGCCCAGCAGACCCGTTGGCCAAGACCACGAGGTCAGCAGGCAGGTTGTCAAACCATGCGGACGCATTGACGTCGACAAGCCCAGAAGCGAGGGTGTCTCCACATAATAAAAGCGTCGCTTGTTGGCCGACTGGCAACTCGTCGCCCACTGTCCCGCTGACAGTGACGTCGGCGACCCTGGCTAGCCTCCAGACGATGATCTTTGTGAAGAGGTCGTCGCTGCTGACCTCAAAGGCCGTGCCGTAATCGGGGATGCTTAAGGAGGCGTCTCCGAGGCCGAAGACCGTGCCTGGGCTGGAGCCTGGGTCGTGGCCGAAGTCAGGGCTTGTCCAGTACTCGTAGCCAGTGGGCATTTCTGCGAAGTTGGCGAGGATGGCTTGGATTTCGCCTCTGGAGACGATCGTGCCATAGCTATAGTAGACGACGGTTTCGTCACCGACATTGCCTGCGGTGCTCGATGTGCCTATGCTCGGGTAGCCAGGCCCTATGCCGACTGCGTTGATGCCGCCGGTGGCATTGAGCACGCCGCCGCTGACGACCAGCGTCCCGCCGTTGCCGCCGTTGCCGTTGGCGCCTAGTACTCCAGAGCCGCCTTGTCCGCCGCCTACGGCAGCTGCGTTGACGCCGCTGCTGGCGTTGACCGTGCCGCCGTTGACGGTGATGGTGCCGCCGTCTCCGCCTGCGCCTGCAGTCCCGCCCAGGCTGCCCACACCGCCCGAGCCGCCGCCGATGCCCGCCCCGTTGAAGCTGGTCACAATGTTGCCGTCGTTGCTAGACCCGCCGACAGCTGTGACCACGCCGCTGTTGATGGTGATGAAGCCGCCTGCTCCGCCCTTGCCGGCATTATCCCCGCCGTCGCTGCCTTGTCCGCCGCCGATGCCCGCCGCAGCCAAGCCGCCAGTGGCTGTTACCACGCCCCCGTTGATGGTGATG